>NZ_JBEYSO010000006.1:0-330295 GCF_040642675.1 Micromonospora sp. NPDC047738
ACCACCAACATCACACCGGACCGGCCCCCACCAGCCCGGCGATGCCCCCTGCACAAGACCCGCCCTGGTCAGGCTCATTTTCCGGTCAGACGCTGCGGGTGACCTTCTCCGTGGCGGTGCGCGAGTCGAGGCGGGCGGGGTCGAGGTTGCCGCAGAGGACCAGGCTGGCGCCGGCGGCCAGCGGGGCGAGGAGCCAGTCGACCGGGTCGGGGTGCCGCCCGGTGTCGACCAGCAGCCGGTCGCCCGGGGTGAGGCAGAGCTCCGCGCCCCGGGCCTCCGCGCGGGCCAGCAGCTCCGCGTCCCCGTCGCCACCCTGCGGGTACGGCGTGAAGTGGTCGCCGTGGCCGCGTACCGCCGACACGAAATCGGCGAAGCCCGGCGGCACCTGCCGCATCGGCAGGGCGAACGGGTCGAGCGCGAGCGCGTACCGCTCGCCGGCCGACCAGGCATTCGCCTCGTCGACCCGGTCCGCCGCGGCGAAGAGCACGTCCACGGCACCCGGGGCGTCGACCACGGTCAGCTTCGCCGACCAGCAGCCGAGCAGCACGGCGGCGGTCTGCCAGTGCGGGGGCAGCAGCACGGCCGCCGGGTCGCCGGGGGCGAGGGCCACCTCGTCGACGAGCAGGTTGGCCGTCTTGGCCACCCAGTTCGCCAAGGTCGCCCCGGACAGCTCGGTGCGCTCGCCCGTGGCGTCGTCGTACCAGGTCAGCAGGGGGCGCGTGGGGTCGGTCGCGATCGCGTCGGCGAAGACCCGGGCAATGTTGTCGGCCATCGTCGCGAACGATACGCGCCGGTGGCCCGTACTCGATGGCAAGGACAAGTCGGCGTACCGTCGGGTCGCAGTCACCGCCGGGACCCCGGCCCGGCGTAGGCTTGCCGACAGTGTTGTTCCCCACAGCCGACAGCCTGAGGAGTCGCCCCGTGACCGCCGGTCGCCCGCCCCGCGTGCTCATCGACGCCACGAGTGTCCCCGCCGACCGTGGCGGCGTCGGTAGATACGTCGACGGTCTGCTCGGCGCCCTCGGCCGGGTCTGCGGCTCCGGCGTGGATCTCGTCGTGGTGAGCCTCCGCACCGACCTGGAGCGCTACACCCGGATGCTGCCCGGGGCCGAGGTCATCCCCGCCCCGGCGGCGGTCGCGCACCGTCCGGCCCGGCTCGCCTGGGAGCAGACCGGCCTGCCGCTGCTGGCCCAGCAGGTGGCGGCGGAGGTGCTGCACTCGCCCTTCTACACCTGCCCGCTGCGGGCCGGTTGCCCGGTGACGGTCACCGTGCACGACGCGACCTTCTTCACCGAGCCGGAGCACTACGACAAGTCCCGGCGGACGTTCTTCCGCAGCGCCATCAAGACGTCGCTGCGCCGCGCCGACCGGGTGATCGTGCCGAGCAAGGCCACCCGGGACGAGCTGATCCGCCTGCTGGACGCCGACCCGACCCGGATCGACGTGGCCTACCACGGGGTCGACCAGGCCGCCTTCCACGCCCCGAGCGAGGAGGAGAAGGCCCGGGTCCGCGCGCGCCTCGGGTTGGGCAGCAGCAGCTACGTCGCGTTCCTCGGGGCCAAGGAGCCGCGCAAGAACGTACCCAACCTGATCCGGGGCTGGGCCCGCGCGGTGGCCGACCGGGACAACCCGCCGGCGCTGGTCATCGCCGGGGGCCAGGGGCATGACGACGACATCGACCGCGCGGTGGCCGAGGTTCCGTCGCACCTGCGGCTGCTCCGCCCGGGCTACCTGCGCTACGCCGACCTGCCCGGCTTCCTCGGCGGTGCGCTGGTCGCCGCCTACCCGTCGTACGGCGAGGGGTTCGGGCTGCCGATCCTGGAGGCGATGGCGTGTGCCGCGCCGGTGCTGACCACGCCGCGGCTCTCCCTGCCCGAGGTGGGTGGCGACGCGGTCGCGTACACCAGCGAGGACCCGGACCAGATCGCCACCGACCTGACCGCCCTGCTGGACGACGAGCAGCGCCGGCTCTCCCTGGCGAAGGCCGGGTTCGACCGGGCGAAGGAGTTCACCTGGGAGTCCAGCGCGGAGGTGCACATCGCCGCGTGGAGCCGGGCTCGGGCCTGACCTGTCGGATGCTCGTCCGCCCGACGTGGCGTCCGTGCCGTGGTGGTTCGGGCATGATGTGCTGATGTTCTACGCCGTCATCCCGGCGGGGGGCAGTGGCACACGATTGTGGCCGCTGTCCCGGGCCGGCCATCCCAAGTTCCTCCACCCGCTGACCGGTACCCCGGCCTCGCTGCTCCAGGCGACGGTGGACCGACTGTCGCCGTTGACCACACCCGAGTGCACGCTGGTGGTCACCGGGGCCGCGCACGTCGCGGCGGTGGCCCGGCAACTGGCTGGCCTGCCAGAGGAGAACATCCTGGTCGAGCCCTCGCCGCGCGACTCGTGTGCGGCGATCGCGCTGGCGGCGGCCGTGATCGCGGAGCGCGAGCCGACGGCGGTGATGGGCTCGTTCGCCGCCGACCACCTGATCGGCGACGCCGCGTCGTGGGCGGAGACCGTACGCCAGGCGATCCGCGGCGCCGAGCAGGGGCTGCTGATGACGGTGGGCATCACCCCGACCCGGCCGGAGACCGGCTACGGCTACCTGGAGACCGGCGAGCCGACGGGCGACGGTCCGCTGCGTCCGGTGCTCGAGTTCAAGGAGAAGCCCGCCGCCGAGGTGGCCGAGGGATACGTCCGCTCCGGACGGCACCTCTGGAACGCCAGCATGTTCGTCTGGCGGGTGGACGTCTTCCTGGCCGAGCTGGCCCGGCAGCAGCCGGCCCTGCACGCCGGGATCGTCGCGATTGCGGCGGCGTGGGGGACTCCGGAGCAGGACGACGTCCTCGGCACCGTCTGGCCGACCCTGCCGAAGATCTCCGTCGACTACGCGGTGATGGAGGGCGCGGCGACCGCCGGGCGGGTGGCCACCGTACCCGGTGACTTCGGCTGGAACGACGTCGGCGACTTCCACACCCTCGGCGACGTGCTGCCCGCTGACGCGGACGGCAACGTGGTGCTGGGCGCCGACGCCAAGCCGGAAGTCCTGCTGCGGGACAGCAGCGGCTTGGTGGTGGTGCCGCACTCCGGCCGGCTGGTGGCCGCCCTCGGCCTCCGCGACCTGATCGTGGTGGACACCCCGGACGCGCTGCTGGTCTGCCCGCGGGACCGGGCCCAGGACGTGAAGAAGCTGGTCGACGAGCTGAAGGAGCGCGGCGAGGAGGGCCTGGTCTGACCGGGTCGTGCGCCCCCGCCGGGCCGCCGGGTCAGCCGGCGGCCCGGCGGGCCAGGGCGGCGAGGGCCGGCGCGACGAGCTGGACGGTCCCGTCGGCCAGTGGCTCGGGCAGGCGGTCCGGCGGGAACCAGCCCAGCGCCTCGGACTCGTCGCTGACCCGCTCGGTCGCCCCCGGCGGGGCGAGCACCGTGAACCGGACGTCGTAGTGCAGTGACCCGCCCTGGCAGGCGACCGGGTGAATGTCCACGTCGATCGGCTCAGGGTCGACCGTCAGCCCGGCGATCCCGGACTCCTCGCCGGCCTCGCGTAGCGCGGCGGCGGCCAGGGTCGGGTCACCGGGTTCGCAGTGCCCGCCGAGTTGTACCCATTTGCGGAACTTACCGTGCAGGCAGAGCAGCACCCGCGCGCCGGTGTGGTCGAGCACCAGGGCGCTCGCGGTGACGTGCCCGGCCCGGTGGGCGCGGCTCATCGCCACCGGCCCGGCGGACAGCAGCTCCAGGGTCCGGTCCCGGGCCAGGGCGGCCGCCGGGCTGGTCGGCGTCCAGTGGCTCAGCAGCGCGGTGGCGTCGGCGTGCAGGTCGGCGTACGTCGGGAGGTCGGTGCGGGTCTCGGGCACTCCGACACTCTACGAGCGCGGTCTTCGTACCCTGGCCCGGTGACCCTGCGACTCGTCGAGTTCGTCGTGGCCGGCAACGAGGCCAGCGACCTGTTGCCGGTACGCTCCCCGGCGCTGCTGCGCGCCCACGGCGCCCGCCGGGGTTTCTGGACCGTGTTGGACGAGGGCCCGGTGGAACGCTGCCTGGCCCTGCTGGTGGAACGCCACGACGGCGAGTGGGTGGCGCATCACGTGGCCGCCGACGCCGGCCGGGAGAACGGCCGCACCGAGGACGGCGAGGCCCTCGCCCACCACGACGGCTGGGTGTACGTCTTCGGCTCGCACTTCGGGTCGAAGGCCGGCCCGCTGCGGCCCCGCCGCGCGTTCGTGGCCCGGTTCCGCGAGGAGGACGCCGCCTACGGGACACTGCCGGTGCACGTGGTCCGCAATCAGTTCCGGCTGCACCGGGCGGTCAACGACGCCCTGGCCGCGGCCCCGCTGACCCCGCTGCCGCCCGGCGACCGGGTCCGGCACCGGTTCATCGTGGAGACCCTGGCCCGGGGCACCGCCCGGGCCAAGAGCTGGGTGCGCCGGCTCGCGCCCGACGACGTGCCGCTCAACGTCGAGGCCGCCGCGTTCACGCCGACCGGGACGGTGCTGCTCGGGTTGCGTTTCCCGGTCACCGCCGAGGGGGAGCCGATCCTGGTCGAGCTGGCCGGGGTGCCCGACATGTTCGGCGCCCAACCGGGCTGGCCCCGGCCGGTCGGGGCGTACGCCCTGACCGGGGTGACCCCGCCGGGCGCGCTGACCGGCTTCCGGGCCGTCACCCCCACCCCGGACGGCGGGTACGCGGCGGTGATCGGGTCGATCGACGCGTTGGGCAAGGGTTCGGTGCTGTTGGACGATCATCCGCACGGTGGTGCGGTGACCTCGCGGCACGTCCGGTTCCGGTGGGACGTCACGCCGGACGCGCGGGTGGCGGGCAAGCTGGTGGCCGAGCTGGCGCCGTTCCACCACGTGGAGGGGTTGGCCGAGCTGGACGGGCGCTGCTACTACGTGACGGACGAGGACCACCGGGTGGCGCTCTGGATCGACTGAGACGACCGCGCCAGGTCGGACGACCGGATGGCATCTCTGCGGAGAACCCGCCGCAGACCCTCGTGATGCCGTCCGGTCGTCCGTCTCCCCGGGTCCCGGGTGGGGTGCAACCACCGTCCCGAGCCGGATGGGCAAGGGAAGCATGCCCAACCGGCCCCGTTGGCGTCGAGGTTTTTCAGCCCACGCTTAAAGATGGAGATTAGTGCCGCCGGGTACAGTGCCACTGGTGGCGGGCTCTCCCTCTGTCCGCCCCCGGGAGCGCTCCATGCTGAAGATCATCTTCTCGAGCGAGGACATCCTGCGGACCAGGGTGGCACCCGCCGCAGACCCGGTCTGGGAACTGGTCCTCAGCCTGCACCTGCTCCAGGGTCGTGGACGTGACCCCCTGCTGACGCCATGGCGACGCACCGTGGCCAACACCCTCCGGATGGAGGAGAGCGCCGGGGAACGTTTCCGTCTCCTCCTGGCCCTCAACCCACCCCGCGGCTACTTCCCCGACTTCCTCACCCCGTACGCCAGCAAGGACGGCCTGGCGGCGGGGCTGGAAGCGGTCCGGGGCACCCCGGTCGACATGCTGCACCGGGACCTGACCCGGCTGGCCGAGGAGAACGTCCTGCCCGCCCCGGCCGCCGGGCTGGCCCGGGGCGAACCCGAGGTGCTGCGCCACCTCACCGGCTCGATGGCCCGCTACCAGGAACTCGCGGTCACCCCGTACTGGTCCCGGATCCAGGCCGCCGTGGAGGCGGACCGGGCGCGGCGGGCCCGGGCGATGCTCGACGGCGGGGCCGAAGGGCTGCTGGCCAGCCTCCGGCCCAGCATGCGGTGGGCGGACGGGGTGCTCGAGGTCCTCGACTATCCGGACACCCGGGAACTGCACCTGGACGGCCGGGGGTTGCTGCTGGTCCCGTCGTTCTTCTGCGCGCGCACCCCGGTCGCGCTGGTCGACCCGGCGCTGCCGCCGGTGCTGGTCTATCCGGTCGACCGGCTCGGCGGGCTCACCCCGGCGCCCGGGCTCGGTGTCCGGCGGGACGCCGACGGCGCCAGCCGGGAGGCCCTGGCCGCCCTGCTCGGCCGCACCCGCGCCGCCGTGCTGGAAGCCGCCGACGAGGGATGCACCACCGGCGAGATGGCCCGCCGGCTGCGCATCTCCGCCGCCGCGGCCAGCCAGCACACCAGCGTGCTGCGCAACGCCGGACTGCTGGTCAGCCACCGTGACCGCAACACCGTGCTGCACACCCTGACCCCGCTCGGCCGCGCCGTCCTCGACGCCTGACCAATTGCGCCGGGCCGGTTGGCTGCCGCCAGGTCGGCGAGGTGGCGGGGTCGGCGGGATCCGGACCCCGCCGGCTCGGCGACGTGGCGCGGCATCAGGGGCCCGGCCGGGTCGGCGAGTGGGGGACGGGCCCGAGACCGGAGCGGTGGTCAGAGGGCCAGGGCGGCGCTGGCGGTGCTGCCGGCCGGCGGCGGGAACACCGCCGAGGAGATGCCCTCCGCGGCCAGCGCGGTCCGCAGGCGCTGCAGGTCGGCGCCGAAGCGCACCAGGTCGCCCTGGTCGACCGGGGCCGGCGGCGCCCCGAGCACGAGTCCGCTCGCGTGCGCGGGCCAGCCGGGCACGCCGGCGACCATGCCGGCGCGTACCTCGGCGTCGGTGACCTGGGTGAAGACCGTGCCGGGCGCGACCACCCCGGTGACCGCGGCGATCGCCCGGTCGACGGCGGCCGGGTCGGCCGGCGACGGGCCCGGGCCGTCGGCGAGGAGCGCGGCCTCGCGCAGCCCGGCCGCCTTCGCCTCGGCGGTGCCCAGCGAGAAGAGGTCCAGGGCGGCCTCCCGGACCAGCACCCGGGCACCCTCGCCGTCGTCGGCCCCCGCCACCCCCAGGTAGCCGCGGACGACCGCGACCGGTACCTGGTCGCACTTGCCCTTGATCAGCTCACCGGCGGCGGCCAGCTCGTCCACCACCGCCATCTGGGTCAGCTGGAGCTCGTTGCCGTACGGGTCGATCTCCCCCCGGTGGTCGCGGATCGCCGGCATCCCGGCCACGCCGAGCGCCACGTCGGTCAGGCCGTTGCGCCACGGCCGGCCCATGGTGTCGCTGATGATGACCGCGACGTCCAGGTGGTACCGGTCGCGTAGCGCGGCCCGCAGCGCGCGGGCGGACGCGTCCGGATCCCGGGGCAGCAGCACCAGCCGGGTCTTGTCCACGTTCGAGGCGTCGATGCCGGCGGAGGCCATCACGAACCCGTGGTGGGTCTGCACGATCCGGGTGGCACCCCGGGCCGCCACCACCCGTGCGGTCTCCGCCGCGAGCACCTCGTCCCGCGCGGCGAGCCGGTCGGGCCCGTCCGCCGGCACGTCGACCAGCCGGCCCTCCGCCTTCGACACGATCTTGCTGGTCACCACCAGCACGTCCCCGTCGCGCAGCCACGGCGCCGCAGTGGCGATCATCGCCGCCAGGTCGTCGCCCTCGGTCACGTCGCCGATGCCCGGCACGGGCAGGATTTCCAGTCTCACACCAACTCCAACGCGGCCCGGACCATCGCCGCCGTCGCCGCCTCGTCGATCATCCGCAGCGGTGCCGACCGTACGGAGGCGTCCGGCACCAGCGTCCCCTCGTCCTCGGGCGCCACCAGCCAGCCGTCGAGCAGGCCGCCCGCCGACCGGCCGCCGTAGAGGCCGCCCACCCCGGCCGCGCTGCACTCCACGCCGAGCACGGCGAGGCAGCGGTCGGCCATGCCGCGTACCGGCGCGCCGCCGATGATCGGGGACACGCCGACCACCGGGGCTGGCCCGTCGGTCACCGCGTCGCGCAGACCCGGTACGGCCAGGATCGGGGCGATGCTCACCACCGGGTTGCTCGGCGCGATCAGCACCACGTCGGCGGAGCCGATCGCCTCCAGCACACCCGGCGCCGGCTTCGCCGTGTCCGCGCCCACGAAGACGAACCGGTGCGTCGGGATGTCCGCCCGGTACCGCACCCACCACTCCTGGAAGTGGATCGCCCGCTGCCCCTCGTCCCCGTCGACGACGACGTGGGTCTCCAGCCGGTCGTCGGTGGCCGGCAGCAGGGTCAGCCCCGGCTCCCACCGGGTGGCCAGCGCGGCCGTCACGGCGGACAGCGGGTAGCCGGCGTTGAGCATGGTCGTCCGGACCAGGTGGGTGGCGATGTCCTTGTCGCCCAGGCCGAACCAGGCGGGCTCCGCGCCGTACGCGGCCAGCTCGGACTTGACCGTCCAGGTCTCGCCCACCCGGCCCCAGCCCCGCTCCGGGTCGGCGCCGCCGCCCAGCGTGTACATCACACTGTCCAGGTCGGGGCAGACCTTCAGCCCGTGCAGCAGCAGATCGTCGCCGACGTTGACCACGGCGGTCACCTCGGCCCCCACCTCCCGGGCGTACGCGCGGACCCCGAGCAGGAACCGCGCGCCCCCGATCCCGCCGGTCAGTACCACGATGCGCATGGCTCCATCCTTCCCTACGCGCCGCCGTCGCCCGGTCAGTGGCCGGGGGACTGTGCGGGAAGCGGAAGCGAACCGTCCGAACCGCTCAACTATGAGCAACCAGTAGGAAGCAGGCTAGGCTCAGTCGGCACCTGTCCGTTTTCGTCCCCAGGGGGAGTTCGTGACCAGCCCCGCCGAGCCCGCGTCCGGCGACGCCACGCAGGCCAGCCAGTTGACCAAGCCACTGCGCGAACTGGCCGCGCTCGTCCTGCTCGGCGCGAACGCCGTGCTGCTTTTCGTCGGCCTGCTGCGCCTGCTGGTGCCGATGGACGGCTACAGCACCTTCAGCGGTCGGGCGGGGAGTGCCTTCTTCATCTTCGTCGGCGTCGAGTCGGCCGTGCTGCCGGTGTTGGCCGTCCTGCTCGCCACCCACGTACGCCCGGCGCTGCCCAAGGCCAAACTGATCACCCAGGCGGCCCTCGGCGAGTACGCCCTCGCCGCGTTCTTCGGCGCGCTGACCTTCCTGGTTTGGCTGGTCGGCCGGCTCGCCGAGGCCGAGGTGCTGGATGCCTTCCTCGGCCTGCTCACCCGGCTGGCCTGGGTGGCGATCTTCGGGGTCGCCGCCTTCGTGGTCTTCAAGGTCTGGCGCACCCTCTACTACGTCCCCCGGCCGAAGCCGCAGCCCGGCGTGTACGGGCAGCCGCAGCCGCAGCCGGGCTGGCCGCAGCCGCCGGCCGGCTACCCGGCGCCGGGCCAGCCGGGCGGTTACTCCGCGCCCGGTCAGCCGGGCGGTTACCCCGCGCCCGGCCAGCCGGGTGGCTACCCCGTCCCGGGCGGGTACGCGCCCGGCGGGCCGGCGAACCAGCCCGGCGGCTACCCGCCGCCCGGCCAGCCGGGCCAGCCGCAGTCGGCGCCGCCGTTCAACACCGCCCCGCCGCACGCCCCGCAGTCCGCGCCGCCGTTCGGGGCTCCGCAGCCGGCACCGCACCCGGCGCCGCCCTTCGGTCAGCCGCCGTCGGCAGAGCCGACCCAGGCCATCCCGCGCCAGCCAGCCGAGCCCGGCCAACCGACCACACCGGACAGCGACCGTACCCAGCGCTTCGACCGGGACGACCCGAACCACCCGCGCTGACCGCTTGAGATCACGGTCAGCACTCGCACGGGAAGGGTGGCCGCCCCACGCCGGGAGGCCACCCTTTCCGTGAGTCGGCGGCCACGGCGCCGACGTAGCCGACGTAGCCGACGGCGTCCACCGGGCGCGGGCACGGCGTGGGGTGGATGGGCAGCGCATAGGGTGGACGGATGGTTGATCGCACCGGGTCCGTCCCCACCGAGGCGAGCGTCCGGCGGGCCCTGGGCCGGGCCGCGACCGGCCGGGCGCTGGACGTCGACGAGGCAAGCGCCCTGCTCACCGCGCGCGGCGAGGCGCTGGACGAGCTGCTCCGGATCGCCGGCGAGGTACGCGACGCGGGGCTGCGGGAGGCCGGCCGCCCCGGGGTCGTCACCTTCTCCAAGAAGGTCTTCATCCCGCTGACCCGGCTCTGCCGGGACCGCTGCCACTACTGCACGTTCGCCACGGTGCCGCACCGGCTCCCGGCCGCGTACCTGGAGAAGGACGAGGTGCTGGCGATCGCCCGGGAGGGCGCCGCGCAGGGCTGCAAGGAGGCCCTGTTCACCCTCGGCGACCGCCCCGAGGAGCGCTGGCCGGCGGCCCGGCAGTGGCTGGACGAGCGCGGCTACGGGTCCACCCTCGACTACCTGCGGGCCTGCGCCGTGGCGGTGCTGGAGGAGACCGGCCTGCTGCCACACCTCAACCCGGGCGTGCTCTCCTGGTCGGAGCTGCAACGGCTGAAGCCGGTCGCGCCGAGCATGGGCATGATGCTGGAGACCACCGCGACGCGACTCTGGTCGGAGCCGGGCGCCCCGCACTACGGCTCGCCGGACAAGGAGCCGGCGGTCCGGCTCCGGGTGCTCGACGACGCCGGCCGGGTCGGCGTGCCGTTCACCACCGGCATCCTCATCGGCATCGGGGAGACCCTGGCCGAGCGGGTCGACGCCCTCTTCGCGATCCGCCGGGCCATGCGGGAGTACGGCCACCTCCAGGAGGTGATCGTGCAGAACTTCCGCGCCAAGCCGGACACCGCGATGCGCGGCATGCCCGACGCGGAGCTGCACGACCTGGCCGCCACGGTGGCGGTGGCCCGGGTGCTGCTCGGCCCGAAGGCGCGCATCCAGGCCCCGCCGAACCTCATCGAGGGCGAGTACGCGCTGCTGTTGCGCGCCGGCATCGACGACTGGGGCGGGGTCTCGCCGGTCACCCCGGACCACGTCAACCCGGAACGCCCCTGGCCGCACCTCGACGAGCTGGCCCGGCAGACCGCGCAGGCCGGCTTCACCCTGCGCGAGCGGCTGACCATCTATCCGGAGTACGTCCGGGCCGGCGACCCGTGGCTGGACCCACGCCTGCTGCCGCATGTCATCGCCCTCGCGGACCCGGCGACCGGGCTCGCCGTCGAGGCGGCCCGCCCGGTCGGCCGCCCCTGGCAGGAGCCGGAGGAGGTGTTCGGTGGGCGTACCGACCTGCACGCCACCATCGACACCACCGGGCGGACCGGGGACCGGCGTGGCGACTTCGACAGCGTCTACGGCGACTGGTCGGCGGTCGCGGGCAAGGTCAGCGTACCGACGGGCGGATCGAGCGATCCCGACCTGCGCGCGGGCCTACGGCTGGCCGCCGAGGACCCGGCGGCGCTGCTCGATCCGGCGCACGAGGCGAAAGCGCTGGCGCTGTTCGGCGCGGACGGGCCGGCGCTGGACGAGCTGTGCCGGATCGCGGACGACGTCCGCCGGGACGCGGTCGGCGACGACGTCACGTACGTGGTCAACCGCAACATCAACTTCAGCAACGTCTGCTACGTCGGCTGCCGCTTCTGCGCCTTTGCGCAACGGGAGCGGGACGCCGACGCGTACCGGCTCTCCGTCGACCAGGTCGCCGACCGGGCCGAGGAGGCGTGGGCGGCCGGCGCCACCGAGGTCTGCCTGCAGGGCGGGATCGACCCGAAGCTGCCGGTCACCGGGTACGCCGACATCGTGCGGGCGATCAAGGCCCGGGTGCCGGGGATGCACGTGCACGCCTTCTCTCCGATGGAGATCGTGACCGCGGCCGCCAAGGCCGGCGTACCGGTGAAGGAGTGGCTGCTCCAGCTCCGCGAGGCCGGCCTGGACACCATCCCCGGCACCGCCGCCGAGATCCTCGACGACGAGGTCCGCTGGGTGCTCACCAAGGGCAAGCTGCCGGCCGCCGCCTGGGTCGAGGTGGTGAGCACCGCCCACGAGCTGGGCATCCGGTCCAGCTCCACGATGATGTATGGCCACGTCGACCACCCGGGCCAGTGGCTCGCCCACTTCCGGGTGCTGGCCGGCGTGCAGGACCGCACCGGCGGGTTCACCGAGTTCGTCGCGTTGCCGTTCGTGCACACCAACGCGCCGATCTATCTTGCCGGCATCGCCCGCCCCGGCCCGACCTGGCGGGAGAACCGGGCGGTGCACGCGATGGCCCGACTGCTGCTGCACGGCCGGATCGGCAACATCCAGTGCTCCTGGGTGAAGCTGGGCGACGAGGGCACCGTGGCGATGCTCCAGGGCGGCTGCAACGACCTGGGCGGCACGCTGATGGAGGAGACCATCTCCCGGATGGCCGGCTCGGGTAACGGCTCGGCCCGGACGGAGGAGCAGCTCAAGGCGATCGCCGCGGCGGCGGGCCGGCCGGCCCGCAAGCGGACGACCGCGTACGGTCACGCCGGCGCCTGACGGCGGACCTTTTCCGCTGGCGGCCGTACCAGTGGATGCCGGCGGCGGGTGGCCCGAACTTCTTCGAGTTCGGCGACGACGTCCGGAACGGGATTCACATCGACAACGACGGCGACGGTTATCCGGATGTCACCTGTCGTTTCGAATTCACCACCGAGATCACGATTCCGAGCAGCTTTCTTTACCACACCGGACCGATCTCGTCGCTGAACAGCGGCAACGAGACCGTCGTGCCGATGTCCAGGATGGACCTCTGGAACCGGCTGCCTGCCCTCGAAGGACCAGCGGTTCGCCCAGTTCGTCGGGCGTTCCGAGCGGGCCGTGTCGCTGCCCGTGCCGTTGGTGGGCCAGGCGTTCACCCCGGGACGCGGCGGCAGCCGCGGTCACTCCGGGCTCAGCGCCACCGACGTGGCAGCCGGGCCGGCCGGGTCGGGTCGCGCACCCCACTCGGGGGTGCGGGAGCGCCACATCCGCGACGGGGTGTTCCACAGTGCCGTCGAACCGGTACTGGTGGCGGGTCTCTGTACCGTCTGGTGGGACGACCGGACGCTGGCCGGCCCGATCTCCGTCACCGGCGGCGCGATCGCCGAGTTCGTCCGGCCGACCAGCGCATCGCCGGGGGCGAACTGATCGTCCGGGTCCCGTTCGCCGTCGCGCTCCGTCCACGATCTGGACGGGGCGCGGTCGGCGATTCCGGGCTCGACGGGCGATACGGCGGGAGCCGCGTTATCTTTGCGCACCAGACTGCTGATCTTGGACGGTGTCGCGACGGCCGCCCGGGTACGGCCCGCCGGAGCCTCCACCGGGGGCCTCCGTCGGTGTCCACTCCGGTACGCCACGGCAGAAAACTTCGGACAACTCGCCGGAGAAGGCGTTACTCGTCCGGGGTCTGAATCGATAGGGCAGGTTGCGAGGCCCGGACGGCTGAGATGGCCGACCGGAACGTGTCGGGAGGGCGACTCCATTATCAAGTTCGGCTTGACGGCGCACGCATTACACGCGTGTAATTTGAATGGGGTTGTTCGCACGGAACGCAACAAATTGCGACCGGGCGGACAAGCACGCCTTTCGCGTGGGGGGTTGCAGCGGCGATGACGCCGGTGCGCGACAAGGAGGCATCTGATGGACGGCCAGCTCGAGGTGGCCGACCTGCTCGGAAACGCGCCGGAGTGGCAGGAGCGGGCGCTCTGCTCGCAGACCGACCCGGAGGCGTTCTTCCCCGAGAAGGGCGGCTCGACCCGCGAGGCGAAGCGAATCTGCTCGCGGTGTGAAGTCAAGACGGAGTGCCTGGAATACGCCCTGGGGCACGACGAGCGGTTCGGGATCTGGGGCGGGCTCTCCGAGCGGGAGCGGCGGAAGCTGAAGCGGCGGGTCGCCGCCTGACGCGTACCGGGCCTGGGCGGTGGGGGCCGCCCGGCTCGGGCCGACAGCTCGGCCGGTGGGGGCCGGCCGGGGTGCGGCAACGCGGGCGCGGCTCAGGCCAGCTCGTCGGGGTCGACCCCGAGCAGGTTCGCCACCTGCTCGATGATCACGTCGTGCACGAGGTCCGCGAGGTCCTCGCGATCCATGGCGCGGAACTCCAGCGGGCGCCGGTAGAGCACGATCCGGGGTGGCACCTCCTGCCGACCGGGGCGCCCGGGCAGCAGGCGGGCCAGCGGAACCTCGCCGTCCTCCAGCACGTCCGAGTCGTAGACGTTCAGATCCGGTGGGACGTCCTCGACCGCGAACTCGACGCCGGCCAGTTCCTTGGCGAATCGTCGTTCGAGGGTCTCGACCGTGTCCAGCACCAGGTCGTCGAAGACCTCGGCCTTGGTCCGGGCCAGCGGTACGGTGGCCGGCACCAGCCGCCCCCGCAGCCCGCGCCCGTGGCGGTCGCGGTGGGTGCGCCGGCCGGAGCCGGGGCGGCGGTTTTCCGGACTCGTCATGACGCACAGGGTAGCCCGCACCACCGGCTGGCCCGCCGTTGCGTCGCTGGTGCGGCGTGCCGATGATCCGATCGGACGAATTGTGATCACCAAGACGGGCGTGTCGCAACGCGAAGCGGTGCGCCGGAGCCGGTAATGGAGATACCCTGCCGCCGTGAGGTCACCACGGCGCTGCTCCCGTAACGGCTGCCCCCGGCAAGCGGTCGCCACATTGACCTATGTCTACAACGAGTCGACGGCTGTGGTGGGGCCGCTGGCGGCCTTCGCCGAGCCGCACACGTACGACCTCTGCGAGCCGCACGCCCGGAGTCTGACCGCTCCGCGCGGCTGGGACGTGGTCCGGCACGAGGGCGAGTTCGAGCCGCCGCCGCCCACCACCGACGACCTGGTCGCGCTGGCCGAGGCGGTCCGCGAGGCTGCCCGCCCTGCCCCGCCCCGCCCCCCCGAGAACGACCAGGCGGTGGCCCAGGGCCCCCAGCAGACCGGCCGCCGCGGCCACCTCCGCGTCATCCCCCCCACCCACTAACCCCGCACCCCCCGCCGCCCGCCCCCGCGGCCCCCTGCGCATGCCCCGCTCCTCCCTCCCGCCGCGCCGTTGATCATGAAGTTGGCGGCAGTGGCGGAGATCAAGAACGCCGCCAACCTCATGATCACCGAGTTCGGGCGGGGCGGGGGAGGGGCGGGAGGGGTGGGGGTTAGTGGCCGAGGAGGCGGGAGAAGGCGGCGGCGCGGCGGGACGGGCGGCCGGTGCGGAGTTCGGCCTCGTCGGCGGAGAACATGAGCTTGAGGCCGGCGTTCACGGCGAGCCAGCGCAGCGGCTCGGGCTCCCAACGCGGGGAGCGGTGGTTGACCCAGGGGAGTTCGGTCAGCTCGCTCGCCTCGCCCCGGATCAGGTCGGCCAGGGTACGGCCGGCGAGGTTGCTGGTGCCGACGCCGTCGCCGACGTAGCCGCCGGCCCAGGCGAGGCCGGTCGCCCGGTCCAGCCCCACCGAGGCGGTCCAGTCCCGGGCGACGCCGAGCGGCCCGCCCCAGGTGTGGCTGATCGGCGCCGCCGGCCCGAGCACCGGGAAGAGTTCGCCCAGCACCCGGCGCAGGGCCGCGAAGACCCGGGGCTCCCGGTCATAGTCGGGGCGGACCCGGGAGCCGAAGTGGTAGGGGGCGCCCCGCCCGCCGAAGGCGAGCCGGCCGTCGGCGGTGCGCTGGCCGTAGATAATGACGTGCCGGAAGTCGGAGAAGGTTTCCCGCTCGGCCAGCCCGATCTCCGCCCAGGTTTCCGCCGGGAGCGGCTCGGTGGCCACCATCAACGAGTAGACCGGCGCGACGGCCCGCCGCTGCCCCGGCAACCCGGGGGTGAATCCCTCCGTCGCGCGGACCACCACCGGCGCCCGGACCACCCCCGCGGGGGTCACCGCCGCGCCGGGGCGCACCGCCGTGACCCGGGTCCGCTCGAAGATCCGTACGCCCCGGCGTTCCACTGCCCGGGCCAGTCCGCGGACCAGCTTCGCCGGGTTGACCGCGGCGCAGTGCGGGGTGTACGTGCCGCCGAGTACCCCCTCGGCCCGGCAGCGGGCGGTGGCCGCGGCGGCGTCGAGCAGCACCAGGTCGTCGTCGGCCAGTCCGTGCTCGCGGGCCTCGGCGACGGCGGCCCGGGCCCGGTCGAGTTGGACCTCCGTGCGGGCCAGCACCACGGTGCCGGCGGCCCGCCAGTCACAGTCGATCCCCTCGGCGGCGACCACCCGGCCGACCTCGCGGACCGTCTCGTGCATGGCCCGTTGCATGGCGAGCGCCCGGTCGCGGCCGTGCCGGCGGGTCAGCGCGGGCAGCGAGGTGGGCAGGAGGGCCGAGCACCAGCCGCCGTTGCGCCCCGAGGCGCCGTACCCGGCGATCTCCTGTTCCAGTACCACGATCCGCAGCGACGGGTCGGCCGCCGCCAGGTAGTACGCCGTCCACAGCCCGGTGTAGCCGGCCCCGACGAGCACCACGTCGGCGTCGGTGTCGCCGGGCAGCCCGGGGCGTGGCGTCAGCGGCTCGTCCACGCTGGACAGCCAGTACGACAGGTCCTGGTAGCGCATCACCACTCCGGCGGGGGCAGGTCGTGCCGCAGCCGCGGATCGGGCTGCGGGGTCCCGTACGCCTCGACGACCGGCACCACTCCGGCCCAGACCGGCCGGTCGAGGTCGTCCTCGGGGTCGTCGGGCGGCCCGGCACTGATCTTCACCGAGCACTCGTCGAGCGGCAGGGCGAGCACCAGCGTGGCGGCCAGTTCCTTGGCCGAGGGCGGCCGGATCCGCGCCCAGCGGCCGGGCAACAGGTGCTCGGAGAGCCGTTCCAGGGCGGCCAGCTTCTCGGCGCCGTCGAGCACGCCGAGGCAGCCGAGCACCATGGCGCACCGGTAGTTCATCGAGGACTCGAAGGCGCTGCGGGCCAGCACCAGCCCGTCGAGCAGGGTGACCGTGAGGCAGGCCGGGGCACCGGCGGCGAGGTGCCGGAAGAGGCGGCTGCCGGTGGAGCCGTGCACCAGCACCCGCTCCCCGTCCCGGGCGTACGCGACGGGCAGCGCGTACGGCTGGACGCCGTCGGCGATGGCGAGATGGGCGACCCGGCCGGCGTCGAGGACGGCGTGCAGGGCCGCCCGGTCGTGGACGGCGAGGTCGGGCAGCCGGCGTACCCGGGTCCGGTCGGTGCCGCCGACGGCGGCCCGGCTCGCGCCGTCCCCGCCGGCGGCCGCGGGACGGGGCCGGTCCGCGCGGTCGCGAGTCCCGGCCCCGTCCGACCCCGAGCCGGCGGTCAGAGGCGTGCCCATGCCTCGGTCAACACGGCGCGCAGGATCTGCTCGATCTCGTCGAACTGCTGCTGCTCGGCGATCAGCGGCGGGGCCAGCTGCACCACCGGGTCGCCCCGGTCGTCGGCGCGGCAGTAGAGCCCGGCCTGGAAGAGCGCGGTGGACAGGAAGCCGCGCAGCAGCCGCTCCGACTCGGCGTCGTCGAAGGTCTCCCGGGTCGCCTTGTCCTTGACCAGCTCGATGCCGTAGAAGTAGCCGTCGCCGCGGACGTCCCCGACGATCGGCAGGTCGTTGAGCTTCTCCAGGGTGGACCGGAACGCGTCCTCGTTGGCCCGGACGTGCCCGACCAGGTCCTCGCGGGCGAAGACCTCCAGGTTGGCCAGGGCCACCGCGCAGGAGACCGGGTGGCCGCCGAAGGTCACCCCGTGGGCGAACATGCCGGTCTCGGTGAGGAACGGCTCCATCAGCCGCTCGCTGGCGATCATCGCGCCGAGCGGGGCGTAGCCGGAGGTGATGCCCTTGGCGGTGGTGATGATGTCGGGCTGGTAGCCGTACCGGGTGGCGCCGAAGTATTCGCCGAGCCGGCCCCAGGAGCAGATCACCTCGTCGGAGACGAGCAGCACGTCGTACGCGTCGCAGATCTCCCGGACCCGCTCGAAGTACCCGGGCGGCGGCGGGAAGCAGCCGCCGGAGTTCTGCACCGGCTCCAGGAAGACCGCAGCGACCGTGTCCGGCCCCTCCCGCTCGATGGCGCGGCCGATCTCCTCGGCGGCCCAGCGACCGAACGCCTCCGGGGAGTCGCCGTGCTCGGGGGCCCGGTAGAAGTTGGTGTTCGGCACCTTGATGCCGCCGGGGACCAGCGGCTCGAAGTCGGACTTGATGCCCGGCAGGCCGGTGATCGACAGCGCGCCCATCGAGGTGCCGTGGTACGCGATGTAGCGGCTGACCACCTTGTGCTTGTTCGGCTGGCCGGTGCGCTTGAAGTAGGCCCGGGCCAGCTTCCACGCCGCCTCGACGGCCTCGGAGCCGCCGGTGGTGAAGAAGACCCGGTTCAGGTCGCCGGGGGTCAGCGAGGCGACCTTCTCGGCCAGCTCGACGGCCTTCGGGTGGGCGTACGACCAGAGCGGGAAGTAGGCCAGTTCGGCGGCCTGCTTGGCGGCCGCGTCGGCGAGTTCGGTCCGGCCGTGCCCGGCGTTGACGACGAAGAGCCCGGCGAGTCCGTCCAGGTAGCGGCGGCCCTGCGAGTCCCAGACGTAGGCGCCCTCGCCGCGCACGATCGTCGGTACCTCGCCGGCGGAGTAGCTGGCCATCCGGGTGAAATGCATCCAGAGGTGGTCGGTGGCGTTGGCCATGTCAGCCCCATCGGGTCTCGGGCCGGTCAAGGGGTGAAACCGGCCGCTCTGCCCACGGTTATCCCACAGTCCGTGCCGCCGAAGCAAGTGGGATCGGTAGCCCAGTGGCGTCTAGGCGACGGAATTAGCGTGCTGTTGGGTTGATGGCAACGGAATCCGTACCCGGACCGTGTCGTGGCGAGGCTCAGGCCGTGCCCCAGCTGTAGGTCTGCTTGCGCAGCTTCAGGTAGACGAACGCCTCGGTCGCCAGCACGCCCGGGACGCCGCGCAGCTTCTGGAGGATCTCCAGCAGGTGCTCGTCGTTGCGGCATACCACCTCGGCCAGCAGGTCGAACGAGCCGGCCGTGATCACCACGTAGTCGATCTCCTCGAAGTCGGCGAGCCGGTCGGCCACGGCCTCCAGGTCCCCGTCGGTACGCAGGCCGATCATGGCCTGGCGGGGGAAGCCGAGTTGGAGCGGATCGGTCACCGCGACGATCTGCATGACCCCGGCGTCGAGCAGGCGCTGCACCCGCTGGCGGACCGCCGCCTCGGAGAGGCCGACCGCCTTGCCGATGGTCGCGTACGGGCGTCGGCCGTCCTCCTGGAGCTGCTCGATGATCTGCTTGGCCACGTCGTCGAGCAGAACGTGACTGGCGCCTTCGCGCACGGTGACACGGCGCGCCCCGTTTCCGTTCTCCAGTTGCCGGTTGGCCATCGACCGCTCCCCTGTCCGGTTCCTTCGCGCTGAGCGTAGTGCCCGGGCGCAGTCTGGCGTATTTCGTGGTCGCTGGCTAATCCAACAACGGAATCCCTTGTAAGGGAGGTCACACCATGTCAGGATCAGTCGTCCATCGCCATGACCCTCCCGCCGGCGCGCCTCCCCCGTCCCGCCGCCGACGATGCCCCTTAGGAGTCGTCACATGCGTAGTCCCCTCCGGCCCCTCACCCGGCGTGGTCTGCTCACCGGCACCCTCGGGTCGGCCGCACTGCTCGCGACGGCGGGCACGCTGGCCGGCTGCGGCACGAAGGGCGCCCAACAGACCGAGGCCGGCTGCAAGAGCGAGGATCTCTCCGCGACGGAGAAGAAGCTGGCCTTCTCCAACTGGCCGCAGTACATCGACGTCGACGAGAAGGACGAGTCCAAGCGGCCCACCGTCGAGGCGTTCATCGCCAAGTCCGGCATCCAGGTGACCTACAACGAGGACATCAACGACAACAACGAGTTCTTCGGCAAGGTGCAGAACCAGCTCGCCGGCTGCCAGCCCACCGGGCGCGATCTCATGGTGCTCACCGACTGGATGGCCGCCCGGATGATCCGGCTCGGCTGGATCCAGAAGCTGGACAAGGCCAAGCTGCCCAATGTCGAGGCCAACCTGCTGCCCTCGCTGCGCAATGCGTCCTTCGACGCGGACCGCCAGCTCTCCGTCCCGTGGCAGTCCGGCTTGACCGCCCTCGCGTACAACGCCAAGGTGACCAAGGAGATCCGTACGGTCGACGAGCTGCTCACCCGCCCCGACCTCAAGGGCAAGGTGACCGCCCTGTCCGAGATGCGGGACACCATGGGCCTGCTGCTGCAGTCCAACGGCCACGATCCCTCGAACTTCACCACCGCCCAGTTCGACGACGCGCTGGCCAAGCTCAAGCGGGCCGTCGACTCCGGGCAGATCCGCAAGTTCACCGGCAACGACTACTCCCAGGACCTGAACAAGGGCGACATCGCCGCCTGCATCGCCTGGTCGGGCGACGTGATCCAGCTCGGCTTCGAGAACGACAACATCAAGTTCGTGTCGCCGGAGTCCGGCGTGATGCTCTGGTCGGACAACATGCTGGTGCCGAACAAGGCCAGCCACAAGGCGAACGCCGAAGAGCTGATCAACTACTACTACGACCCGGCGGTGGCCGCGAAACTCGCCGCGTACGTCAACTACATCTGCCCGGTCAAGGGTGCGCAGGCCGAGATGGAGAAGCTCGATCCGGACCTGGCCAAGAACCCGCTCATCTTCCCCGACGAGGCACTGCTGTCGAAGGCCCGGGGCTTCATGGCCCTGGACGAGCAGCGGGAGAAGGAGTACGAGGCCAAGTTCCAGAAGGTCATCGGGGCGTGAGGACGATGGGGCACGAGACACCGGCCGGCGACCTGCGCCTGGCCAACCTGACCAAGCGGTTCGGCGTCTTCACCGCCGTGGACGACCTCAGCCTGACCATCCCGCAGGGCTCCTTCTTCGCCCTGCTCGGTGCCTCCGGCTGCGGCAAGACCACCACGCTGCGGATGATCGCCGGGCTGGAGGAGCCGACCAGCGGGCAGGTGCTGCTCGGCGACCGGGACATCGCGGGGCTGCGGCCGTACAAGCGGCCGGTGAACACCGTGTTCCAGAGCTATGCCCTCTTCCCGCACCTCGACATCCACGAGAACGTGGCCTTCGGGTTGCGCCGGCGAGGCATCCGCAACGTCGGCGACCAGGTCGAGCGGATGCTCGCGCTGGTGCAGCTCGAAGGGTACGGCAGGCGCAGGCCGGCGCAGCTCTCCGGCGGCCAGCAGCAGCGGGTCGCGCTGGCCCGCGCGCTGATCAACCACCCGCAGGTGCTGCTGCTCGACGAGCCGCTCGGCGCGCTCGACCTGAAGCTGCGCCGGCAGATGCAGATCGAGCTGAAGCGGATCCAGACCGAGGTCGGCATCACCTTCGTGCACGTCACGCACGACCAGGAGGAGGCCATGACCATGGCCGACACCGTGGCGGTGATGAACGCCGGGCGGATCGAGCAGCTCGGGCGGCCCGCCGATCTCTACGAGTACCCGGCCACCGCGTTCGTGGCGAACTTCCTCGGCCAGTCCAACCTGCTGGCCGGCGAGGCGGCCGGGCGGAGCGGGGACGACGTGCTGGTCACCGCGCACGGCCTGCGCTTCTCGGTGCCCGCCGGGCGGGCCCGGGTCGATCGGGGGTCGGTCTTCCTCGGGGTACGCCCCGAGAAGCTGCACCTGGTCGAGCGCCCCGAGCAGGTGCCCGCCGGCCACCAGCACGTCGGCGGCGTGGTGACCGACGCGTCCTACGTCGGCGTGAGCACCCAGTATCTGGTGCGGACGGCGTGGGGCAGCGAGCTGTCCGCGTTCTCGGCCAACAGCGGGGTCGGCGGCCAACTGCCGCTCGGCGCCGCGGTGGTGGCGCACTGGGACCCGCGGCACGCGTTCCTGCTGCCGCGCGAATCCGGTGCGGACGACCAGACCACCCCGCTGCTCGACCAGCCGCCGGTGGGTGTGCTCTCGTGAGCGCGTTGGCCCACGTACCGACCTCGTCGGGGCAGGCGGCAGCGCCGCCACCCCGGCGGGGACGCCACCCGGCGCTGCCGTACCTGTTGCTGCTGCCGGGCGCGGCCTGGCTGCTGGTCTTCTTCGCCCTGCCGCTGCTCCAGCTCGCTGCGGCCAGCCTCTACGACCCGGGCGGATCCCTCTCCACCGGGTACGCGATGACCTGGGCCGTCGGCAACTACCCGGACGCGTTGCAGGCGTACTGGCCGCAGTTCCTCCGGTCGTTCCTCTATTCGGCGATCGCGCTGGTGCTGGCCCTGCTGATGGGCTACCCGCTGGCGTACGGGATCGCCCAGAAGGCCGGCCGCTGGAAGAACCTGCTGCTGGTCGCGGTGGTCGCGCCGATGTTCACCAGCTTCCTGGTCCGGACGCTGGCCTGGAAGACCATCCTGTCGGACAACGGCTGGGTGGTGGGGCTGCTGCGGGACGTGCACCTGCTCGGGCCGGACGGCCGGCTGCTGGCCACGCCGGTGGCGGTGGTGCTCGGCCTGACGTACAACTTCCTGCCCTTCCTGGTGCTGCCGCTGTACGCGAGCCTGGAGCGGCTGGACCCGCGCCTGCTGGAGGCGGCCAGTGACCTGTACGCGAGCCCGCTGCGGGCCTTCCAGAAGGTCACCCTGCCGCTGTCCATGCCCGGCCTGATCGCCGGCACGCTGCTCTTCTTCATCCCGGCGACCGGTGACTACATCAACGCCGAGCTGCTCGGCACCCCGAACCAATACATGATCGGCAACGTCATCGACTCGGCGTTCCTGGTCCGGCTGGACTACCCGCAGGGTGCGGCCCTGTCGTTCCTGCTGATGGCGGCGATCCTCGCGATCGTCTTCGTCTACCTGCGCAAGGCCGGCACCGAGGAGGTGCTGTGATGTGCGCGAGGAGCACAGTGCAGCGGAGCCCCGCAGTCGCGAATGAAGGTGAGTTCTGATGCGCCGTTGGCTGGCCGACCGGTGGGTGATGGGCGCGGCTCTGCTCGTCCTCGGCTACCTCTCGCTGCCCATCCTGGTGGTCGCCGGCCTCTCCTTCAACCGGCCGTCCAGCCGGCTGTCCTACGACTTCAACGAGTTCACCCTGGACAACTGGACGCAGCCCTGCGCCACCTCCGACATGTGCGACGCCGTGATCCGCAGCATGGAGATCGGCCTGATCGCCACGGTGGTCTCCACCATCCTCGGCACGCTGATGGCGTTCGCCCTGGTCCGGCACGGCTTCCGGGGGCGCGCCGGGATCAACGGGCTGATCTTCCTGCCGATGGCCACCCCCGAACTGGTGATGGGCACCTCGCTGCTCGCCCTCTTCGTGGCCGCCGGGGTGCCGCAGGGCTTCTGGACCATCGTCATCGCGCACGTGATGTTCTGCGTGTCGTTCGTGGTGGTCACCGTGAAGGCCCGGCTCGCCGGCATGGACCGGCGGCTGGAGGAGGCCGCCATGGACCTGTACGCCAGCGAGTGGCAGACCTTCCGGCGGATCACGCTGCCGCTGGTGCTGCCCGGCATCGTGGCCGCCGCGCTGCTCGCGTTCTCGCTGAGCTTCGACGACTTCATCATCACGAACTTCAACGCCGGCACCACGGTCACCTTCCCGATGTACGTCTGGGGCGCCGCCCAGCGGGGCATCCCGCCGCAGGTCAACGTCATCGGCACGGCGATGTTCGTGATCGCGTTGCTGCTCGTCGGGGCCAGCTCGCTGCGCGGCCGGCGAGCCCGGCGGGCGGCCCTCGCGGCCCCCGTCGCGCCCCGCCCATCAGCGATGAGCGGATCATGAAACTCCCGCATACCGGCCGGGCGTTGGCCGACGCCGCGCCCGTCCCGTACTGGCTCGACCGACCGGAACGCCCCGACCCGCTGCCGCCGCTGGCCGGTCCGCACGACGCCGATCTGCTGGTGGTCGGTGGCGGGTACTCGGGGCTCTGGACCGCCCTGCTGGCCAAGGAGGCCGACCCGGACCGCGACGTGCTGCTGGTCGAGGCGGGCACCTGCGGCTGGGCGGCGTCGGGGCGCAACGGCGGGTTCTGCGCCGCCTCGCTCACCCACGGCCTGACCAACGGCGTCGACCGGTTCCCCGGCGAGATCGACGAGTTGGAGCGGCTCGGCCGGGAGAACCTGGCGGCCGTCGCCGCCACGGTGGCCCGGCACGACATCGACTGCGACTTCGAGCGGACCGGCGAGCTGGCGGTCGCCGTCGAGCCGTACCAGCTCGCCGGGCTCGCCGAGGACGCCGAGCTGGCCCGCCGGTACGGCCACGACGTCCGGCTGCTCGACCGCGACGAGGTACGCGCCGAGGTGGACTCGCCGACGTACCTCGGCGGGCTGTGGGACCGGGACCGGGTGGCCCTGCTCGACCCGGCGAAGCTCGCCTGGGGGCTCCGCCGCGCCGCCCTCGACCTGGGCGTACGCCTGCACGAGCACACCCGGGTCACCGGCCTGTGCCGGGACGGCGGCGCGCTGCGCGCGACGACGGCCGGTGGCCCGGACGGGGTGCCCGGCGTGGTCCGGGCCCGGCAGGTCGTGCTCGCCACCAACGCGTTCCCGCCGCTGCTGCGCCGGCTGCGCGCCTGGCTGGTCCCGGTCTACGACTACGCGCTGATGACCGAGCCGCTGACGCCCGTGCAGCGGAAGGCGATCGGCTGGGCGAACCGGCAGGGCCTGGCCGATGTCGGCAACCAGTTCCACTACTACCGGATCACCGCCGACGGCCGGATCCTCTTCGGTGGGTACGACGCGGTCTACCACTACGGCAACCGGATGGCCCCGGAGCTGGCGCAGCGGCCGGCCACCTTCACCGCCCTGGCCGAGCACTTCTTCACCACCTTTCCCCAGTTGGCGGGTCTCCGGTTCAGCCACCGCTGGGGCGGGGTGATCGACACCTGCACCCGGTTCTGCGCGTTCTTCGGCACCGCGTACGAGGGACGGCTGGCGTACGCGGCCGGGTTCACCGGGCTCGGCGTCGGGGCGACCCGGTTCGGCGCCCGGGTGATGCTCGACCTGCTCGGCGGGGAGGAGACCCCGCTGACCCGGCTCGACCTGGTGCGCAGCAAGCCGGTGCCGTTCCCGCCGGAGCCGTTCCGCGCCGCCGGCATCAACCTCACCCGTTGGTCGCTCGCCCGCGCCGACGCACGCCAGGGGCGGCGCAACGGGTGGCTCCGTACGCTCGATCGTCTTGGACTGGGGTTCGATTCCTGATGCGCATCCTGCTCGTCGGCGCCGGCGGCGTCGGCTCCGCCGCCGTCGCTATCGCCGCCCGCCGCTCCTTCTTCGAGACGATGGTGGTCGCCGACTACGACCTCGGCCGGGCCAGCCGGGCCATCGCGGATTACGACACCCGGTTCGTCGCCGCCCCGCTCGACGCCTCGTCGGCGGAGGCGGTCGCCGCGCTCTGCCGCGAGCACCGGATCACCCACGTGCTCAACGCGGTCGACCCGCGCTTCGTCATGCCGATCTTCGAGGGCGCGTTCGCCGCCGGGGCCGACTACCTGGACATGGCGATGTCGCTGTCCCGCCCGCACCCCGCGCATCCGTACGCGGAAACCGGGGTGAAGCTCGGCGACGACCAGTTCGCTCTCGCTGAGCAGTGGTCCACGGCCGGTCGGCTCGCGCTCTGCGGCATCGGCGTCGAGCCGGGCCTGTCCGACGTCTTCGCCCGCTACGCCGCCGACGAACTCTTCACCGAGATCGACGAGATCGGGGTACGCGACGGCGCCAACCTCACCGTCGACGGCTACGACTTCGCCCCGTCGTTCTCCATCTGGACCACCATCGAGGAGTGCCTCAACCCGCCGGTGATCTGGGACGCCGACCGGGGTTGGTACACCACCCCGCCGTTCTCTGAGCCGGAGGTGTTCGAGTTCCCGGCGGGGATCGGCCCGGTGGAGTGCGTCAACGTGGAGCACGAGGAGGTGCTGCTGATCCCGCGCTGGGTGAAGGCCAAGCGGGTGACTTTCAAGTACGGCCTGGGCGACGAGTTCATCGAGGTGCTCAAGACCCTGCACAAGCTGGGCCTCGACTCGACGCGGCCGGTGTCGGTGCGCGGCGTCGAGGTCGCCCCGCGCGACGTGGTGGCCGCCTGCCTGCCCGACCCGGCCACGCTCGGCGACCGGATGCGCGGCAAGACGTGCGCCGGGACGTACGTCACCGGCACCGGGGCTGACGGCCGGCCGCGGCGGGTCTACCTCTACCACGTGGTCGACAACGAGTGGTCCATGAAGGAGTACGGCCACCAGGCGGTGGTCTGGCAGACCGCGATCAACCCGGTCGTCGCGCTGGAACTACTGGCCACGGGCACCTGGTCCGGCACCGGGGTGCTCGGCCCGGAGGCGCTGCCCCCGCGGCCCTTCCTCGACCTGCTGACCGGCTACGGCTCGCCGTGGGGGATGGAGGAGCGGTGACCCGCTACGGCCCCATGTTCGGCCCCGACGTGACGTTCCTCGGGGTGCCCCCGTGCACCCTGGACGAGCCGGTCAGCTACGCGGACGCGGACGTGGTGATCGTGGGCGCGCCCTTCGACGGCGGCACCTCGCACCGGCCCGGCACCCGGTTCGGCCCGTCCGCCATCCGCCAGGCCTGCTACCTGCCGCACGACGGCTCCCGCCCGTCGCTGGCGCTGCGGGTGGACGGCCTGCAGGACCTCCGCGTCTACGACGCGGGCGACGTGGAGATGTTCTCCGGCGACATCGAACGGTCGCTGTCCGCGCTGGAATCCGCCGTCCACGCGGTCGCGTCCGCCGGGGCGATCCCGATCGTGCTCGGCGGCGACCACTCCATCGCGCTGCCCGACGCCACCGGAGTCGCCCGGCACCACGGGCTCGGCCGGGTGTCGCTGGTGCATTTCGACGCGCACGCCGACACCGGGGACATCGAGTTCGGCTCGCTGCACGGGCACGGCCAGCCGATGCGCCGGCTCATCGAGTCCGGCGCGGTACGCGGTGACCGCTTCCTCCAGATCGGCCTGCGCGGCTACTGGCCCGGCCCGGAGACGCTCTCCTGGATGGCCGACCAGCGGATGCGGTCGTACGAGATGACCGAGGTGGTGGCCCGTGGGCTCGACGAGTGCCTGACCGAGGCGTTCGGGATCGCCACCGACGAGTGCGAGGCGGTCTTCCTCTCCGTCGATGTGGACGTGGTCGACCCGGGCATGGCCCCCGGCACCGGCACCCCGGAGCCCGGCGGGCTGACCTCGCGGCAGCTGCTCGACGCCGTCCGGCGCTGCTGCTACGAGCTGCCCGTGGTCGGGGTGGACGTGGTCGAGGTCGCGCCGCCGTACGACCACGCCGACATCACCGCGTACCTGGGGAACCGGGTGGTCCTGGAGGCGTTGTCGGCGATCGCCCGCCGCCGCCGGGACGCCGTCGGCGGCCCGCCCTGGGACCCGCGCCAACCCCTTCTCGACGGCCGCTGATGGGCCGGCTGATCCCCGTCCGGTCCGCCACGGCCGGTGCCAGGCAGGGCCGGACACCTGGCTGCGCACGATCGCGGTGGACCGCCACCCGCTGACCCGGGAATCGTGACCAGCAGGGATCGTCAGCCGGGGAAGGGGTGGTCCGTCATGCCGCCGGAGGAGACCGCCACGCGGATCGACGGGCCGACCTCCGCTGCCGTGCCGCGAATCCCGCGCCGGCTGCGCCACCCGGACCGGTTCCGCGCCCGGTACGGTCCCTGGGCGCTCGTCACCGGTGCGTCGTCGGGCATCGGGCGAGAGATAGCCGAGGTGCTCGCCGCCGCCGGGCTGCACCTCGTCCTCGTCGCCCGGCGGCGGGACGCCCTGCTCACGCTGGCCGACGAGCTCACCGACCGGTACGGCGTCCAGGCCCGGGTGGTCGACGCCGACCTGGCCACGCCGGCCGGGGTGGACGCGGCCGTCGCCGGCAGCACGGACCTCGACGTCGGGCTGCTGGTGGCCGCCGCCGGGTTCGGCACCTCCGGGTCGTTCCTGGACGCGGACCCCTCGGTCGAGGCGGAGATGCTGGACGTCAACTGCCGGGCGGTGCTGGCGCTGACCCAGCGGTTCGGGCGGCGACTGGCCGCGCGCGGCCGCGGGGGCGTGGTGCTGCTGGCCTCGCTGGTCGGCTTCCAGGGCGCCCCGCACGCCGCCTCGTACGCGGCCACCAAGGCGTACGTGCAGGCGTTCGCCGAGGCGCTGCACGTGGAGTGGAAGCCGCTCGGCGTCGACGTGCTGGCGGCGGCGCCCGGCCCGGTGCACAGCGGCTTCGCCGCCCGGGCGGGGATGCGGATGGCGCTGGCCGCCCGCCCCGCCGACGTGGCGGCTCCCGTCCTCAACGCGCTCGGCCGCCGGGGCACGGTGCTGCCCGGCGGCCTGGCGAAGCTGCTCACCTGGTCCCTGCGGCCGCTGCCGCGCCCCCTGCGGGTCCGAATGATGAGCGTGGTCATGCGCGGCATGCTCGACGAGAACCGCACGCCCGACCGTTAGCCGGGGCCTCCCGTGGTCGGGAGGTCCCGGACGGTCAGGCGAGTCGGGAGCGGATGAGGAAGCGGACCCCCTCCGGGGCCTCGAGGGAGAAGCCGCTGCCCCGGCCGGGAACCACGTCGATGATGAGCCGGGTGTGCTTCCACAGCTCCCACTGGGCGGCGGACATCCAGAACTCGACGGGCTCGGGGACGCCGTCGACGTCGAGCGACGCCAGCAGGATGTCCGAACCGCCGGTGCGGAACTCGCCGGCCGGGTAGCACATCGGGGCGCTGCCGTCGCAGCAGCCGCCGGACTGGTGGAACATGATCGCGCCGTGCTGGCCCCGCAGCGACCGGATCAGGTCGGCCGCTGCGGGGGTCAGGGTGACCGGGTCGGCCATCAGAAGAAGCCCAGCTTCTTCGGGGAGTAGCTGACCAGCAGGTTCTTGGTCTGCTGGTAGTGCTCCAGCATCATCTTGTGGTTCTCCCGGCCGATGCCGGACTGCTTGTATCCGCCGAACGCGGCGTGTGCCGGGTAGGCGTGGTAGCAGTTGGTCCAGACCCGGCCGGCCTGGATCGACCGTCCGGCCCGGTACGCGGTGTTGATGTCCCGGGTCCAGACGCCCGCGCCGAGGCCGTACAGGGTGTCGTTGGCGATCTTCACGGCGTCGTCCAGGTCGGCGAAGGAGGTCACCGAGACCACCGGACCGAAGATCTCCTCCTGGAAGATCCGCATCGAGTTGTCACCCTCGAAGACGGTCGGCTGCACGTAGTACCCGCCGGACAGCTCGCCGCCCAGGTCGGCCCGCTCGCCGCCGGTCAGCACCTTCGCGCCCTCCTGCCGGCCGATGTCCAGGTAGGACAAAATTTTCTCCAGCTGGTCGTTCGAAGCCTGCGCCCCGATCATCGTCTCGGTGTCCAGGGGGTGGCCCTGGCGCACGGCCTTCGTCCGCTCGACCGCCGCGGCGAGGAAGTCCGAGTAGTGGCCCTGCTGGATCAGCGCCCGGGACGGGCAGGTGCACACCTCGCCCTGGTTGAGGGCGAACATGGTGAAGCCCTCGAGGGCCTTGTCGAAGAAGTCGTCGCGGGCGGCGCTGACGTCGTCGAAGAAGATGTTCGGGCTCTTGCCGCCCAGTTCCAGGGTGACCGGCTTGATGTTCTCGCTGGCGTACTGCATGATCAGCCGCCCGGTGGTGGTCTCGCCGGTGAACGCCACCTTCGCCACCCGGGGTGAGGAGGCCAGCGGCTTGCCCGCCTCGACGCCGAAGCCGTTGACCACGTTGACCACGCCCGGCGGCAGCAGGTCAGCGACGAGCGAGAGCAGGTAGTGGATCGACGCCGGGGTCTGCTCGGCGGGCTTGAGCACCACCGCGTTGCCGGCCGCCAGGGCCGGGGCCAGCTTCCAGGTCGCCATGAGCAGCGGGAAGTTCCACGGGATGATCTGCCCGACCACGCCGAGCGGCTCGTGGAAGTGGTACGCCACGGTGTCGTCGTCGAGCTCGCCGAGGGAGCCCTCCTGGGCCCGGATCGCCCCGGCGAAGTAGCGGAAGTGGTCGATCGCGAGGGGGATGTCGGCGGCCAGGGTCTCCCGTACCGGCTTGCCGTTCTCCCAGGTCTCGGCGACGGCGAGGGATTCGAGGTGCTCCTGCATCCGGTCGGCGATCTTGTTGAGGATGACGGATCGCTCGGCGACCGAGGTGCGGCCCCAGGCATCGGCCGCGCCGTGCGCGGCGTCGAGGGCCTTCTCGACGTCCTCAGCGGTGCCCCGGGCTACCTCGCAGAACGTCTGCCCGGTCACCGGGCTGGGGTTCTCGAAGTACCGGCCGCCGTGCGGCTTCACGTACTCGCCGCCGATGAAGTGGTCGTAGCGGGACTGCCAGTGGGTGGGGGCGTCGTAGCGCGTCATGGGTACCTCCGCCGTCCGTCAGGGGTGGATGGCGGGGGACGTTAGTTTCCGCGACGTTGCAGGGACGTTGCGCGCGGCAGGTCGTACTCCTCGGCGAGTTGGCGGGCCCGCGCGACGGCGAGCGGCCGGCGGGGCGCGCCCGGCGGCAACGCCCGCGCCAGGGCCTGCCAGGCGGTGAGGTCGTCGGCGCCGGTGGGCGTCGCGGTCCAGGCCGCGAGCAGCGCCGGGTCCGTGCCGGCCAGCACGGCCGCGCGGAGCTGCCCGTCGACCAGCCGGCGCAGTCGCGCCACTCCGGGCGCGTCCGACCCGGGCAGCAACGGCCCGGGGTACGCCTGCAGCGCCCCCGCCGGGTCGCCGCGTTCCAGCAGCTCCGTGACGGTACGGAAGTCCGCGCGCACGGCCGGCCGCAGCCGGTACGGGCGGGAGTCGAGCAGTTCCTCGCCGAGCGCCCGGCGCAGTCGGGACAGTTCGGCGCGCAGGGTGACCGGGTGCAGCCGGTCGTCGCCGTAGAGGTCGAGGCCGAGCTGTTCGCCGGTGCGACCCTCGGGGTGGTCGAGCAGCAGGACCAGCAGTTCGCTGTGCCGCCGGCCGAGCCGGATACGCCGGCCGCCGACCCGCAGCTCCGCCTCGTCACGGCCGAGCGCGGCGACGTGCACCACGTCGGGTTCGGGCGGCGCGGCGTTGGCCAGGAACGCCTCGGCGGCCCGCGCGGTGGCCCGGACCAGGGCGAGGCTCTGCGGGTTGGCCAGGTGGTCGCCGCCGGTGATGTCGACCGCGCCGAGCAGCCGGCCGGTGGCCGGGTCGTGGATCGGGGCGGCGGCGCAGGTCCAGCGCTGCACCGGCCGGACGAAGTGCTCGGTGGCGAAGATCTGCACGCTGTGGTCGACGGCGAGGGCCGTGCCGGGAGCGTTGGTGCCGGCGTGGGTCTCGTCCCAGCGGGCGCCGGGCACGAAGTTCATCCGCTCCGCGTGCCGGAGCACCCCCGGATGGCCCTCCACCCAGAGCAGCCGCCCGTACGCGTCGCAGACCGCCATCAGGTGCGCGCCGTCGAGGGCGATGCCGCCGAGCAGGTCACGGAAGAGCGGCAGCACCCGGGCCAGCGGGTGCCCCGTCCGGTAACTCTCCAGCGCGGCGTCGGTGAGGTCGACCGGCGCGGTGGTCTCCGGGTCCAGCAGCGCCGACCGCTCCCACGAGCGCCGGACCACCTCGCGGACGCGGTCCGGCGCCCGACCGGTGAGGAACGCTTCGTGGGCGGCGCCGACCTGCGCGATCCGCTCCGCCGGATCGGCACCGAATTCCAGGGCGAGCCACGGGTCAGCCATCGGCGACCTCCTCGCGCCCATCGTGACCCACCTCACCCGGGATCGCCAAGCCGTCGCCATCTTGTCGTCGACAAGTTGCCACCTCGGTCGCAAACGCGCAGCGCATCCTCGGGACCGCCGCCCGCAGTGATCCCGAGATTCCGCTGCGTCGACATTCGCCGGTTCCGGCGGCCCGCGACCCGGCCGCGGGCGGGCGCCTCCGCCCGCTGCCGGCCGTGGGTGGCACACCATGGGCGGCCTGGGGGGGATGGCACCCATGGTGTGCCACGAACAGGTGCTGACCGCCGGTCAGCCGAACGCCGCGTCCAGGATGTCCAGGCCCCGGATCAACTCCTCGTCGGGGATGACGAGCGGGGGCAGGAAACGCAGCACGTTGCCGTACGTGCCGCAGGTGAGGGTGAGCAGGCCGGCGGCGTGGCAGGCCGCCGAGATCGCCGCCGTGGCGGCCGGGTCCGGGGTCAGGCTGCCCGGCTGCACGATCTCCACGGCGAGCATCGCGCCGCGCCCGCGTACCTCGGCGACGCGCGGGTCGCGGGCGGCGATCGCCCGCAGCCGGTCGACCATGGTCGCGCCGATCCGCCGGGCGGCGGCGGCCAGGTCCAGCTCGTGCATGGTCTCGATAGCCGCCAGCGCGGCGGCACAGGCGATCGGGTTGCCGCCGTACGTGCCGCCGAGACCGCCGACGTGCACCGCGTCCATCAGCTCCGCCCGCCCGGTCACGGCGGCCAGCGGCAGACCGCCGGCGATGCCCTTGGCCAGGGTTACCAGGTCCGGCTCGACGCCCTCGTGCTGGCAGGCGAACCAGTCCCCGGTCCGGCAGAACCCGGTCTGGATCTCGTCGGCCACGAAGACCACCCCGGTGGCTGTCGCCCACTCGCGCAGCGCCGGCAGGAACCCCTCCGCGGGTACGACGAAGCCGCCCTCGCCCTGGATCGGCTCGATCAGCAGGGCGGCCACGTTCTCCGCGCCGACCTGCTTCTCCACCAGCTCGATCGCCCGGGCCGCGGCGGTCGCACCGTCGAGCCCACCGTCGCGCAGCGGGTACGACATCGGCACCCGGTAGATCTCCCCGGCGAACGGCCCGAACCGGTGCTTGTACGGCATGTTCTTCGCGGTCAGCGCCATGGTCAGGTTGGTCCGGCCGTGGTACGCGTGGTCGAAGACCACCACCGCCGGCCGCCCGGTGGCGTGCCGGGCGATCTTCACGGCGTTCTCCACCGCCTCGGCACCCGAGTTGAACAGCGCCGAGCGCTTTTCGAAGCCTCCCGGCGTCAGCGCGTTGAGCTGCTCGCACACCGCCACGTACGACTCGTAGGGGGCGACCATGAAGCAGGTGTGGGTGAAGCGCTCGACCTGCGCCTTGACCGCCTCGACCACCCGTGGGGCGGAGTTGCCGACGTTGGTGACCGCGATGCCGGCGGCGAAGTCGATCCACTCCCGACCGTCGACGTCGGTGATCGTGCCGCCGCCGGCCCGGTCCACGTACGCCGGGATGACGCTCCCGACCCCACGGGCGACCGCCGCGCCCCGCCGCTTGTGCAGTTCCTCGCTCGACGTCATGGCTCAGCCTTCGATGTTGTGCATGACGTGCTTGATCCGGGTGTAGTCCTCCAGGCTGTAGACCGAGAGGTCCTTGCCGTGCCCGGAGTGCTTGAAGCCGCCGTGCGGCATCTCAGAGATGAACGGGATGTGGGTGTTCACCCAGACGCAGCCGAAGTCGAGCCGACGGGTCATCCGCATCGCCCGGCCGTGGTCCTTGGTCCATACCGAGGCGGACAGGCCGTACTCGACGCCGTTGGCCCAGCGCACCGCCTCGTCCTCATCCGAGAAACGCTGCACCGTGATGACCGGGCCGAACACCTCGTCCTGGATGATCTCGTCGGCCTGCTGCACCCCGGACACCACCGTCGGGGCGTAGAAATAGCCGCGCTCGCCGACCTGCGAGCCGCCGGTCTCGACCTTCGCGTGGCCGGGCAACCGGTCCAGGAAGCCGCGTACCCGGGCGAGCTGGTTGGCGTTGTTCAGCGGGCCGTAGAGCACGTCCTCGTCGTCCGGCGCGCCGGTCTTCGTGTTGCGGGCCTGCTCGGCGAGGGCGGCGACGAAGTCGTCGTAGACGCCGGGACCGGCGAGCACCCGGGTCGCGGCGGTGCAGTCCTGGCCGGCGTTGAAGTAGCCGCCCACCGCGATCGCCTCGGCCGCCGCCGCGATGTCCGCGTCGTCGAAGAGCACCACCGGGGCCTTGCCGCCCAGCTCCAGGTGGGTCCGCTTGAGGTCCGGCGCCGCCGCGGCGGCGACCTCCATGCCGGCCCGGGTCGAGCCGGTGATCGACACTAGCTGCGGCGTCGGGTGGGCGACGAGGGCTCGGCCGGTGTCCCGGTTGCCGCAGATCACGTTGAACACGCCCGGCGGGAAGAACTCGGAAGCGATCTCGGCCAGCAGCAGCGTCGACACCGGGGTGGTGTCGGACGGCTTGAGCACCACGGTGTTGCCGGCGGCCAGCGCCGGGGCGATCTTCCAGACCGCCATCATCAGCGGGTAGTTCCACGGGGTGACCTGGGCGCAGACGCCGAGCGGCTCGCGCCGCACGTACGAGGTGTGGCCCGCCAGGTACTCGCCGGCCGAGCGGCCCTCCAGCAGGCGGGCGGCGCCGGCGAAGAAGCGGAACTCGTCGACGGCCGGGGGCAGCTCCTCGTCGGCGGTGAGCTGGCGCGGCTTGCCGGTGTTGCGTACCTCGGCGTCGACCAGGTCGGCGGCGCGGGCCTCGACCGCGTCGGCGAGCTTGAGCAGGGCCTTCTGCCGCTCGGCCGGGGTGGTGTCCCGCCACGTCTCGAACGCCGCGGCGGCGGCCTTCATCGCCGCGTCCACGTCCGCGGCTCCCGAGACCGGCGCCTGGGCGAAGACCTCCCCGGTGCACGGGTCGATCAGGTCGGCGTAGCCGCCGTCCACCGGGTCGACGTACTCGCCGTTGACGAAGTTGCGCAGCTGTTGCTGATCACTCATCAGAAGTCTCCGAGGGTGGCCGGGGAAGGTCAGCGGAGGTTATCGCAATCTGACTGCCATCTTGGCTACTGAATTCGCAACAGACAAGGGCTAAGGCAACTGTTTCCGCGTGAGGGTGGCGTCGTCTACGCTGCCGGTCGTGGAGCCGAGAGCCTTCTTCGTCGCCGGCCGCCCCGTTCACGGCGAGGGCGAGCTGACCGTCACCCACCCGTACGACGGCCGGACGGTCGGGCGTACCACCCTCGCCACGCCCGACCAGGTCGAGGCCGCCGTCGCGGCAGCCGCCGGCGTGGCCGCGGCGGCCGCGGCCCTGCCCGCGCACGCCCGCGCGGCGGCGCTGGACCACGTCTCCCGCCGGCTCGCCGAACGCGCCGACGAGGTCGCCACGCTGATCACCGCCGAGAACGGCAAGCCGGTCAAGTGGGCGAAGGCCGAGGTGGGTCGGGCGGTCTCGACGTTCCGGTGGGCGGCCGAGGAGGCCCGGCGTTTCTCCGGTGAACTGCAACGCCTGGACACCGACCCGGCGGCGACCGGGCGGATCGCGCTGGTCCGGCGGGTGCCGAAGGGGCCCGTGCTGGGCATCGCGCCGTTCAACTTCCCGCTGAACCTGGTCGCGCACAAGGTCGCCCCGGCCATCGCCGTCGGCGCGCCGATCGTCGTCAAGCCGGCCCCGGCCACCCCGCTGTCCGCGCTGCTGCTCGGCGAGATCCTCGCCGAGACCGAGCTGCCCGAGGGGATGTTCTCGGTGCTGCCGCTGCCCAACGAGCGCGCCGCCGAACTCGTCGCCGACCCCCGGCTGCCGGTGGTGTCGTTCACCGGCTCCGGGCCGGTCGGCGCGGCCATCCGCCGGGCCGTCCCCGACAAGCACGTGACCCTCGAACTCGGCGGCAACGCGGCGGCGGTGATCTGCGAGGACTGGAGCTCCGACGAGGACCTGACCTTCGCCGCGCACCGGATCGCCACCTTCTCCAACTATCAGGCCGGGCAGTCGTGCATCGCCGTGCAGCGGGTGTACGTGCACGAATGGCTCTACGACGGCTTCCTGCCCCGGCTGGTCGCGGCGGTGGAGGCGCTGCGGACCGGAGACCCGACCTCCGAACTGACCGACGTCGGCCCGCTGGTCTCCGTCGCGGCGGCCGAGCGGGTCGAGGCGTGGGTGGACGAGGCGGTCGCCGCCGGCGCCACCATCGAGGTCGGCGGCCGGCGGGAGGGCGCGACCTACCCGCCGACCGTGCTGACCGGGGTGCCTTCGTCGGCCAAGGTCAGTGCGGAAGAGGTGTTCGGGCCGGTGCTGGTGGTCGCCCGGGTCGAGAGCGACCAGGCCGCGTTCGCCGCCGTCAACGACTCGGCGTACGGGCTGCAGGCCGGCGTCTTCACGCACAACCTGCAGACCGCGTTCCTGGCGTCCCGGACGCTCGACGTCGGCGGGGTGATCGTGGGAGACGTGCCGTCGTACCGGGCCGACCAGATGCCGTACGGCGGGGTGAAGGGCTCCGGCGTCGGGCGGGAAGGGCTGCGCAGCGCGATGGAGGACTACACCGAGCCGCGCGTGATGGTCCTGACCGGGCTGGCGCTGTAGCTTCCCGGCCCGCCCGGTCACCAGGTGCCGTCGTCACGTACCCGGGCGGGGGCGCGGCCGAGCAGCAGGGTGGTCAGGGCGGCGTCGATGTCCGGGCCGAGGAACCACTCGCCGGCCTGGTCGAGCGCGAAGATCCGCCCTTGCTCGTCGACGGCGATGATGCTCTCCTGGCGCTCCGTCCCGAGTGGAAAGAGCCCTACACCCAGCACCTGGGCGAAATCGGCGAGCGTGTCGGCTGTATGGGCCACGTGGCGTGGACGGATGTTGAATCGGGAGATCCATACCTGTTCACCGGGGCCCTTGCGTCCGGTCACGAGACCTGGGAACGCGGTTAGGGTCCGCATTGCGGCTGGGAACACCTGGTGATGCTGCCTCTTGCCGGCCACGGCCGTCACGTCTCGCACTGATGCCGTGGCCAGCACCTCATCGCCGAAGTGCGGACGCCAACCGGCAAGCACCAGCGCGTTGGTGACCTCGCTGGGAAAGCGACCCGGATCGGCCATTCGTAAGGGCATCATCCGGCGTCAGCGTGAGTACTTCTGGGCTGCCCTTCCCTTCACCGCCGAGGAGGCGGCGCTGATCAAGGGCATCCGGCGGCGGACGTTCGTGATGTTCGAGGAGCAGCTGCAGCGGGCCGGTGACCCGGGCGCTGACCCGACCATCGCCACCACCGCCCCTTGAGCAGGGGGTAACTGCGCTGCGGGTGGCTCGGCGACCTGGTGGCCGCGACACCGGACCTGGGCACCGGGCACGCCGATCTGCTGCGCGAGCGGTGGGCCGAAGAGGCCCGTGCGGACCTCTGCCCGGCCCGAGACTGATCCGCTGGCTACCGTGAGGTGGTGACGCGTACGCGGAAGGCCGCTCTCTGGGCGACGGGGATCGTGCTGGGCCTGGTGATCGGGCTGCTCACCATCGGTGGCGCCGGAGGCATCGCCATGGGTATCGGGATCGGAGTGGCGTTCGGGATCGCGTTCACCGGCGTCGGCCGGAAGTCCGACCGGCCGTGACGGCCGGGGGAATCCCGTACCGGCCACCGGCCGACGTCGCGGAGGCGCTGCGCGTACAGGAGGAGTTGCGGTCGCGGGTGGATCTGGTCGGGCCGGGACCGACCGCGCCCACGACGGTGGCCGGCCTCGACGTCGCGTACGCGGAGGGCGGTGACCGGCTCGCGGCGGCCGTCACCGTGCTGGACGCCGGCACCCTGGCCGTGGTCGACGAGGCGGTCAGCGTGGGCCGGCCCGCCTTCGGGTACGTGCCGGGGCTGTTCGCCTTCCGCGAGCTGCCCGCGTTGCTGGAGGCCCTGGACCGGCTGACCGTCCGCCCCGACCTGCTGGTCTGCGACGGGCACGGGCTGGCACACCCGCGCCGGTTCGGGCTGGCCTGCCATCTCGGCCTGGTCACCGGGCTGCCCGCGATCGGCGTCGGCAAGACCCCGCTGGTCGGCGAGTGGGACGAGCCGGGCCCGGAGCGGGGGGCCTGGACGCCGCTGCGCGACGGCGGTGAGGTGGTCGGCCGGGTGCTGCGTACCCGGGACGGGGTGAAGCCGGTGTTCGTGAGCGTCGGCCATCGGATGAGCCTGAACAACGCCGTCGACCGGGTGCTCGCGTTGACGCCGCGCTACCGGCTGCCGGAGACCACCCGGGCGGCCGACCGGCTGTGCCGGCGGACACTGGCCGCCGCCCTCGCCTGACGGTCCGCCACCGCTCGCCAGGCGGCTGTCCGCAGGGCCCCGATCGTCCGTCGCCGGGCGTCCACCGGCGCGCTCACCGGCGGCTGTCGGCGGGCTGCCCTGACCAGCGGGCGTCGAGGGTGTCGGGGCCGGAGGAGGTGTCGCGGCGCACATGTGGAGCGCTCGATGGGCGGGTGCCGGCCAGGCCCGGTAGTACCCTGACCGGCGGACCCGGACGGGGTGGATGCGGTGAGGTGGAGATGTCGGTGGGGCGGCATGCGACGCGGCTGGCCATGGTCGGCGTGATGCTGGGCGGCCTGGTGGCCGTCGGTGCGTCTCCGGCGTTCGCCGAGGACGACCGGGTATCGGTGCGCGTCGGGGACAGCTTCAAGGTCGGCGGATCGCCCGGCACGGTGGCGGTCGAGGTGCGCAAGCGTACCGACGGCTGTGTGCTGCTGCGGACCACGTTGGGCCTGCGGCTCGACGGCCTCGCGGCCAACCAGGTCGAAGTGCACGTCAACTATGACGGGCGCTGGTGGCCGGTGCCCGTCTCCGGTGGCGGTGGCACGGTGCGCACATCGTCCACGTCCCCGGCCAAACCGAACCTGTGCGAGGGCAAGGAGATCACGGTCCGCTACCGGGTCGCCTTTCTGAACGGCGCGCCCGGCGGGCGGGTGATCGTCGTCGGCGAGGCGACCACCGCGGTCGGCCGGGAAATCGGCCGGGCAGCCGATGAGGCCCGCGTGGTGGGCGGGGCGAAGGCCGTGACGCCGTCCCCGACGCCGACCCGGAAGCCGTCCCCGACCCCCACCCCGAGCGCCGCGACGACGCCGGCGGGCGAGGCCGACCGCGGGACCGCCGTGGCGGCCGCGCTCGCCCCGACCGCCGGGGCCAGCGCCGCGGCGGCCGAGACATCCTCCGGAGGTTCCCCGATCATGTGGGTCGGTATCGCCCTGGTGCTCGTCGGCGCCGCCCTCATCGTGCTGCTGGTGCGCCGCAACCGGGCGGAGAAATCAGCCGAGGGGGGCATCGGCTACCCGCCGGTCCCGCTGCCGCGCAGCGCCGGCACCACGTACCGCTCCGGGGCCCCGGCGGGCCAGGTGTACGGGCAGCAGCCGGCCACCTCCACCGTCTACGGCGGGGCCGCGGCGCCCCGCCCGACCGGCAACGTGTACGGCGCTCCCGCCGGGGGAGACCGCCCGGGTGGCGAACCGCCGGCGCCTGCCGGCGGCGACGCCACCACGGTGCTGCCCCGCCCACCCCGCTGAGCCCGGGCCCGGCCGCCCGTCGGGGGTTACGGTGACGGTGTGTGGTGGCGACATGAGTGGTGTCGCCGCCACGGCGGCCGGTGGGCGTTCGAGGAGGTCGAGATGATCTCGCTCGGTGGCGCGGTGCCGGCACAGGTTCGCCGATAAGATCGCGTGCGCCGGACGGCACCGCCGACCGGTGAGACCGCATACGTGGAAGGAGCCGCGCCGTGGCCCTGGACCCGCAGTTGCTCGAGATCCTCGCCTGCCCGGACACGCACCACGCCCCGCTCGACTACGACCCGCAGGCGCAGACGCTGACCTGTACGGAGTGCGGCCGGATCTTCGAGGTCCGCGATGACGTGCCGGTCCTGCTGCTGGACGAGGCGCGCGGCGGGCCCGCGGGCGACGACGCGCGCGGCGGTTCGGGGTCGCAGCGGTGATGGAGGGTACGGCCGGGGTCAGCGGCCATCGGCACGCGGACGAGTCGCTGCTGGACAACCCGGATCTGCTCGCCGAGCAGGATCCCGGCGGCATGCTCCGGTTCACCGCCTCGGCCGGCGCCCAGGTACGCGAGTCGGCGGCGCTGGCGGCCGAGGCGAATCTGAGCGTGCTCGCCGACGAGGGGCGGCCGCGGGCAGTGGTCATCGCGGGCATCGGCACCGCCGGGCGGACCGGGGACGTGCTGGCCACGGTCGCCGGGCCGCGCTGCCCGGTGCCCGTCATCCCGCACCGCAGCGCCGGTGTCCCGGGCTGGGTGGGCGCGGCGGACGTGGTGATCGCGGTCAGCGCCTCCGGCCGCAGTCCCGAGGCGCTGGGTGCCGCCGAGGCCGCGCACCGGCGGGGGGCCCGGCTGGTCGCCGTCGGTGCACCGGACTCCCAGTTGCAGTCGGTGGCCGAGCGGGCCCGGGCGCCGTTCATCCCGGTGCCCCGGCGCGCCCCGGCGCGGGCCAGTCTCTGGGCGCTCACCGTTCCGGTCCTGCTCGCCGCCCGTACGCTCGGGCTGGTGAAGGTCAACGAGGCGGACCTGGCCGAGACGGCGGCCCGGCTGGACGCGGACGCCGACCGGTCCCGGCCTACCGCCGAGTCCTTCGTCAACCCGGCGAAGTCGCTGGCCCTGGGCCTGGCCGGGTCGATCCCGATCGTGTGGGGTTCGTCCCCGCTGGCCACGGTGGCTGCCCGCCGGTTCGGTGACACGCTCTCGGCCAACGCCCGCTACCCGGTGACCGCCGGGGCGCTGGGCGAGGCGGGCCGGGGCCGGGTCGGCCTGCTCGACGGCGTCTTCGGTGGGCTGGCCGAGGGGGAGCGGGACATCTTCGCCGACCCGGACGAGGTCGGCGGCGATGCCACCCGGCTGCGGTTGGTGCTGCTGCGCGACGGCGGCCTGAACGCCGAGGACGACACCGACGAGCCGCTGGCCGTGGAGGAACGCCGGGCCGATGCGGTGCAGACCCTCGCCGAGCGGCGCGGGGTGCGCTGCGACGTGGTCACCGCTGAGGGCGGGTCGGCGCTGGAGCGGCTCGCCTCGCTGATCGCGGTCCCGGACTTCGCCTCGGTCTACCTCGCCCTGGCCCACGGGCTGGACCCGATGGCCGTACCGGCCGTCACGGAGATGAAGGAGCTGGCAAACCCGTGAGCGAGCGAACCATCAGCGAGGCGGCGGCGTGAGCGCGAACGGGGGCACGAGGGCGATCGTCGCCGCCCTGCTGGCCAACATCGGCATCGCCGTCACCAAGTTCGTCGCGTTCCTGCTGACCGGCTCGTCGTCGATGCTGGCCGAGTCGATCCACTCGGTCGCCGACTCCGGCAACCAGGGGCTGCTGCTGCTCGGCGGCCGGCGGGCCCAGCGGGAGGCCACTCCGCAGCACCCGTTCGGCTACGGCCGGGAGCGCTACATCTACGCGTTCATCGTGTCGATCGTGCTGTTCAGCCTTGGTGGTCTGTTCGCGCTGTACGAGGCGTACCACAAGTGGTCGCACCCGGAGGCGATCACCAAGTGGCAGGCGGTGCCGGTGATCGTGCTGGTGGTCGCGATCGTGATGGAGGGCTTCTCCTTCCGTACGGCCATCAAGGAGTCCAACCAGATCCGGGGCAAGCAGTCGTGGGTGCACTTCATCCGCCGGGCCAAGGCCCCGGAGCTGCCGGTGGTGCTGCTGGAGGACTTCGGCGCGCTGGTCGGTCTGGTCTTCGCGCTCTTCGGCGTCGGCATGACGCTGGCCACCGGCAACGGCCGGTGGGACGCCCTCGGCACGGCGATGATCGGCGTGCTGCTGGTGGCCATCGCGATCATCCTGGCCGTCGAGACGAAGAGCCTGCTGCTGGGTGAGGGCGCCGAGCCGAAGGACCTGGCCGCGATCGAGCGGGCCGTCACCGCCGGCCCGGAGGTGGAGCGGATCATTCACATGAAGACCCTCTACCTGGGGCCGGAGGAGCTGATGGTGGCCGCGAAGATCGCCGTGCCGCCCTGCGAGACGGCCGAGGAACTGGCCCGGGGCATCAACGCCGTGGAGGCGCGGATCCGTTCCGCTGTGCCGATCGCCCGGGTCATCTATCTGGAGCCCGACATCTACAGTGCGGCGGCGGACCGGGCCGGCAGCGGTTCGGCCTCGCACACCGCGGTCCCGCAGCCCGACGAGGCCGGACCGGGTGAGGCGGCCGGGCCGGCTGGGAGTTGACCGTGGAGCTGTTGCAGGGCCGGATCCGGGACTACGCCTGGGGCTCGCGTACCGCGATCGCCGAGTTGCAGGGGCGACCGGCGCCGAGCGACGGGCCGGAGGCCGAGCTGTGGCTGGGTGCCCATCCGGGCGCCCCGGCCACGGTGGACCGGGACGGCAGCCCGGTCAGCCTCAGCGAGCTGCTGCTGGCCGAGCCGGCGCACTGGCTGGGCGAGCGGGTGGTCGGCCGGTTCGGCACCCGGCTGCCGTTTCTGCTGAAGGTGCTGGCCGCGGACGCCCCGCTCAGCCTCCAGGCCCATCCGGACGCCGAGCAGGCCCGGGCCGGCCACGCGGCCGACACCGACCGGGTCAACTACGTCGACCCGTACCACAAGCCGGAGCTGCTGGTGGCGCTCTCCGAGTTCGAGGCGCTCTGCGGGTTCCGGGACCCGGCCGAGTCGGCGGCGGCGCTCGCGGCGTTCGGCGTACCGGTGCTGGAGTCGGTGGTGACGGCGCTGCGCACCGGGCCGGCGGGGTTGCGGGAGGCCGTCCGCCTGCTGCTGAGCTGGCCGGAGGCGGAGCGGGCCGGGCTGGTGGCGGCCGTGCTGACGGCGGACGTCGCCGGGCCGGATGCGGTGCTGGCCCGGAGCCTGGCGGTCGACTACCCGGCCGACCCGGGGGTGCTGGTGGCGCTGCTGCTGCACCATGTCCGGCTGGTCCCGGGCGAGGCGATCTGGATGCCGGCCGGCAACCTGCACGCCTATCTGCGCGGCACCGGCGTGGAGATCATGGCGGCCAGCGACAACGTGCTGCGCGGCGGCCTCACCCCGAAGCGGGTGGACGTGGACGAGTTGCTGCGGGTGCTGCGGTTCGAGGTGCTCGACGAGCCGGTGGTCGCGCCGGTCGCGGTGGCGCCCGGGGTGGTGACCTGGCCGGTCCCGGTGGAGGATTTCGCGCTGCATCGGGTCGAGGTGACGGCCGGCGGCCCGGGGGCGCGGTTGACGCTGCCCGGCCCGCGGGTGGTGCTCTGTCGCGTCGGCAAGCTCGCGGTGGACGACGGGGTCGGCACGGTGGTGCTGGGGCCGGGCCAGGCGGCGGTGGGCACCGCGGCCGGCGGGCCGCTGGTGATCGGCGGCGAGGGTGAGGCGTTCGTCGCCACCTGTGGGCTGCGCTGATCGCAGGGCAGCCCACTTGGGGCGAGTCCGACTTTCCCGAAATAGCTTGACGCGACGGTCGCTCAGTGTGACTCTATGGGTACGCAGCGTTGTCGCGACGAAAGGTCCGGTGACGCGCGGGGAACCAAACCGGGGGGATGCACGGGGCGGCCGGACCGTGGGCGGAGAGTCCGTTCACGACCGACCGCCCCGTGCGCTGTCCGCCGAGCGGAACGGACGTCATCGGACAACCGGGCACGGGTGAAGAAGGCCACGCGCGTAAGGTAAAGCTGCGCAGCACTTCGTTCGACAGGAGCTTCCATGACCAGCACCCTCCCGGCGACCCCCAGCGGCGCGTCGTCCGAGGCCCGGCCGACCACCCTCGCCGAGGGCGACTACAAGGTGGCGGATCTGTCGCTCGCCGCGTTCGGGCGCAAGGAGATCCGGCTCGCCGAGCACGAGATGCCCGGTCTGATGGCGATCCGGCGGGAGTACGCCGACGCCCAGCCGCTCGCCGGCGCGCGAATCACCGGCTCGCTCCACATGACCATCCAGACCGCCGTCCTGATCGAGACCCTGGTGGCGCTCGGCGCGCAGGTCCGCTGGGCGTCCTGCAACATCTTCTCCACCCAGGACCACGCCGCCGCCGCGATCGTCGTCGGCCCGAACGGCACTCCCGAGGCCCCCGCCGGCGTCCCGGTCTACGCCTGGAAGGGCGAGAGCCTGGAGGAGTACTGGTGGTGCACCGAGCAGGTGCTCACCTGGCCGGACGGGCAGGGCCCCAACATGATCCTGGACGACGGCGGCGACGCCACCCTGCTCGTGCACAAGGGCGTCGAGTTCGAGAAGGCCGGCGTCGTGCCGCCGGTCGAGTCCGCCGACTCCGAGGAGTACGCGGTCATCCTCAAGCTGCTGCACCGCTCGCTCGCCGAGGACGGCCAGCGCTGGACCCGGATCGCCGGCGGCATCAAGGGCGTGACCGAGGAGACCACCACCGGCGTGCACCGGCTCTACGAGATGCACCGCAACGGCACCCTGCTCTTCCCGGCCATCAACGTCAACGACTCGGTGACCAAGAGCAAGTTCGACAACAAGTACGGCTGCCGGCATTCGCTCATCGACGGCATCAACCGGGCCACCGACGTGCTGATCGGCGGCAAGATGGCGGTCGTGCTCGGCTACGGCGACGTGGGCAAGGGCTGCGCCGAGTCGCTGCGCGGCCAGGGTGCCCGGGTCGTGGTGACCGAGGTTGACCCGATCTGCGCGCTCCAGGCGGCCATGGACGGCTACCAGGTCGCCACCCTGGACGACGTGGTCGAGCAGGCCGACATCTTCATCACCGCCACCGGCTGCTTCAACGTCATCACCAACGAGCACATGGCCCGGATGAAGCACCAGGCGATCGTCGGCAACATCGGCCACTTCGACAACGAGATCGACATGGCCGGCCTGGCGAAGCGCTCGGACGTGACCCGGGAGAACATCAAGCCGCAGGTCGACGTCTGGCGGTTCGAGGACGGCCACGCGATCATCGTGCTCTCCGAGGGCCGCCTGCTGAACCTGGGCAACGCCACTGGGCACCCGAGCTTCGTCATGTCGAACTCGTTCGCCAACCAGACCATCGCCCAGATCGAGCTCTTCACCAAGACCGCCGAATACCCGATCGGCGTGTACGTGCTTCCCAAGCACCTGGACGAGAAGGTCGCCCGGCTGCACCTGGCCGCGCTCGGCGCCAAGCTGACCACCCTCTCCAAGGAGCAGGCCGCCTACCTCGGCGTGCCGCAGGAGGGGCCGTTCAAGCCGGAGCACTACCGCTACTGAGCCGCACCCGAAGGGACCGGGGTCGACCGCCGCGCGGCCGTCCCGGTCCCTTTCTGGTACGCGGACAATTCCGCCGGCCCCGGCGCGCCGCGCCGGCTCCCGGTGGTCGGGTGGGGCCGGATGGCCCTGGTGACCCTCGCCACCGTCAGGGAAAGCTGGGCTGACCAGCGCTTGTCCGGTTGCCGTCGATCCGGGTGACGTTCGCCTGAACGACTTGACGGCGGCTCGGATCAGGAGGAAGGTATGGCTGCCCTAAGTTAACTGAGGCGTGCCTAACCAATCACGGAGTACCGATGTTCGCCACGTACCTGATCGGCCTGCGGGAGGGCCTGGAGGCGACCCTCGTGGTCAGCATCCTGGTCGCGTTCCTGGTCAAGTCGAACCGCCGCAACCGGCTGCCGCACGTGTGGCTCGGCGTCGGCGCGGCCGTGGCCCTGTCGGTGCTCTTCGGCTGGCTGATCGAGTACACCTCGACCGCGCTGCTGCGGACCTCGGAGTCGCGGGAACTCTTCGACGCGATCACCTCCGTCGCCGCCGTCGTCTTCGTCACCTGGATGATCTTCTGGATGCGCAAGGCCGCCCGGAGCATCGCCGGTGAGCTGCGCGGCAAGCTCACCGAGGCGCTCGCCGTCGGCGCCTTCGCGGTGATGGGCATGGCGTTCCTCGCGGTCATCCGGGAGGGCCTGGAGACCGCACTGATCTTCTACTCCGCCGCGAAGAGCACCGTCGGCGGTGCCGGCCGGGATGCCATGCTCGCGCTGGTCGGGGGCATCGTCACCGCCGTGCTGATCGGCTTCCTGCTCTACCGCAGCGCCCTCAAGCTCAACCTGAGCAAGTTCTTCACCTGGACCGGCGCGCTGCTGATCCTGGTCGCCGCCGGCATCTTCAAGTACGGCGTGCACGACTTCCAGGAAGCCGGCGTGCTGCCCGGCCTCAACAACCACGCCTTCGACATCTCCTCGGTGCTCGACCCGAGCACCTGGTACGCGACCCTGCTCAGCGGCATGTTCAACATCACCGCCGCCCCGAGCGTCCTCGAGATGGTCGCCTGGGTGGCGTACGCGGTGCCGGTGCTCGTCCTCTTCCTGCGCAAGCCGGCCAAGCCGGTCGCCAAGCCGGCCGAGGCGGCGAAGCCCGCCACCGAAGCGTCCGCCAGCCCCGTGCAGCCCGCCTGATCGCCCGTTTCCTGAGGAGACACAGCACCGATGCGTACCACTCGATTCGTCGTGCCCGCCGCCGCCGGGATGCTCGCCGTCGCCGGCCTGGCCGGCTGCAGTGGTGGCGGCGACAAGCCGGACGCGAAGTCCGGCGGGCCGATCGCGGTCAAGGCCACCGACAGCGCCTGTGAGGTGGGCACCACGGAGATCGAGGCCGGTCAGGTGACCTTCAAGGTGACCAACTCCGGGTCCAAGGTCAACGAGTTCTACGTGTACGCCACCGGTGACCGGGTGATGGGCGAGGTGGAGAACATCGCTCCCGGCCTGAGCCGCGAGCTCCGGGTCGAGCTGCCGGCCGGGACGTACGAGACCGCCTGCAAGCCGGGGATGAGCGGCCGGGGCATCCGGGGCGCGCTGAAGGTCAGCGGCACCGCCGCTTCCGTCGCCCCCGACGCCGCGCTGAGCGAGGCCACCGCCAGCTACCAGCGCTACGTCAACAGCCAGACCGCCGCGCTGCTGGCCAAGACCGAGGAGTTCGCGGCCGCGGTCAAGGCCAACGACGTGGCGAAGGCCAAGGCGCTGTACCCGGTCGCCCGGACCTACTTCGAGCGGATCGAGCCGGTCGCGGCGAGCTTCGGCGACCTCGACCCGAAGATCGACGGCCGGGAGGAGGTCGTCGAGGAGGGCATGGCGTGGACCGGCTACCACCGGCTCGAGAAGGACCTCTGGACCGGCGGCGACATCAGCAAGGACGGGCCGATCGCCGACCAGCTGGTCGCCGACGTCAAGGCCCTGGTGGCGAAGGCCAACGCCGAGAAACTCACCCCGCTCCAGCTCGCCAACGGCGCCAAGGCGCTGCTCGACGAGGTGGCCAGTGGCAAGATCACCGGCGAGGAGGAGCGGTACTCGCACACCGACCTCTGGGACTTCAACGCCAACCTCGAGGGCTCCAAGGCGGCGATCGCCGCGCTGCGCCCGGCGCTGGAGCAGCGCTCGCCCGAGCTGGTCAAGCAGCTCGACAGCGAGTTCGCCAACGTGGAGTCGACCCTCGGCAAGCACCGAGCCGGTGACGGCTGGAAGCTCCACACCCAGCTCAGCAAGGCCGAGCTGAAGGAGCTCTCCGACAGCATCAACGCGCTGGCCGAGCCGGTCAGCAAGGTGGCCGCAGTCGTCGCCCGATGACGACCGGGTCCGGAGGTGACGCCATGAGCGAGCGAATCATCGGGCGCAGTGCGGGTCGGCCTCATGGCGACGCCGACCGGCGGGAGGCGACGGCATGAGTGAGCAGAGCACCGGGACCACACTGTCCCGGCGGCGGGCCATCACCCTGGCGGGGGTCGGCGTGGCCGGCGTGGCCGGCGTGGCGGGCGGAGCGGGTGCGCTGCTCGGCGGTGGCGACCACGCGGCGGCCACCGACAAGGCCGCCGGGGCGGTGCCGTTCCACGGCGAGCACCAGGCCGGCATCACCACCCCGGCCCAGGACCGGCTGCACTTCGTCGCGTTCGACGTGATCACCAAGGACCGGGCGAAGCTCGTCGCGCTCCTGCAGGAGTGGACCGCCGCCGCGGCCCGGATGACCGCGGGCAAGGACGCCGGCCTGGTCGGTGCGGTCGGCGGCGTCCCGGAGGCTCCGCCGGACGACACCGGCGAGGCGCTCGGCCTGCCCCCGTCGCAGCTCACCCTCACCCTGGGCTTCGGCCCGGCGCTGTTCCGCGACGCCCAGGGCAAGGACCGGTTCGGCATCGCCGACAAGCGTCCGGCCGCCCTCGCCGACCTGCCGCACTTCGCCGGGGACGCGCTGCGGCCGGAGATCTCCGGCGGGGACATCTGCGTCCAGGCCTGCGCCAGCGACCCGCAGGTGGCGGTGCACGCCATCCGCAACCTGGCCCGGATCGGCATGGGTGTGGTCAGCGTCCGCTGGTCCCAGCTCGGCTTCGGGCGTACCTCGTCGACCTCGCGGGAGCAGGCCACCCCGCGCAACCTGTTCGGTTTCAAGGACGGCACCGCCAACCTGAAGGCCGAGGACGCCACCCTGCTCCGGGAGCAGCTCTGGGCGCAGCCCGGCGACGGGCCGGACTGGATGACCGGCGGGTCGTACCTGGTCACCCGCAAGATCCGGATGTTGATCGAGACGTGGGACCGCAGCTCGCTGGCCGAGCAGGAGCAGATCGTCGGCCGGACCAAGGGCAGCGGCGCCCCGCTGGGGCGGGCCGGCGAGTTCGACGCGCCGGACTTCGCCGCCAAGGGCGACGACGGGCAGCCGGTGATCGCCGAGACCGCGCACGTCCGGCTCGCCCACCCCTCGCTGAACAACGGGGCGCATCTGCTGCGTCGCGGCTACAACTTCGTGGACGGCTCGGACGGTTTGGGCCGGCTCGACGCCGGGCTCTTCTTCATGGCGTACCAGCGGGACCCGCGCCGGCAGTTCGTGCCGATCCAGACCCGGCTCGCCCGGAACGACGCGATGAACGAGTACCTGCGACACGTCTCCAGCGGGCTCTTCGCCTGCCCGCCGGGCGTCCGCGACGCCGCCGACTGGTGGGGTCGCGCCCTCTTCTCCTGATCGCCGCACCCGGGCCCGGCGCGGCCTGGCCCTACCGGTCGATCGCGGGCGCCTCAGCCCACCCGTCCGGAAGCGGGTCGGGTCGGGTCACCCGTCAGCGATCAACGAGGTCCGTTCGGGCCGGCCGGGGCCAGGTGGGTGAGGGCTCCGCCTCGACCGGGGTGGGCTGTCCGCGTACCGGATCGGGTTGGGTGGGGACGGCGCGTGCCGGCGCGGCGGGCCGTAGTGGGGCCGCGGCCGGCGCTGCGGTCGGCGGGCTTGCGGGCGGTGCCGTGGCTGCGGTCGGCGGGGCCAGCTCCGGCCAGAGGGCGGCGGTGACCATTCGGGTACGCCCCAGCCGGTAGGCGGCGCGCCGGCCACGCTCGGCCAGCACGGCGGCCAGGTACGCCGGCTCGGGCGCGGCCCACGGCGGAGGCGGCGAGGTGACCGCGGCGACCTCGGCCCAGAGCTGCCGGCCCAGCCGGCTGCGGTCCGGCTCGGCGAGCTGGTGCACCCGGCCGAGATACTGCCGCACGGCCAGGGCCAACCCGTCGTCCACCCGGGTCAGGTCGAGGCTCCGCGCCCAGCCGAGCAGCGGCGGCACGGCCGGCGGAGCCGGGCGCCAGCTGCCCGCGCCCCGGGTGTGCACCACCAGCGTGCCGGCCACCAGGTCGCCCAGCCGTCGCCCGCGCGGGTCGGTCAGCATCACCGTCACGCTCGCCACCCAGCTCAGCAGCGGCAGCACCAGGCCCGGCCACTCCACCGCGACGCCGACCAAGGCCCGGGTCAGCGACTGGCCGATCCCCACCGGGCCGCCGTCGGCGCGGACCACCCGCAGCCCCACGGCCAGCTTGCCGAGCGTCCGGCCCCCGACGAAGCGTTCCATCAGCACCGGGTAGCCGACCAGCACGACGACCACCAGCACCGTCTGCAACGCGCCGGACAGCGCGGCGTCCACGATGTCCCACGGCAGGCTGAACAGCACCACCGACAGCCCGACGGCCAGCAGCAGCGCCACCGCCAGCTGGGCCAGCAGGTCGATCAGCAGGGCCAGCACCCGGGAGCCCAGCCGGGCCGCCCGGACGTCCAGCTCCACCGCCTCGCCGCTGACCAGACCGGCGTCGGTCGAGCGCGCCGGGGAGGGAGGTTGCGCTCTCACCCGGACAGTGAACACTATGAGCGCCAGACGGGGGAGGCAGCGTGGATGTCGACGCGTACGTGGCGGCGCACGGCGCCGAGTGGCGGCGGCTGGAGCAGTTGACCGGGCGGCGCCGGCTCGACGCGGCCGAGGTCGACGAGCTGGTCGTGCTCTACCAGCGGGCCGCCACCCACCTGTCCGCGCTGCGCAGCCGCGCACCCGATCCGGTGCTGGTCAACCGCCTCTCCCAGCTGGTGCTGGCGGCCCGGGCGCGGATCACCGGCCGGCCCCGGCCGTCCTGGGCGGCGGTCCGCCGCTTCCTCCTCGCCGACCTGCCGGCCGCCCTCTACCGGGCCTGGCCCTGGTGGTGCGGGGTGGCGACCGGGTTCAGCGCGCTCAGCTTCTTCCTCATCTGGTTCGTCGCCGGCCACCCGGACACCGCCGCCGCGTTCATCGGCGAGGAGGCCGCCGGGCAGCTGGTCGACTCGGGCTTCGCCGGCTACTACACCGAGTTCGCCGCGCCGACCTTCGCGTTCCATCTGTGGACACACAACGCCTGGCTCGCCGCGCAGTGCCTCGCCGCCGGGGTACTGGTGGTGCCGGTGTTCTATCTGCTGTGGCAGAACGCGCTGAACATCGGCGTGGTCGGCGGCGTGATGATCTCGTACGGCCGGGGCGACGTCTTCTTCGGGCTGATCACCCCGCACGGGCTGCTCGAACTGACCGGGATCTTCGTGGCGGCCGGGGTCGGGCTGCGTACCGGCTGGGCGTGGATCGCGCCGCCCGCGCACCTGAGCCGCGGCCGGGCGGTCGCCGAGGCCGGCCGCTCAGCGATCGTGGTGGCCGCCGGGCTGGTCGGGCTCTTCGCGGTCTCCGCGCTGCTGGAGGCGTTCGTGACCCCGGCGCCGCTGCCGGTCGCCGTCCGGGTGGCCGTCGGCGCCACCGTCTGGCTGGCCTTCCTGGCGTACGCCCTGCTGCTCGGCCGCCACGCCGCCACTCGCCGGGCATCCCGCGTCCCCGGCGGCGCTGCCCCGGTGGCCCGGCTTTCCGAGCATGAGTGGCCATCCGGCGCGGAACAGCCGCGCTTTCCGTGAAGCTGGCCGGGCCTTGAGCGGACGGTCAGAGTTGGCCGAGGGATTTGAGGCGGAGGTAGGTGTCGGCGACCGTCGGGGCGAGCCGGTCGGCGGGAGCGTCCACGACGGTCACCCCGTGCCGGCCCAGGGCGGCCCGTACCCGGTCCCGTTCGGCCAGCGCCCGCCAGGCCGCCGCCGCCGCGTACGCGTCGTCCGGGCCGGTCGGCGGGGCGACGGTGAGCCCGGTCAGCACCGGGTCGTGGGTCGCCGCGATCACCACCCGGTGCCGGGCGGCCAGCCGGGGCAGCACCGGCAGCAGCCCTTCGCCGAGCGCGCCCGCCTCCAGCGCGGTGAAGAGCACCACCAGGCTGCGTTGCCGCTCCCGGCGCAGCACCTCACCAGCGATCAGTTCGAAGTCGGTTTCCACCAGCGCCGGCTGGAGCGGGGCGACCGCGTCCACCAGGCGGGCGAGCAGCGCGGGCCGGCCGCTGCCGGTGACCGTGGCGCGGACGGAGGCGTCGGCGGCGAGCAGGTCGACCCGGTCACCGGCCCGGGCGGCCAGCGCGGTGAGCAGCAGCGCCGCGTCGATCGCCGTGTCCAGCCGGGGCTCGTCGCCGATGCGTACCGCCGAGGTGCGGCCGGTGTCCAGGACGCAGACCAGCCGACGGTCCCGCTCCGGCCGCCAGGTACGCACCAGCACGTCGGAGCGGCGCGCGCTGGCCCGCCAGTCGATCGAGCGCACGTCGTCGCCGACGACGTATTCGCGCAGGGTGTCGAACTCGGTGCCGTGGCCGCGTCCCCGGGTCACCTGGACGCCGTCGATGACCCGCAGCTTCGCCAGTTTCTCGGGCAGGTGCCGCCGGGAGTCGAAGCGGGGCAGCACGCGTAGCGTCCACGGTGGCGTGGCCGGGTGGCCGGCGCGCTGCCGGAACGCCAGCCGCAGCGGCCCGAGCGAGCGTACGGCCAGCGCCGCGGCGGGCCGGTCGCCACGCCGGGCCGGGGCGAGGCGGACGGGCAGCGCGATCGTCCCGCCCGGCTCGACGGTCAACACCCGTCCCGGCGGTACGTCCGGCCGGGCCCCCGCCGACGGCAGCCAGGCATCGCGCACCTGGGCACGCAGCGTACGGTCGGCGGTGTTGGCCAGGTGCAGGGTGACCGTGGCGGTGCCGCCCAGCCGGATCGCCCGGTCCCCGGTGCGGGTGGCGGTGAGCGCGTGCAGCGGTGCCGCGAGGGCCCAGTCGATTGCGACGAGCAGCAGCACGGCACCGGTCATCACCGCGACGCCGAGGAACGGTGCCGGCCAGGCCGGCAGGGTCGCCGCGCCGATGGCGAGCAGCAGCCCCGCTCGCCAGGTCATCGTGGGGTCGGCACGGTGGCCAGCACCGTGTCCAGCACCGCGTCGACAGTCACGCCCTCCAGCTCCACCTCGGGACGCAGCCGGAGCCGGTGCCGCAGGGTCGGCCGGGCCACCGCCTTCACGTCGTCCGGGGTGACGTGGTCGCGTCCGGCCAGCCAGGACCACGCCTTGGCGGTGTTGAGCAGCGCGGTGGCGCCCCGGGGCGAGGCGCCCAGCTCCAGCGCCGGGGTGGCCCGGGTGGCCCGGCACAGGTCCACGAGGTATCCGAAGAGCGGCTCGGCCACGTGCACGCGACCGACCGCCTCCCGGGCGGCGGCCAGGTCGGCCGCGGTGGCCACCGGGCGTACGCCGGCCGCAGCCAGGTCGCGCGGGTCGAAGCCGGCGTGGTGCGCGCGGAGCACGCCCAGTTCCTCGTCGCGGCTGGGCAGCGGCACGGTCAGCTTGAGCAGGAACCGGTCGAGCTGCGCCTCGGGCAGCGGGTAGGTGCCCTCGTACTCGACAGGGTTCTGGGTGGCGGCGACGATGAACGGGTCGGGCAGGGCCCGCCGCTCGCCCTCGACGGAGACCTGCCGTTCCTCCATCACCTCCAGCAGTGCCGACTGGGTCTTCGGCGGCGTCCGGTTGATCTCGTCGGCGAGGAGCAGGTTGGTGAAGACCGGGCCTTCCCGGAAGGTGAACGCGGCGGTGTGCGGGTCGAAGATCAGCGACCCGGTGACGTCGCCGGGCATCAGGTCCGGGGTGAACTGCACCCGCTTGGAGTCCAGGTCGAGGGCGGTGGCCACGGTCCGGATCAGCAGGGTCTTGGCCACCCCGGGTACGCCCTCCAGCAGCACGTGCCCCCGGCAGAGCAGCGCGATCACCAGCCCGGTGACCACCGCGTCCTGGCCGACGACGGCCTTGGCCACCTCGGCCCGCAGCCGGTGCAGGGCGGCCCGGGCGTCGGGCTGCGGGGCGGCCGGTGCGGCGGCGATGACGGGTCCGGTCACCGGGGGTCTCCTTCGGTCGGGTGGGCGACGGTACGGGTCAGGGTGTCCAGGTCGCGGGCCAGGTCCAGCAGTTCCTGGTCGGTGGTCGGCTCGGCGCCGTGCAGCAGCTCCGCCACCCGTTCCGGATCGGCCCCGGCATACGCGGCGACCCGGGCGGCCACCTCGGCCGAGGGCGTGTCGGGCGGCAGGTTGAGCCGGGGCAGCAGCCGGTCCAGCGCGGCGGCGCGCAGGGTCTCGGCGGCCGGGCCCCGGGCACCGGCCCGGCGGTAGAGCCGGGCCCGGCCGAGCACCGTCTCGGCGGAGTGGACGGCCACCGGCAGTGGCTCGGGCACGGGCGGGCCGAGCCGTCGGGCGCGCCAGAGCACCACCAGCAACCCGGCCAGCGAGAGCTGCACCAGCAGTGCCCAGAACCAGGCCGGGAAGGCGTCCCAGAGCGGGTTCTGCCGCGCCGGTGGGCGGTCCGCGCGGTCGTCGTCGAAGTCCCTGCGGGCGCCGTTGCCGTCGCCGTTCCCGGCGGTGGGGCTCGGCGACCAGCCCGGTCCGCTCGGCGCGGGCGCCGGGGCCGGCAGGTCGAGCCAGACCAGCGGTCGGGGGCCGCCGAGCAGGCCGGTGGCGAGAACCCGGTTGCCCCACTCGTCGATGCGGTCGTTGCGGAACGGGTCGCTGGCCCCGATCACCACCACCTCGGTACGCCACGGCACCCGGACCAGCCCGCCGGAGTAGCAGCGGTCGACCGGCGCGGCGCCGCGGGCGGCGTACCGCTGGCGGTCGGCGGCGGCCGTGCCGGCGCGGGCGGCCTCGGCCAGCCGGCAGGGGTGGCCGTCGGCGTCCGGGGAGGTGGCCCGGGTGGCCCAGCGGCTGTCGGTGCGCCCCAGCGGCAGGTCCAGCTGTTCCAGCATCCGGCGGGGCGGGTCGACCAGCACCAGCCGGCTGCCGGTGGGCAGGTCGGCCAGGGCGGCGACGGTAGCCGGGTGCACCAGTTCCGGGGCCGGTACGAAGAGCGTGGCCGGGCCCAGCCCGGTGGCCAGCAGCGCCTGGCTGGGGTCGGTCTCCCGGCGTACGGTCACGCCCTGCTCGCGCAGCGCCTCGGCCAGCCGGCTGCCGCCGTCGTCGTCGGTGGTGACCGGGGAGAGGAAGCCCTGGTCGGTCGGGTCGGGCTGGTCGACGGCGTGGAACACCAGGGTGGCCACGATCAGCAGCACCGCCAGCCCGAGCGGGATCAGTAGCCGGTGTCGGGGTCGCGGCGGGGCGACCGGGTGGGTCGAGTCGAGGGTGGTGGTCACCGGGGCTCACCGTCCCGGGCCAGCTCGCGGTGCAGGTCGGTGGCGAGGTCGCGCATCCGGCGGTCGTGCTCGGGCGTGGCCGGGCGTTGCGCGTACCAGAGGTCGGAGAAGATCGCGCCAGCGACGTGCAGGGTGGGCCGCACCCCGGGCCGGACGTGGGCGGCAGCCGTGGTCAACTCGGTGACGGTCATCCCGGGGCGCGGCTCCACGACCCGCCGGTCGACCAGCGCGCGGACCATGTCGCGCAGCCGCTCCCGGACGGCTTCGGCGTAGCGGCCCTCGGCGGCGAGCCGGTCGGCGAGGCTGGCGAGACCGGGTGCCGCCGGCTCGGGCGCCCGGGGCGCGGGTACCGGGACGGCCGGGTCCGCCGGTCGGGCCGCCCGCCGCCGGCGCGGCAGCCGGAGTCGGGGCAGCCGCAATCTGGGTAGTCGCAGCCGCGGCCGGCGTAGCCGGGGGATCCGCAGCCGCGGCCGGCGCAGCCGCGGCCGGGGGAGCCGGCGTGGCACCCAGGCCGGGAAGAAGAACCAGGCCAGGGCGGCCAGCAGCGCGGCGAGCAGCAGGAGCAGGGCGGCCAGCGGCAGCGGTACGACGTCCCCGAGCGCGGCGACCGCCTCGGTCCACCACCGGCTCACCGCTGGACCGCCAGCAGGACGGGTTCCGGGGTGCCGGCCGGGGCGCGGGAGAGGCGGATGTCCAGGCCCTCGGTGCGCATCCGGGTCTCCAGGTGCAGGACCGCGTCGAGGCAGGCCAGTGCGGGGTACGCGAGCGCGTTGACGGCGACCCAGGCGGCCGTGGCGACCGGCAGCGCGTACGCGTCGAGGTCGAACAGGCCCAGCAGCCCGAGGCCGTGGTAAACGCCGAGGCCGATGCCGAGCCGGATCAGCCACCAGCCCAGGTAGCCGAGGAGCCGGATGCCGGCGGCCCGCCCGCCGGCGCGGAACGCGAGCGCGAGCGCCCGCCCCGGCGCCCGGTACGCGGGCAGCCGGTCCACCACCAGCGCCGGGACGACCGCGCCGAGCAGCCCGTACGCGACGAACCAGGCCGGCCCGGTCAGCCCCGCGAGGCCGACGGCGAGGCCGACCCCCGCGGCGGCGAGCAGGGTGGCGCCCCACCGGGCGCCGCCGGGGCGCAGCAGTTCCCGCGGCCCGGCCCGGCGGCCGAGCAGCGCGGCCCCGGCGCCTCGGGCGGCCGGGTTGCCGAGCAACGCGATGATCAGCGCCTCGGTCCCGGCGCCGAGCGCGAGCAGCAGCCAGAACCAGCCGAGCCGGTCGGGATCGAGCCAGTACGCCGGCGGGCGCGCGTCGGCCAGCACCCGCAGCGGGTGCAGCAGGGCCTGCTCGGCGAGGGCCAGCAGGACGGCGAGCGGGACCAGCAGCCGGGCCTGGCCACGCAGCAGCAGGACGGCCGAGTCCAGCAGTTCACCCACCGTCAGCGGGCGGCGCGGGAGCACCGCGGTCGGGCCGACGTCGGGCACGCGTACTCCTGGCGGACGGGCGACGGGTGGCGGGCGGCGACACGCCCGAGGGATCATGGTTGCACGGCAGGTCCGATTCCGGTGGACCCGTCCACCGCGGGCGCGCCACGCTGGGCATCCGCGCGGTCAGCGGTGGTGTCGGGCCGTTCCCGGCAGTACCGTGCCGTGATAACGCCGAACCCTCCTAACCGAACGGGGATGGAACGATAAACCCCATGAGAGCCCGGGTACTGGTGGTCGACGACGACCCCGCGCTCGCCGAGATGCTCGGCATCGTCCTGCGCAGCGAGGGTTTCGTGCCCTCCTTCGTCGCGGACGGGGAACGGGCATTGGCCGCATTCCGCGACAGCCGACCCGATATCGTCCTGCTCGACCTGATGCTGCCCGGTATGAGCGGTATCGACGTGGCCCGGGCGATCCGGGCCGAGTCGGGCGTGCCGATCGTCATGCTGACGGCCAAGAGCGACACCGTGGACGTGGTGCTCGGGCTGGAGTCCGGGGCCGACGACTACGTGGTCAAGCCGTTCAAGCCCAAGGAGCTGGTGGCCCGGATGCGGGCCCGGCTGCGCCGGGGCGAGGACGTCGCACCCGAGCTGCTCACCATCGGCCCGCCCGGCAACCAGATCACCATCGACGTGCCGGCGCACACGGTCACCCGGGACGGCGAGGAGGTGAAGCTGACGCCGCTGGAGTTCGACCTGCTGGTCGCGCTCGCCCGCAAACCGCGTCAGGTCTTCACCCGCGAGGTGCTGCTGGAGCAGGTCTGGGGCTACCGGCACGCCGCCGACACCCGTCTGGTCAACGTGCACGTCCAGCGGCTGCGGGCCAAGATCGAGCCGGATCCGGAGCGGCCGGAAATCATCCTCACAGTGCGGGGCGTGGGCTACAAGGCGGGTACCGGATAGCCTGGTCATCACTGTGGTGACCGCCCTGCCCCCCGACTCGCCGACCGTCGCGTCCCGCCGGCTCCACGCCGCGCGGGCGCTCTGGCGTGTCGTCGCCGCCCGGGCGGCCCGGCTGGCCGCCAGCGCCCACCAGACCTGGCGGCGGTCGTTGCAGCTGCGCGTGGTGACCATCACCCTGGTCGCCTCCAGCCTGCTGGTCGGCGGGTTCGCATACCTGATCGCCGACAAGATCACCAGCATCCTGCTGGAGAGCGCACAGACCGACGTCGAGCTGCGGCTGCAACACGGCAGCGACTACGCGGGCAAGCAGTTCCGGACCTTCAACCAGCCGCAGGAGGCCCAGTTCCAGGACACCCTCGACGGCACGGTCAACTACCTTGCCGGGGGTGACCCGACCCAGACCAACGGCGTGGTGGTGGCCATCACCGGGGCGGGCGTCATCGCCCGGACGTCCCCGGCAACCGACATCGGACCCCTGATCAGCCCGCAGTTGCGGGCCTCCGTCGCCGCCGGCAACGTCGCCCACCAGATCGACACCGGGACGCTCGGCGGCCGGCGCACCAAATACCTCGTGTACGGCTCGCCGGTGCCGACCAACTTCGGGCAGGTGGAGCTCTACTACGTCGTACCGCTGGACCGGCAGGACGCCGCGGCCCGAGACGCCCGGGCCACCGTGGTCGCCACGGGGGTGGCGCTGGTGCTCCTGCTCGGCCTGCTCGCCGCCCTGGTCACCCGGCTCGTGGTGACCCCGGTACGGGTGGCCGCGCGGACCGCCCAGCGGCTCTCCGCCGGCCTGCTCGACCAGCGCATGGTGGTCAACGGCGAGGACGACCTGGCCCTGCTCGCCGCCTCGTTCAACCAGATGGCGACGAACCTCCAGCGGCAGATCCTCCGGCTGGAGGAGATGTCCCGGTTGCAGCGCCGCTTCACCTCGGACGTCTCGCACGAGCTGCGTACGCCGCTGACCACGGTCCGGATGGCCGCCGACCTGATCTTCGCCGAGCGGGACGGGTTCGACCCGGCGGTGGCCCGCAGCGCCGAGCTGCTGCAGGCCGAGCTGGACCGGTTCGAGGAACTGCTCACCGACCTGCTGGAGATCAGCCGCTTCGACGCCGGCTTCGCCATGCTGGACGCCGAGCCGACGGACCTGGTGCCGGTGGTGCACCGGGTGACCGAGCGGCTGGCCGGGCTGGCCGAGCGGGTCGGGGTGACCATCGAGCTGGACCTGCCGGACCCGCCGGTGATCGCCGAGGTGGACCCGCGCCGGGTCGAACGGGTGCTGCGCAACCTGATCGGCAACGCGGTCGAGCACGGCGAGGCCAAGCCGGTCCTGATCACCCTCGGCGTGGACCAGAGCGCGGTGGCGATCACGGTGCGGGACCACGGCGTGGGCCTGAAGCCGGGCGAGGAGAAGCTGGTCTTCAACCGCTTCTGGCGGGCCGACCCGTCCCGGGCCCGGCAGACCGGCGGCACCGGCCTCGGCCTGTCCATCAGCCTTGAGGACGCCCGGCTGCACGGCGGGTGGCTGGAGGCATGGGGCGCGCCCGGTAAGGGTGCCCAGTTCCGGCTGACGCTGCCCGCCCGCGCCGGCGATCGGCTGACCACCTCCCCGCTGCGGCTGGTGCCGGCCGACGCCCCGCTGCCGTTCGGCGGCCCCCGCGACGGCGGCCTGCTGGCCATCGGCCCAGGCAGCGACGGGGCGCTGGCGATCGGGCCGGCCGAGAGCGGTGACCGGGCCCAGGTGAACTCGTGAGGCGGCGGCTGCTGACCGTGCTGCTGGCCGGCATGCTGCTGCCCGCCGGGCTGGTCGGCTGCGGCATACCGGACCGGACCGAGGTCCTGGTCGACGGCCGGGGCCCGGCGGCCGGGGCCGGCTCGGTCAACGGCAGCGGCAGCCAACCGCCCGCACGCAGCACGACCACCGACGCCAGGGAATACATCAACGACTACCTCGCCGCCGCCGCAGGGGAGCGGGACGGGGCGTACGACCGGGTCAAGAGGTTCATCGCGCCCGAGGCGCGGAGCCAGCTGAAGAAGAAGCAGCCGAGCGGCGATATCGAGCTGACGGTGGTCCGGCCCTTGCCGCCCCTGGAGACCACGCTGCTGGCCGAGGACGTCAAACAGGTCACGGTGCGGGTGCAGCAGGTCGGCGTGCTGCGGGCCGACGGCACGCTCGCGCCCCCGGTGGCCGGGGACACCCAGTACGTGTTCAAGCTGGGCCCCGCGGAGCCGGCCGACCAGGGGCTGTGGATCACCGAGCTGCCGGACGTACTGCTGCTCAGTGACACGGCCCTGGGGCGCTACTACAGCACGCAGACCATCTACTTCTGGAACACCGACCAGAGCCGGTTGGTGCCCGACTGGCGGTACCTGCCCTCGACGTTTCCGGCCGAGCGGCGGCTCACCGAGGTCGTGAAGTGGCTGACCAGCGGCCCGTCCGAATGGCTCGCCCCGGGGGTGAACAAGGTTCCCCCCGGCACCGCCCCGATCAATAACGCCACCGGGTCCGACGGGCGCTGGGAGGTCAACCTGACCATGCCGGCCGCGAACGACGACCGGCTGTCCCGCCTGGCCATCCAGCTCGCCTGGTCGCTGGAGAAATTCACTGGTCAGCTCGACCTGAAGATCCAGAACCAGAAGCGGCTCACGGTCGACCTGAAGCAGGAGCGGGCGGCGAATCCCGTCTATCCGCCGCTGCGGGCCCCGGAGCGGTTCTGTGTCTACGATGCGGCGATCCATCCGCTCGCCATCGGCAACGAGCCCGTCGGCTCGGTGCCGATGGCGCCCGCCGCCAACCGGAACGTGGTGTCGGCGGGACTCAGCCGCGCCGGTGACAAGGTGCTGGCGGCGCTGGTGGTGACCCGGCCGGACCGGAAGCAGCTGCTCATGGTCGGTACCGGCCCTGCCCCGGTGGCCGAGTTCCACAGCAGCGCGAAGCCGTTCCGGTCGATCGGCCGCCCGATCTGGCTGCGCTCCCTCGACGCGGACCACCCGTTCGGCCTGGTGGTGGCCGACGGCAAGCTCTACCGGTTCGACAGCGGCGCCGGGATGAGTGAAATCCTCGTTCCCGGCCCGGTCACGGCGGTGGCCGCGTCGCTCGACGGTCACCGGATCGCACTGATCATCAATGGCGCGCTCTACGTCGTGCCGGTGAGCGTCGATGGCGGCCTGGTCAGCGTGGGTCAGCCCCGCCAACTGGTCACCCGGCTCACCAACATCACCGCCGTCGACTGGTACGCGGAGAACCAGCTGGTCTTCGCCGGCAGCGACGGGCGTCAGCCGGCGATCTACCAGACCACGGTCGACGGGGCCGTGGAGTACGCGCTCAAGCGGGACACCGGCGCGCCGGTGTCCCACCTCGCCGCCTTCCCGGGCGGCGCGGTCGGTCCGCTGCCGGCCATGTCCTTCATGTACCAGGCCACCCTGGCCTACCGGAACAACCCGTTCGAAAAGATCGAGCGGGAGCAGGTGCGGGACGTGGCGGCCAACGCCAAGGCGTCGGATCCGACCGCCCCCTTCTTCCTCTACTGAGAGGTGCCGGTGCGGGACCTGGGCGGGCTCTGGGCGGACCTGACCGACCTGGTGCTGCCGGCCGGGTGCGCCGGTTGCGGCGAGCGGATCCCCGGCCTGCGGCAGGCGTTCTGCCCCCGCTGCGTCGGCGAGTTGACGGCGCTGCGCCCGGCGCCGGCCCGCCCCGATCCGGCCCCGCCCGACCTGCCCCCGTGCGTCGCCCTGGGCCCGTACGCGGGCGCGCTGCGGGAGGGGCTGCTGGCGTACAAGGAGCGGGGCCGGCATGGGCTGGCCCGCCCGCTGGGCGCGCTGCTCGCCGAGGTGGTGGCCGCGGCGATGGGCGCCGCCGGGCCGGTGACCCTGGTGCCGGTGCCGGACACCGCGCGGGCGGCTCGGGCCCGCTACGGCGACCATCTGGACCGGTTGACCCGCCACGCGGCGGCTCGGCTGCACGCTGCCGGCTGGCCGGTACGCGTGCTCCGGCCGGTGCGGGCGCTGCCCCGGCCGGACTCGGTCGCCCTGGACAGCGCCGGACGGGCCGCCGCGGCCGACGCGGCGTTCCGGCTGCGCCGGGCCGACGGGGTCCGGGTCGACGGTCCGGTGGTGCTGCTCGACGACATCGTCACCACCGGGTCCACGTTGGCGGCGGTGAGCCGGATCTTGCACAGGGCGGGAATGACGCCAAAGGCGGCCGCGGTGCTCGCCGCAACGCAAAAGCGACGCCTCGGGTGACGCTTCGTGTTTCCTTTTCACCCCTTGGTGTATGAGCTGTGAGAATTCCCAGGCAGCTTTTGACAACGAGGGGTGACTGCCACGCGAACACGGGTTAGCGTTTTCGTGTCGGGGGTAGGAGGTCTTCCCATCCGCCCCCGGCGGTGAAAGGAGGCGTAGCCGTACGCGACCGGTCGACGCCGAGCGGGGACGCTCCCAGGGCGCGTTGACCGGGAAAACCGGACCGAACGACCGTCCGAACAAGGGAGGTCACGTGGACATCGTGGTCAAGGGCCGTAACGTCGAAGTGCCGGACCATTACCGGGTACACGTAGCCGAAAAGCTCGCGAAGATCGAACGCTACGACCACAAGCTCATTCGCGTGGACGTCGAGTTGTTCCACGAGCGCAATCCGCGCCAGGCCGATCACTGCCAGCGGGTGGAGATCACCTGCGTCACGCGGGGCCCGGTGATCCGGGCCGAGGCCTGCACGAATGACTTCTACAGCGCGCTGGACGCGGCCATCGCCAAGTTGGACACCCGGTTCCGCCGGGCGGCCGACCGGCGCCGGGTGCACCGGGGGCGGCATGCGCCGCTCTCCGTCGCCGCCGCCACCGCTGACCTGCCGGTCGCCGACCTCAACGGGCCGGGGCTGGCGGCGCTGAACGGTACCGGGACCGCCACCGCGGTCGCCGAACGGCCCGACGAGGACGGCTACGGGGAGTCCGACAACCAGCCGTGGCACATCGCGCGGGAGAAGGTGCATCCCGCCGAACCGATGACTGTCGACGACGCCCTGTTCCAGATGGAACTGGTCGGCCACGACTTCTACCTGTTCCAGGACAAGGAGTCCGGGCGCCCCAGCGTCGTCTACCGTCGGCACGCCTACGACTACGGGATCATCTCCCTCGACACCGGACTCTGACCACCCCCTGTGACACCGGCCGAGGAGCCGCGGTGGGCAGCCATCGCGGCTCCTCGCGTCCCTGCGTCGGCCGTGACGCTCAGTGCGTCGGGAAGTCCGACGCGAGCATGCCGAAGATCAGGTCGTCGATCCGGCCGCCGTCCAGTCCGGGCAGCCGGCCGCGCAACAGCCCCTCCCGGCGGAAGCCCACCTTCTCCAGCACCCGGTGTGACGCGGTGTTCTCCGGCAGGGTCCCCGCGGTGAGCCGGGCGATCCCGGGGACGCCGAACGCCCAGCCGGCCAGCAGGCGTACCGCCCGGGTGGCGTAGCCACGTCCACGCCAGGCGGGCAGCAGCGCGTAGCCGACGCTCGCCTCGCCAGCCGCCCGGTCGCTGTAGGACAGCCCGCAGCTGCCCGCCGGTTCGCCGGTGGCCGCGTCGAGGATCAGCAGCCGGGCCAGGCTGCCGGTGAGCCAGGCGCTCTCCGCCAGCCGGCAGCGCCGTTCGATCGCGGACCGGGTCGGCGGCACCGGCGGTGCCTGGTTGGCCACCACCTCCGGCCGCGTGTGCAGCCGGAACATCACGTCGGCGTCGGCCGGGCCGAGCCGGCGCAGGGTCACCAGGCCGTCGGTGAGCCGACCGTCGGGCAGGTCGGGCAGGAGCCGGGCGGCCGGACCGGGCGGGTCGTCGGCGAGGCGTACCCAGGCGAGCAGGTGGTGCCGGCCTCCCCCGCGGCTCGGGTTCGCCGCCCGGCGTACCCCCTCGTGGCGGAATCCGGCGGCCAGCGCGACCCGCTGGCTGGCGGTGTTCTCCTCGTTGGTGAGCAGTTCCAGGCGGGCGCAGCCGGCGGCGAAGGCCGACTCGGCCAGCGCCCGGGTGGCGGCCGTGGCGACGCCGCGCCCGCGGGCCCAGGGCGCGACCCAGTAGCCGATCTCCCACTGGCCGCGGGTCGGCGCCGGTTGGCTCAGGCCGATGCTGCCGAGCAGCCGGTCGGTGGCGGGGTCGGCGATCGCGTACGCGGCGCCGCCGGTGGCCCAGGCCGCGGGGGCGCCCTCGGTGATCCACCACCGGGCGCTCTCCTCCGTGTACGGGTCCGGGAGCCCGGAGATGCCCCGCTGGGTGACCGGATCGGCGCAGCCGGCCACGGTGTCCGCCACGTCGTCGAGGCGGGACGGTCGCAGCCGTACCCCGTTCGCCTCGATCGTCTCCGGCGTCACGCCAGGTCCTGCGGGAGCAGCGCGGCCACCCAGACATCCGGCCGCTCGCCCCGCTGCTGGATGCCGCTGCGGGCGGTGCCCTCGAAGGCGAAGCCCGCCTTCTCGGCGACCCGGCGGGAGGCGGTGTTGCCCACGTTGGCCCGCCACTCGATCCGGGCCAGGCCGAGCGTGGTGAATCCCCAGGCGCAGAGTGCGGCCAGCGCGGCGGGCAGGTATCCCCGGCCGCGGGCGTGCGGGGCGGCCATGAAGCCGACGTCGGCGACGAGCGGGTCGGCGGGGGAGATCCGCAGGTCGATCGAGCCGGCGTACCGGTCCTCGGCGTCGGCGACGGCGTAGTTGGCCCCGGTGCCGCGGGCCCACGCCGCCCGGGCGACGTCGCGCAGGTAGCCGTCGGCGTGCTCTCGCTCGTAGGGGTGCGGGACGCTGGTCCAGCGGACGGTCTCCGCGTCCTGGCAGGTCGCTGTGACCGCCTCCAGATCGCGTTCCTCGAGCGGGCGCAGCCGCAGCTCGGTGGCGCCCGCGGTGGCGAACAGGACCGGCTGCGGGCGGCCGAAGACGGCGGCCCGCAGGGCGGCCAGGGTGTCCGGTCCGGCCGGGCCGGGCTCGCCCGGGGCGGGCACCTCGCCGGGGAGCAGCGAGCCGAGCCAGCCCTCGGGGCGCCCGTCCACGGCCGGCTGGGCGAGCCGCAGCTCGCCCTCGATCCGGAAGCCGGCCCGCAGCGCCACCAGTCGGGAGGCGTGGTTGCCGATCTCGGCCTGCCAGATGAGCCGGCGCAGCTTGCCTGCGTCGAAGGCCCAGCGGGCGACTGCCCGGGTGGCCCGGGCCGCGACGCCCCGGCCGCGCGCCCACGGTGCGGTCCAGTAGCCGACCTCGGCGCTGCCCAGGGCCCGGTCGATCGAGACCAGGCCGCAGGAGGCGAGCAGCTCGCCGGTGGCGGCGTCGCACACCGCGAACTCGGCACCGCTGCCGTCGGCCCAGGCCGCGGCGCTGCGCCGGGCGACGAAATCGAGCGCGTGTTCGGGCCGGTACGGGCGAGGTACGGTGGTCCAGCGCTGGATGTCCGGATCCTGGCAGGCGCGGTACACCGCGTCGGCGTCCTCCGCCCGCCAGGGTCGCAGCAGCAGGCCGTCCTCGACGATCTCCACGGGCTCCACCGGGCCATCGTGCCGGATCGTTCGCGTTCGGCGTAACCCGATTTGCGCCGGGTCAGCGCGCCAGCCAGGCGGTATGTCCGGTTCGCGGCCATGGACCGTCGCCACCAGTGACCATCGCCGCGATGGAGCGCCTACGATGGTTCGAGACTGTCTAGGGGAGCGTTGATCCGTGTCGATTCTGGAAAAGGTCCTTCGCGCGGGCGAGGGCCGCATGGTGCGTCGACTCAAGGCGATCGCGGCCGCCGTCAACTCGATCGAGGACGACTACGTCAACCTCACCGACGACGAGCTGCGCGCGATGACCGACCAGTTCAAGGAGCGGCTCGACGACGGGGAGACCCTCGACGACCTGCTGCCCGAGGCTTTCGCGGTGTGCCGCGAGGCGGCCGCCCGGGTGCTCGGCCAGCGGCCCTACGACGTCCAGGTGATGGGCGGCGCGGCGCTGCACTTCGGCAACATCGCCGAGATGAAGACCGGTGAGGGCAAGACCCTGACCTCGGTCATGCCGGTCTACCTGAACGCGCTCGCCGGCAAGGGCGTGCACGTGGTCACGGTGAACGACTACCTGGCCCAGCGCGACGCCGCCTGGATGGGCCGGGTGCACGAGTTCCTCGGCCTCACCGTCGGCGTGGTGCTGCCCAACCGGCCGGCCAGCGAGCACCGGGCCGCCTACGAGTGCGACATCACCTACGGCACCAACAACGAGTTCGGCTTCGACTACCTGCGCGACAACATGGCCTGGTCGAGGGACGAGCTGGTGCAGCGCGGCCACTTCTTCTCGGTGGTCGACGAGGTCGACTCGATCCTCATCGACGAGGCCCGGACCCCGCTGATCATCTCCGGTCCGGCCGAGCACTCCGCCCGCTGGTACCAGGAGTTCGCCGCCGTGGTGGCCCGCCTGCAGCCGGGCACCGACGGCGAGGGCGACTACGAGGTCGACTACGCCAAGCGCACCATCGCCATCACCGAGCGCGGCGTGGCCAAGGTCGAGGACCGGCTCGGCATCGACAACCTCTACGAGTCGGTCAACACTCCGCTGGTCGGCTACCTCAACAACGCGATCAAGGCCAAGGAGCTCTACAAGCGCGACAAGGACTACATCGTCAGCGAGGGCGAGGTCCTGATCGTCGACGAGTTCACCGGGCGCATCCTGCACGGCCGCCGCTACAACGAGGGCATGCACCAGGCGATCGAGGCCAAGGAGGGGGTGGAGATCAAGCAGGAGAACCAGACCCTGGCCACCATCACCCTCCAGAACTACTTCCGCCTCTACGAGAAGCTCTCCGGCATGACCGGTACCGCCCAGACCGAGGCGGGTGAGTTCAACAAGGTCTACAAGGTCGGCGTCGTGACCATCCCGACGCACCGGCCGATGGTCCGGCAGGACCGGCCGGACGTCATCTACAAGACCGAGAAGGCCAAGTTCAACGCCGTGGTCGAGGACATCGCCGAGCGGCACGAGCAGGGCCAGCCGGTGCTCGTCGGCACGGTCTCGGTGGAGAATTCCGAGATCATCTCCCAGCTGCTGCGCCGCCGGGGCATCCCGCACTCCGTGCTGAACGCCAAGTTCCACGCCAAGGAGGCGGAGATCGTCGCCCAGGCCGGGCGCAAGGGCGCGGTCACCGTGGCCACCAACATGGCCGGCCGCGGTACGGACATTCTGCTCGGCGGCAACGCCGAGTTCCTCGCCGCCAACGAGCTGCGCCAGCGCGGCCTTGACCCGGTCGAGCAGCCGGAGGAGTACGCCAAGGCGATGGAGGAGGTCCTGCCCGAGTGGAAGCAGGCCTGCGACGCCGAGGCCGAGGAGGTGGCCGCCGCCGGCGGCCTCTACGTGCTGGGCACCGAGCGGCACGAGTCCCGCCGGATCGACAACCAGCTGCGCGGTCGCGCCGGCCGGCAGGGTGACCCGGGCGAGTCCCGCTTCTACCTCTCGCTCCAGGACGAGCTGATGAAGCGCTTCCGGGCCGGTGCCGTCGAGGCGGTGATGGAGCGCTTCAACATCCCCGAGGACGTGCCCATCGAGTCGAAGATGGTCACCCGCCAGATCAAGAGCGCGCAGGCCCAGATCGAGGGCCAGAACGCCGAGATCCGGAAGAACGTCCTCAAGTACGACGAGGTGATGAACAAGCAGCGCCAGGTGGTCTACGCCGAGCGCCTGCGGGTGCTCAACGGCGAGGACCTCTCCGACCAGGTCCGCAACATGATCGACGACGTGATCAACGCGTACGTCACGGGCGCCACCAGCGAGGGCTACGCCGAGGACTGGGACCTCGACCAGCTCTGGGCCAGCCTCAAGCAGCTCTACCCGGTGGGCGTCACCATCGACGAGCTGGAGGAGGAGGTGGGCTCCCGGGCCGGCCTCGACCAGGACTTCCTGCTCGCCCGCCTCAAGGAGGACGCGCACAGCGCGTACGACCGGCGCGAGGAGCAGCTCGGCGAGGACGCGGTACGCCAGCTCGAGCGGATGGTCCTGCTCCAGGTGATCGACCGCAAGTGGCGCGAGCACCTCTACGAGATGGACTACCTGCAGGAGGGCATCAGCCTGCGGGCGTACGCCCAGCGCGACCCGGTCATCGAGTACCAGCGCGAGGGCTTCGACATGTTCGCCACCATGATGGACGGCATCAAGGAGGAGACGGTCGGCTTCCTCTACAACCTGGAGGTGCAGGTCGAGGAGCCCGAGCCGGAGGCCGAGGAGGTGCAGCTGCTGGAGAAGCCGGTCGAGATCCGTGCCAAGGGCCTCAACCGCGCGCCGCAGCAGCAGGGCCTGCAATACTCCGCGCCCGCCATCGACGGCGAGGCCGGCCGCGGCGCGCCGGCCATCGAGCGGGCCGACGAGCAGGCGCCGGCCCTGGGCATCGGCAACCCGGACAGCACCGCCCGGCCCGCCGCCCCGTCCGCCTCGGGCAAGCCCCGGCGCCCGGCGGCCGCGGGGATGAACGGGCAGGCGGTCGCCGCCAGCACCGCCCGCCGGGCCGCGCCCGGCCAGGTGGATGCCGGCGAGGGTCCGTCCCGCAACGCGCCCTGCCCGTGCGGCTCCGGTCGCAAGTACAAGCGGTGCCACGGCGCCCCCAACGGCGGCAACTGACCCGCCCGCACCAGCGACGACGGGCCCCGGCCGAACACGGCCGGGGCCCGTTCCCGTCCGTGGCCAGCCATTCCCTTGATCGACTCGCCTTGCGGCGGGTGGCGGTGTCCGGGGTGGTGGAGGGCACGATGTGCGGCATCCCGAGTCGATCGCGCCGGTCGGGCGGACGTCGTCTCGAGCGGATTGCGCAGGCCGGGGCGCAGCCGCCGGCGGCGGGTCAGAGCACCTCGAGGGTGGTGCAGAGCCAGGTGCCGCGTCGGTGCTCGACGCGCAGGGCGATCGCCCAGCTGGCGCCGCCGGCTCCGGCGAGCACGGCGGCGGCCCCGGCGGCCCCGGCCCGCGGCTCGCAGACCCGCAGCCGGCGGAGCTGGAGGGTTGGCCGGGTGGCGTGGCGGCGTAGCGGGCCGACGCGTCGGGCCGCCCGGGTCAGCTCGGTGGCCACCCGGGTCGTGGCGTCGGGCAGGCAGAGCGGCCGGAGCTGACCGGGTGGCCGGTAGCCGTTGACGATCTCCAGGAAGGTGCGGACGAACCGGTGCGCCGCCCGGGTGGCCTCGGGGGTGGCGGTGGCCAGCGCGGCGGCGGGTGGCCCGCCGGTGCGGCGGCCCGGGCCGGTGGGCACCGGTCGGACGTCGGGGGCGCGCCCGTCGGGCCGGTCGGGATCCCGGCGGCGCGGGTCGAACAGGTCGAGGGTGAGTTGGTCGACGTCGGTCCAGGGCAAGCCCTCGTCGGTGCAGGGCGGGTCGATCGGTGGGGCGGGTCGGAGCCGGACCGGGGGACGCGGTGCCAACGGGCGGCGGGTGTCGACCATCCTCAACCCCTGTTCCTTGCGTTTGCTTCCGTTTGCCTCCGACAGGGCCTCGTTGTCGAACAGGGCAGCATCGCCCGTCAATGCCGCTAAGGGGTCGCGCGATCACTCCGGGTCGCGTTCGACCAGCGGGTTGCCGCGTACCCACTCGGCGGTCTCGGCGTACTTGTGCTGGATGTACTCCTCCAGCCGGGCGCGTTCCACCCGCCACTGCCCGCGGCCGCCGATCTTGATGGCGGGCAGCTCGCCGCTGCGCACCATGTGGTAGACCTGCGAGTCCGAGACGTTGAGTTCGGCGGCCACGTCGGACAGCAGCAGGAACCTGGGCTCCACGGTGACTCCCGGGGTTGGCTTTCGTTTGCCTCAGTTTGCCACCAGCAGCCGTTCCGCCCCGGCGCCCGGTGCGGCGATCCGGTCGGCGGACACACCGGCGAGGAACTTCTCCCGGGCGGGTGCGGGGTGTATGACGGTCACGGCGTACGGCATGATCGGCGCCCGGGGCCGGCATCCGCCGGCCGGGCCTGAGCAGGGGAGAGACCGGTGACCGACGAGCTTGTCCGGGTGTACGTGCCGGCGACCGTCCCGCTCCTGGCGCAACTGCGCGAGCAGGGCCTCGCGGTCGGTGAGGCGCACGCGGTCACCCCGGAGCTGCGCGAGTGGTACGCCGAGGGCGACGAGGAGGAGTTGGAGTACGTCGCCTTCACCCGGGCCGCCCAGGACGCGCTGCTGCTGCTCCGGGGCGACCCGGGCGCGCCCCGCCGGCGGGTGGTGGTCTCGGTGGACCTGCCGGCCCGCGCGGTCGGCCGGGTCGGCGGCGAGCTGGGGTCCAGCCTGGTCCGGCTCGTCGGGCCGGTGCCCGTCAAGACGGTCGCCGCGATCCACGTGGACGGCGCGGAGGCGGTCGACGACGTGGCGGCCGCCGCCGAGGTGGTGGCCGAGGCGCAGGCCGGTGACCCGGACGCCCAGTTCACCGTCGACGGCGCCGAGGACCACGAGCTGGAGTGGTACGACGTGACCGAGCTGGACCTGCTGCTGCGCGCGATCTCCTGACCCGCACCCCGGGGGTCAGGCGGCGACCTGCTCGTCCTCCTCGACGGTGCGTGGGCCGAGGGTGCGGCCGAACGCGATGAGCGTGGTGAGTGCCCCGACGAAGAGCACCCAGATGCCGTTGTCGAGGCGGGAGGTGCCGAGGGAGGTCTGGGCCACCTGGTCCGCCTCGCTGAGCGCGGCGGCCAGGTTGAGCAGGTCGCGCCCGCCGATCCGGATGATCACCTCGGTGAGCAGCAGGAGGAGGCCCGGCCCGGCTCCGGCGACCAGGTACGCGGGCCAGCGCAGCTGCGACAGCTCCAGCTCGCCGCCCCGCGACCTGGAGCTGTCGGCCGCGGAGCCGTCCCGGCGGGCGGCGCGGCGGCGGGCCCAGGTGAGGTAGCCGAACGCCACCAGGCCAGCGATCAGCCCGGCGAGCAGCGACTCGGTGCGGGAGACCCATTTCGCGGCGTCGAGCATCGACTGCTGGGTGTCGCCGGCGCCGAACAGGTCGGACAGCGGGTCCCGGGCACGGCTGAACAGCACCACGAAGACCTGCGCGGCCAGCGTGGCGCTGGCGAGCCCGCCCACCATCCGGGCGTTGCGGGCGCCGGCCAGCGCACCGCCGATGATCGCCGCCGCCGCGGTGGTGCCGGCGATGGTGTTGGTGGTCGCGTTGTCGGCGTAGGTGAGGTTGATCGCGACCGCGGCGGCGAATCCGACCAACAGGCCGGTGCCGACGGCGGCGAGGAAGCGCAGGGTGGCCCGGCCGAGCGGGTTGGTCACCGCCAGGGCGACCGCGGCGCCGGCGACCAGCGCGGCGCAGATCACGCCGGGCAGCGCGTACGCGGAGAGGCTGATCGCGGTGACGCCGGCCGCGGCCGAGCTGATCGCGGCCCGGGTGGACCAGAGCATCGCGGCGAGCCAGCCGACCGCCAGCAGCGCCAGCACCACCGCGCCGGGGGCGTACGCCGGTCGTCCGGTGCCCTCCGGGGTGGCCGGCTCGTCGGCCGGGTCGGTGCTCGGCTGCTCCGGCTCGTCGGCCGGGTCGACCACGGGCTTATCCGGCTCCGCAGCCGTGGAGCTGCCGGGCTGGTTGCTCATCGTGTTCCCCTTCGACGGACGCCGGATCGGCCGCGACGGGCCGGGCAGGTCACCGGTCATCCAGGGTACGCGGCGTCCGGTGCGCCCTTCGGGACCCGCCCGCCGGTCGGTGCCGACCCGGGCCGGCGCCCGCCAGCGGGTGGCGGCCGGACGTTCGACAGCGCCTGAGACGGGTGGGTGGGCCCGGCACCGGGGCGGTGCCGACGGGATCCGCGGCCTCCTCACCGCCCGGCCGCCGATGCGGACGGCTGGTGACGGATCGTAGGCAGGAATGGTTGCGGGCTGATGGATCGTCGGGGCGGGGGCGGGGCGACCTACGGTCCGGTGTGTGCCGGTGCGTCCGGGTGTCGGCTGCGGGCGGGCTTCGCCGGGGGCGGCGGGGGTGGAGCGGGGGGTGTCGCATGGAAGAATTGGCCGAGGTCCCGCCGCCGCACCGGTCCGCCGCGCGGTGCTCGGCACCCGGCCGCCCGGTCGGTGCCCGCGGGTCCGATTTCGCCACCGCCGTCGAGATCGCACAGGAGCCGTGATGGACGCCGTGTTCTCCGTACCCGAGCCGCGCAACGAGCCGGTCCACACCTACGAGCCCGGCAGCGCCGACCGGGAGCGGCTCCAGCGGCGGCTGACCGAGCTGGCCGCCGCGCAGATCGAGCTGCCGATGACCATCGCCGGTGAGCAGCGGATGGCCGGCGGTGACCCGATCAAGGTGGTCCAGCCGCACAAGCACGCCCACGTGCTCGGCATCACCGGGCACGCCACCCACGACGACGCCCGCGCCGCAGTCAAGGCCGCCAAGGACGCGGCCCCGATGTGGCGGGCGCTGCCGTTCGAGGAGCGGGCCGCGATCTTCCTGCGCGCTGCCGACCTGCTCTCCGGCCCGTGGCGGGACACGCTCAACGCGGCCACCATGCTCGGCCAGTCCAAGACGGTGGTCCAGGCCGAGATCGACTCGGCCTGCGAGTTCATCGACTTCCTCCGGTTCAACGTGCACTTCGCCCGCAAGCTGCTGGCGGAGCAGCCGATGTCCTCGCCGGGGGTGTGGAACCGCTTCGACCACCGGCCGCTGGAGGGCTTCGTCTACGCGGTCACCCCGTTCAACTTCACCGCGATCGCCGGCAACCTGCCGTCGGCGCCGGCCCTGCTCGGCAACACGGTGGTCTGGAAGCCGGGACCGACCCAGCAGTTCGCCGCGCACTTCACCATGCGGCTGTTCGAGGCGGCCGGGCTGCCGCCCGGCGTGATCAACATGGTCACCGGGCGCGGCGAGGAGGTCTCCGACGTGGTGCTCGCCGACCCGGACCTGGCCGGCATCCACTTCACCGGGTCGACCAAGGTGTTCCAGCACCTGTGGCGGACGGTCGGCGAGAACATCGCCCGCTACCGGGGCTACCCGCGGCTGGTCGGCGAGACCGGCGGCAAGGACTTCGTGGTCGCGCACGCCAGCGCGGACGTGGACGCCCTGCACACCGCGCTGATCCGGGGCGCCTACGAGTACCAGGGCCAGAAGTGCTCGGCCGCGTCGCGGGCGTACGTCCCGCGGTCGATCTGGGAGGGTGGGCTGCGGGACCGGCTCGCCGCCACCGCCGACTCGCTGGCGTACGGTGACGTCACCGACTTCCGCAACTTCGGTGGCGCGGTCATCGACGACAAGGCGTTCGGCCGGCACCAGGCCGCGCTGGAGCTGATCAGCGGCGACGACACCTGCCGGGTCCTGGCCGGCGGCACCGCCGACGACTCGGTCGGCTACTTCGTCCGGCCGACGCTGTTCGAGTGCTCCGACGCCGCACACGAGACCTTCACCACCGAATACTTCGGGCCGATCCTGGGCGTGCACGTCTTCGAGGACGCCCGGTTCGACGAGGTGGTCGCCCAGGCCGAGGCGATCGCCCCGTACGCGCTGACCGGGGCGATCTTCGCGACCGACCGTCGGGTGGTCGACCAGGTGGCCGAGAAGATGCGGTACGCGGCCGGCAACTTCTACATCAACGACAAGCCGACCGGTGCGGTGGTCGGGCAGCAGCCGTTCGGCGGCGCCCGGGCCAGCGGCACCAACGACAAGGCGGGCTCCTGGCACAACCTGGTCCGCTGGATGTCGCCGCGGACGATCAAGGAGACCTTCGTCCCGCCGACCGACCACGGGTACCCGCACATGGCCTGACCTGCTGATGGTCGCCGGTGACGCACGGAGCGTCACCGGCGGCCGGCCGGCCGGGTGAGGGCGTGGACGTCCCCGGCGGACTGTCGTCGGCCGACAGTGCACATCGGACGACCCAACGGGTGGCGAAAACCGGAAATCCTGGACGCCGGGTCGGGCGAAGTGGCAGCTTAGAGGGCATGGCGGAATCCGGAGTCAACCCGACGGCCGCGGCCCTGCTGGGTCTGCTGCACGAAGGACCGATGACAGGCGGCCAGCTGATGGCCGCCGCCGAGCGGCGGCTGGCGCCGTATTGGTCGATGACCCGCAGCCAGGTCTACCGGGAGCTTCCGGTGCTGGCTGAGAAGGGGCTGGTGCGGCTCGGCAAGCCCGGGCCGCGGATGAGCCAGCCGTACGCGCTCACGGCGGCCGGGAAGCGGACGTTCTCCCGTTGGCTGGCGGAGAACCCCGGGCGGGACACGATCCGTAACCCGACCGCGTTGCGGATCGCGTTCGGCGACCTGCACTCGCCGAGTCAGCTCAAGAACCTCTACGCCTCGGCGAACGAGTACCACTCCGAGGCCCTCGCGGCGGCGCGTGAGCAGGCCAAGAACGCCAAGAAGGAAGGCGAGGCGTACGACGCCAGCGCGCTGGAGTTCGCCGTCGCGTACCACAAGGCGGCGCTGTCCTGGCTCAAGTCCGCCCCGGTCGGCGGATGACCAGCCCGGGTAGAGGCATCTGAGGTGAGCGGACGCCGAGCGGCCAAGTACGCTTGTCTGTCGTGACCTCTGCCGACTACGCCGAACAGCTCAAGGAACTCGACGCCACCCTGCGCAACATCGAGGCCGTCCTCGATCTCGACAAGCTGCGCGAGCAGAAGGGCCGCCTGGAGCAGGAGGCCTCCGCGCCCGACCTCTGGGACGACCAGGCCAAGGCGCAGCAGGTGACGTCGCAGCTGTCGTACGTCAACGGCGAGATCAACAAGCTCTCCGACCTCCGCGCCCGGCTGGACGACGCCGGCGTGCTGCTGGAGCTGGCCCAGGCCGAATCCGACCCGGGCACGCTCGCCGAGGTCGAGACGGAGATCACCGGGCTGACCAAGGCCATCCAGGAGATGGAGGTCCGCACCCTGCTCTCCGGGGAGTACGACTCCCGGGAGGCGCTGGTCGCCATCCGGGCCGGCGCGGGTGGCGTGGACGCCGCGGACTTCGCCGAGATGCTGCTGCGGATGTACCTGCGCTGGGCCGAGCGGCACGGCTACCCGACCGAGGTCTACGAGACCTCGTACGCCGAGGAGGCGGGCCTCAAGTCGGCCACCTTCACGGTCAAGGTGCCCTACGCGTACGGCACGCTGAGCGTCGAGTCCGGCACCCACCGGCTGGTCCGGATCAGCCCGTTCGACAACCAGGGGCGGCGGCAGACCAGCTTCGCCGGCGTCGAGGTGCTGCCGGTCGTCGAGCAGACCGACCACATCGAGATCCCCGAGAACGAGATGCGGATCGACGTCTACCGTTCCTCCGGCCCGGGCGGGCAGAGCGTCAACACCACCGACTCGGCGGTGCGCATCACGCACATCCCGACCGGCATCGTGGTCACCTGCCAGAACGAGAAGTCGCAGCTGCAGAACAAGGCCTCCGCGCTGCGGGTGCTCCAGGCCCGGCTGCTGGAGCGCAAGCGCCAGGAGGAGCAGGCCAAGCTCCAGGGCCTCAAGACCGACGCCGCCGGCTCGTGGGGCGACCAGATGCGCTCGTACGTCCTGCACCCGTATCAGATGGTGAAGGATCTGCGTACCGAGCAGGAGACGGGCAATCCGTCCTCGGTGTTCGACGGTGAGCTGGACAGCTTCATCGAGGCCGGCATCCGGTGGCGTAAGCAGCAGCAGCTCAGCGCTGACGGTGCGTGATCGGCCTCCGACGGAACGCGTCGTCGATCTCTGGGTGACCGGCTGAATCGATGACGCGACTCGCTTCGGCGGGGCGTGGGGCTTGGCTCTCCGGTTACACCGCGTAGACTCTCGACCCGTGATTCAGCTTGAGCAAGTGACGAAGACGTACCCGAAGGCGTCCCGGCCTTCGCTCGACAACGTGTCCGTCTCGATCGAGAAGGGCGAGTTCGTCTTCTTCATCGGTCCATCCGGCTCCGGCAAGTCCACGATCATCAAGATGCTGCTGCACGAGGTCACCCCCAACAAGGGGCGGGTCGTCGTCAACGGCAAGGACGTCACGTCGATGCGCTCCTGGAAGCGACCCCACTTCCGGCGCTCCATCGGCTGCGTCTTCCAGGACTTCCGCCTGCTGCCGAACCGCACCGCCTACGAGAACGTGGCGTTCGCGCTGGAGGTGATCGGCAAGACCAAGGCGGTCGCCCGCCGGGTCGTTCCGGAGGTGCTGGAGCTGGTCGGCCTCGGTGGGAAGGAGCACCGCTACCCCCACGAGCTCTCCGGTGGTGAGCAGCAGCGGGTCGCGGTGGCCCGGGCGTTCGTGAACCGGCCGCTGATCCTGCTGGCGGACGAGCCCACCGGAAACCTGGACCCGGACACGTCGATCGAGATCATGCGCCTGCTGGACCGGATCAACCGCACCGGCACGACCGTCGTGATGGTCACGCACGACTCCAACATCGTGAACCAGATGCGCCGTCGCGTCATCGAGATCGAGAGCGGCCGCATCGTGCGCGACCAGGCTCGCGGCGTCTACGGCTGAGCCGTCGCCCCGCTGACGATCCGTAGATCCTGACGACGAACACCTCACGCCGGAGAGCCGGAGGAATTTCCCGATGCGGATGAAGTACGTCCTTTCCGAGGTACTGGTCGGACTGTGGCGCAACGTCACGATGACCATCGCGATGATCATCACGATGGGTGTGTCGCTGTTCATGCTGGGCGGTAGCGGCCTTCTCTACCAGAAGGTCGGCGACATGAAGGACCTCTACTACGAGAACGTCCAGGTCTCGATCTTCCTGAAGACCGACGTCAACGACCAGCAGCGAGGCGACCTTGAGGCCAAGCTGAAGTCCGACCCGCTGGTCAAGGAGGTCACCTACGTCGACAAGACGGAGGCGTACAAGCGCTTCCAGGAGATGTTCCAGGACGCGCCCGACCTGATCAGCGCGGTCAAGGAGGACAGCCTCCCGCCGTCGTTCCGGATCAAGCTGAACAACCCGGAGCAGTACAAGAGCATCTACGACGAGTACAAGACCGCCGAGGGGATCGACACGATCGTCGACCAGAGCAAGCTCCTCGACAAGGTCTTCAACGTCCTCACCGGCATCCAGAACTTCGCCCTGGCCATCGCGGTGGTGATGGCGGTCGCCGCGTTGCTGCTGGTCGCGAACACCATCCAGGTCGCCGCGTACAGCAAGCGGCGCGAGGTCGCGGTCATGAAACTGGTCGGTGCCTCCAACTGGTTCATCCAGGCCCCGTTCGTGCTGGAGGCCATCGTCGCCGGCTTGATCGGTTCGGTCCTCGGCCTGCTGGCCCTGATCGGCCTGAAGGTCGTGGCCGCCGGCGGGTCGATGGCGGCCGTGGAGGGCCTGATCACGCCGGTCTCCTGGTCCGAGATCTTCCTGATGTTCCCGCTGATGGCCGGCGTCGGCGGCCTGGTCAGCGCGGTCACCGCCTGGGTCACGCTGCGCTTCTACCTGCGGGTCTAGTCAGCGCGACGGCTCTCCGAGGGCCCTCCCGCGCCGGAATAAACGGCGCGGGAGGGTCCTTGTCATTCGGGTAGCATGATCCCGCTCCGCGGCCGATGGTCGCGGACGAGTGGAAGGGAGGTGGCGCCGATGCCACGGGAAAAGGGCCGCAAGGTGGTCGCCTCCAACAAGAAGGCGCGCCACGACTACGCCATCCTCGACACGTACGAGGCGGGCATGGCGCTGACCGGCACCGAGGTCAAGTCGCTGCGGGCCGGCCGGGCTTCGCTGGTCGACGCGTTCGCCCAGGAGCGTGACGGCGAACTCTACCTGCACGGCATGCACATCCCGGAGTACACCCAGGGCACCTGGACCAACCACGAGCCCCGGCGTACCCGGAAGCTGCTGCTCAAGCGGCTGGAGATCGACCGGCTGATCGGCAAGACCCGGGAGAGCGGTCTCACCATGGTGCCGTTGCAGGTCTACTTCTCCGACGGCTGGGCGAAGGTGGAGATCGGCCTGGCCCGGGGTAAGAAGTCGTACGACAAGCGCCAGGACCTTGCCAAGCGGGACGCCGACCGGGAGATCGCCCGGGTGGTCGGCCGGCGCGGCAAGGGCATGGACGACTGATTCCTCCCCCGATGTCCCGATCCATGATCGGGCGGGCCTCGGGATGAATCCGGTTGCGGCAGGCGTTAGGCTTGGTGGTGCTGCCGACAGGGGCAGCCCTTCGAGGGGGTGACTGGTTTCGACTTCGTACGTTGCGGCAGGGGAAGCGAGCCGAGGAAGCCGACGTCGTCTCGTGAATCGGTCGTCGGAAACCAATAAGCGCCAAGAACAATCGCGCTGACTTCGCTCTCGCCGCCTGAGGCGAGTAGCAAGTCTGTCGGCCTGGGAGCGCCTTCGACCCAGTTAGCCGGCATCAGCTAGAAGGCTGGCCAAGCGGACCCGGTCGCGGGGTCCGTGCGGCGAGATCAATCAGCGACTGGGCCCGTCACACCGACTCGCTCGCGTGATCGGAGGGGCCGAGTAGAGGCACAGCGAGCTGCGCTCGGAGAAGCCCTGACAAGGCGGCGAAGGACCCGGGTTCGATTCCCGGCACCTCCACCACCTGACCTGTGCGCCCCGGTCCACCCGGACCGGGGCGCACAGTCGTCTCCGGCCCCGTTGCCACCAGCATCTAAGCTGCCGCCTGTGATGAACGAGAAGATCCGGCTCTCCGTGGGCGCCGCGCCCGGCCAGCGCGCCTTCGCGGCGGTGGTGGGTGTCCTGTGCACCGCCTTCGGGGCGGTGTTCGTGCTGCTGCCGGTCTTCGCCGATCGCCTGCTGAGCCGGCTGACCGGCGTCGGCGACCCGTTCCCGTCGTACGACGAGGCGCGGGACCTGCCGCCCGACATGCTCCCTCCGGCGCTGAACGACAGCGCTCCGGCAGGGCCGGTCCGGTTCGTCGGGCTCTGCGGCCTGCCGATCGTGCTGCTCGGCCTCTATCTGCTGCTGCGGGTGCTGCGTACCGCCGCCTGGCTGGAGGGGACCCGGGCCTCCGTACGCGGCGCGTTCGCCACCCGCACCGTCGACCTGGCCACCGCCGAGGTGCGGGGCGGGGCGGTCGCCTACCGGGGCGGCAACGACGCGGTGCTGCGGGTGCCGACCGTGGTCGCCCGTGACCGGGAGAGCGGCCGGCAGGTCACCATCCCGTTGCAGGGCATGGGGCTGGCCACCCTGCCGCCGTACGAGCTGCGGGCGCTCGCCGACGCGATCACCGCCGGCCGGCCCGACCAGGGCCGGGACGCCGACGCGCACGTCCTGGCCGGTCAGCTCCGCAGCATGGCGGGCAATCCGCTGGGTCGCTGAGGCGTTTGGGACAGCTGGGGCCGGTGGGGCCAATGGGACAGATGAGGCGCCGGATGACCCTGGACAGCCCGCCCGACCAGGTCCACCATCGCTGTACGCGGAAGCGCAGCAGCGGGAGGTGCCCATGGTCACCGGTCCGATCCAGCAGCCGTCCACCGTCGTCGCGGCGGGCCGACCGCCCGCCGCGCGCCAGCCGGGACCCGCGCTCCCCGGCGACCTGCACGCCCTCGCCCGGGTGCTTGCCGGGCCGGCCGAGCAGCCGCGCTGGCGGGAGCACCTGGTCGTCCAGCTCGGCCCGGTCCGGCGCGGTTTCGCCGAGCACGTCCGGCTCACCGAGGGCCCCAGCGGCCTCTACGCCGAACTGCTCTTGCAGGCGCCCCGGCTGGACCGGGGGGTACGCCGGCTGACCCACGAGCACGCCGCCATCGCCGCGGCGCTCCTCGCCCTCCAACGCGCCGTCGAGCTGCCCGGCGTGCCGGCCGAGGAGCTGCGGGAACGGGTCGGGCACCTGCTGCGGGCCCTCGACCGGCACCGGCAGCGGGGCGCGGACCTGCTCTGGGAGGCGTACCAGACGGACCTGGGCGGGGAGACCTGACCAGCGGAACCGCGGGCAGGGACGCGCCGTCCAACCGGCATGCGTCGCACGATCGCTCTGCTGGGGTTGCCGCTGCTGCTCCTCGCCGGCTGCGCCGCGCCCGGCTCCGCTCCTGCCGGGCCGTCGGTCGATCCTGCCGACCACCGCTGGGAGGCGTTCCACCAGCGCGCCGGCGAGGTGGCCGACGCCTGGCGACCGGGCGAGGTGTGGCGCAGCGGCTACGTGCCGCTCGAGGACGCCACCGTGCTGACCGGGGAGCCGGGCTTCACCGGCGACACCAAGCAGGCGTTCCTCCTCGGCTGGTACCGGGACCAGATCGCCCTGCCCACCGCCACGCCGGCCGACGGGACGATCCGGTTCCCCGACGGCACCCTGCGGGTGCCGCTGATCAGCGCCGCCGACGCGTACGCACAACTGCACCAGGGGGACCCGCCGCCGTGCGACGGGCGGCCGATGACGCCGCCCACCGGCGGGCCGGGGCCCCTCAAGGACGGCGGGCCGACCATCGAGCCGGGACCGGACGGCCTGCTGCCCACCCGCACGGGGCCGGACAGCCCGGTCGCCACCCACGTGGACACCCCCTGCATTCCGCTGACGGTCACCGGGGTGACGCTGGGCAGCGCCTCGGTGCGGACCAGCCGGGGCGTGGCCGAGGTGCCGGCCTGGCTGTTTACCGTGGCGGAACTGCGGGTGCCGGTGGCCCGGCTGGCGGTCGCGCCACGCGCGGTCGGCGCCAAGCCGGAGGCCGTGGCCTCCACCCGGCCGCTGCCCGACGTGGTGGTGGCCGTGCAGACCCTCGACGCCGTGGACGGGGCCCGCCTGGACTACCGGGTCGGGGTGGGCGCGTGCGACAGCGGCGTCACCCCGCTGGTGCTGGAGCGGGACGACGTGGTGGTGCTCGGCGCCGGGGTGGTCCGGTCGACCGGGATCTGCACGGCGCAGCTGGAGCTGAAACCGGTGAGCCTCACCCTGAAGGCGCCGCTGGGTGCCCGGACGGTGCTCGACGTGGGCAGCGGCACCGCCCTCACCCTGGTACGGCGATGAGACTCACAGGATCCGGGGCAGCTCGGTGCTGATCGGCGCCGGCAGCACCGTCGGCCGGTCGGCGGCCAGCGCCGCGTCGAGCGCCTCCCCGAGCCGGTCCAGCGGGTCCACCACGGCGGACGCGCAGCCGTAGCCGTGGGCGATCGCGGCGACGTCCAGCCCGGGCAGGTCCAGCGCGGGCACGCCGGGGGTGTGCTTCAGCTCGGCGAACGCCTTGAGGATGGCGTACTGGTGGTTGACCGGGACCACGACGGCGAGCGGCAGGCGCAGCTGCGCGGCGGTCCACAGCGCCTGCACGGAGTAGTGGAAGGAGCCGTCGCCGACCACGGCCACGACCGGCCGGCCGCGGCCGGTGTCCCGCTCTGCCAGGGCGATCCCGACCGCTGCCGGCAGCCCGAACCCGAGGCCGCCGCTGGCCATGGTGAAGTACGACCGGGGCCGGTTGATCCGCAGCCGGCGGCGCAGCGCGGCCAGGTTGGACGGTGACTCCTGCACCAGCACCCCGTCGGCCGGCCAGTGCCGGGCCAGCGCGGCGAAGAGCGCGTCGGCGCTCGGCGGGCTGGTCGCCTCGGGCGTCTCCGGCTCCGACCGGACCGGTGGGGCTGGCCGGTCCGCCGGCGGCAGCAGCTCCAGCAGGCCCGCCAGGGCCAGCCCGGCGTCGCCGAGCAGGCTCTCCCCGACCGGGGCGCGGGCCGACTCGTCCGGGTCGTCGGCGACGTGCAGCAGCCGGGCGTCGTCGGGCAGGTAGTCGCCCGGCACGTGCGGGTAGTAGCGGAACACCGGCGCGCCGACCACCAGCACCGTGTCGTGCCCGCGCAGTGCCCCGGCGAGTGGGCCGATCGCGTACGGCAGGACCCCCCGGAAGTGCGGGTGGTCCTCGGGGAAGACGGCCCGCTCCGGGGCCGGGGCCGCCCAGACCGGGGCGGCCAGCCGTTCGGCGAGCGCCACGGCCGCCGGCCACGCGTCGGCCCGGTCCACCGCCGCGCCGAGCACGAGCACCGGGGCGCGGCTGGCCGCGAGGGTGGCGGCGAAGCCGCGCAGCCGGTCCGGGTCCGGGGCGGCCCGGGTGGCCACCGTCCGGACCTGCGGGGGCGGATCGGTGGGCTGGTTCCAGTCGTCCATCGGCACGGAGAGGAACACCGGCCCGGCGGGGGGCTGCACCGCCGTGGCGTACGCGCGCATGAAGGCCGCCGGGACGTCCTGCGCGCGGGCCGGCTCGTGGGCCCACTTGACGTACGGCTGGGTCAGCTCCGCCGCCCGCCGGCTGGCCAGCCGGGGTTCGAGCAGCAGCATCTCCCGGGTCTGCTGGCCGGCGCTGACGATCAACGGGGTCTTGTTGTGCCAGGCGGTGACCAGGTTGCCCATCCCGTTGCCGGTGCCCGGGGCGGTGTGCAGGTTGACGTGCGCGGGCCGGCCGGTGGCCTGGGCGTACCCGTCGGCCATGGCCACCGCCGCCGCCTCCTGTAGCGCGTGCACGTAGCGGAAGTCGGCGGGGAAGTCGCGGAGGAAGGGCTCCTCGGTGGAGCCGGGGTTGCCGAAGACGGTGGTCAGCCCCAGGGCGCGCAGCAGGTCGTACGTGGTGTCGCGGACCGTTGCCATCGCCGACTGCCCCCCGTCCCCCAACGGTGCGGGGAGACGGCCCGATGATCAGTTCCCCGACGAACCGAATCTATCCGGCGGTTGCCTGCTTTTCGGGCGCTTCCCGAGTCTCGTGACGGCGGTGGCCGGGCCGGCCACCGGTCAGGGCAGCGGGAATGGCAGTTTGATCCCGTCGAGGGCGTGCCCGCACGGGCAGTCCCGCTCGGACGGCAGCGCGGCGACCGCGTCCAGCAGGACTCCGCGCAGCCGGTCGGTGTTCTCGGCGAAGACCCGGAACACCTCCTCCTGGGTGACCGACTCGCCGGGCGTCACGCCCGCGTCCAGGTCGGTGACCAGCGCGATGGACGTGTAGCAGAGGGCCAGCTCGCGGGCGAGCACGGCCTCCGGGTGGCCGGTCATGTTGACCACCGTGCCGCCGATCGAGGCGAACCAGCGCGACTCGGCCCGGGTGGAGAAGCGCGGCCCCTCGACCACCACCACCGTCCCGCCGTCCACCGCCGGCACGTCCCGCCCGGCCGCCGCGTGGAGCAGCGTCCGCCGGCCGACGGGGCAGTAGGGGTCGGCGAATGGGACGTGCACGGCGCCCTGGTCGTAGTAGGTCTGGGTGCGCCCGCTGGTGCGGTCGACGAGCTGGTCCGGCACCACGAAGGTGCCCGGGCCCAGCTCGGGGCGGAGCCCGCCGACCGCGCAGGGGGCGAGCACCTGGCGTACGCCGAGGGAGCGCAGCGCCCAGAGGTTCGCCCGGTACGGGATCAGGTGCGGCGGGTAGCGGTGGTCGCGTCCGTGCCGGGGCAGGAACGCCACCCGGCGACCGCCCACCTCGGCGATGGTGACCGCGTCCGACGGTGCTCCGTACGGCGTCTGCAGGACGTGTTCGGTGGCGCCGTCGAGCAGGGCGTAGAGCCCCGACCCGCCGATCACCGCCAGCTCGGCCGTTGGACCCATCGGTGCTCCCTCGATCCTGTCGCGATCACCCGCCCGTCAGACCTTAGTCAGCGGGCGAGCCGCAGGCTAATGTGCGTGGCATGGTGTTGACCGGGCGGATGGTCGACGACGTCGGATGCGCCACACGGGCGTACGGCTGACGGGTGTCGGACATGCAGGGTGAGGGACAGGCGATCGGTGGCCGAGCCATGGAGTCCATGACCGGGCGGCTGCTGGTCGCGACTCCGGCGCTGAAGGACCCGAACTTCGACCGTACGGTCGTGCTGCTGGTCGCTCACGAGGCCGGCGGTGCCCTCGGCGTGGTGCTGAACCGGGCCACCGAGGTGCCGGTCGCCGATGTCCTGGGCGGCTGGAGCGACCTGGCCCGGGACCCGGCGGTGCTCTTCGAGGGCGGCCCGGTGCAGCCCGACTCGGCCATCTGCCTGGCCCGGATGCGCCACCCGGTCAAGCCGGTGAAGGGCTTCCACCGGGTGTCCGGCGCGGTGGGCACCATCGACCTCTCCGTCGACCCGGAGCGGCTGCGCGAGGCCATCGGCGGGATCCGGGTCTTCGCCGGGTACGCCGGCTGGGGCGCCGGCCAGCTCGAGCGGGAGATCGAGGAGGGGTCCTGGTTCGTCCTCGACGCCCTGCCCGGGGACGCGTTCGTCGACCGGCCCGACGACCTCTGGCCCATGGTGCTGCGCCGGCAGGGCGGCATGATGGCGGCGGTGGCCCACTTCCCGCCGGACGTGGCGCTGAACTGAGCGGCGGGGGTACCCCGCGAGATGACCATGCCGGCCGGCGTGTGTATAGTTCTCTGCGTGCCCGGGCGACCGGGGACGACCGCAAGGGGCCGTGGCGCAGCTGGTAGCGCACCACACTGGCAGTGTGGGGGTCAGGGGTTCGAGTCCCCTCGGCTCCACCCAAGCAAAAAGCCCTGGTGGGGGACACAATCTCCCACCAGGGCTTTTCTCGTTTCCGGTGCTCTCCGGCCGCTACGTGCCAGAACTGTGCCAGATCACGCGTTGATCTCGCCCCGCGCCTCCTCGATCAGCGCGTCCAGCGCGGCGGCGATGGCGTGATCGCGGTCACGGGTCCCGTGCTGAAAGATCATGGCGGCGTGGGTGCTCGAATGCCCGATGCGCGCCATCAACTCCTTCGGCGTCGCGCCGCTCTGCGTCGACTATGTGCTGCCGATAGGGCGTAGGTCGTGCAGGTGTAGCCCGAGGCCGTCAGGGATGCCGGCAGCGGTCAGCGCCTTGGGCGGTCGTTTCCCGCCTCCGATTTCGGGTCGTCGTCAATTTGTGTGCCGTCCTCCATTTCCGCCGTCGCGCGGCGTACCCGTGCGTCCATCGTGCGCAGGTCGATGTCGCGGCGGCGCAGCGCCACCAGCTCGCCGAACCGCAGTTGGGCGAACGCGGCCAGGAGGACGAACAGGCGGTATCGCGGACTGGATGGCCTCGGCGATGCGGGCATGCTGGCGTAACCGTCCGACGAACCGTCACCAAGCCGCCGCGAAGGGGCGGGGCAACCTCCTCCTTGGACAGGCGAATGTATCCGATCCAGCAGGTGTAACAGCTGATCAGCGGCTTGAGCGGAGGAGGGGAAAACGCCACGCTGAGCCGTAGTTGCATCGTTGCTGTGCGTCAGCTGACCCGGCGGCGCGGCGCACCGTCTCAACTGCACAAGCAGCGGCAGGAGGCGCGTCGCACCAGCTAGACCGCAAGGCGCGCCGGCACCGGCATACGAAACGCCAGCACGACGAAGGGAACAGTACATTGCGGATTCGTAGCGTCCTCATCGGCAGCATCGCGGCTACGGCGACGATCGTTCTCAGCGCCACCGCCGCCTCGGCGTCGGTCAACATCGACCCGACCACAGGCATCGGCTTCATCGGCAAGGGCAACGTCCAGAACGCCCTCGGCTACAACAATGCAGCGCTCCAGAAGGCCGTCGACAGCAAGAGCCTCGCGTTCACCTACAAGCAGTCGACGTCCCAGTCGCTGTCGCAGGACGTCACCCAGGTCGGCTCGCAGGTCGGCTCGCAGATCGGCGTCCAGTCGGGGACGCAGACCGGCACCCAGGTCGCCACACAGGTCATAGCGCAGGATCTGACCTGCACGTTCACCAACGGCAACGGCACCAAGACGTTCCATCGCGACGGCGTGCGCAGCGGCGAGCGCACCGGCACCCGGACCGCCTCGCACGTCGGGACCCGCGAGGGTGCCCGGGACGCCTCCCGTGCCGGCACCCGGACCGGCAGCCGTGCCGGCGTCCTCACCGGCAGTGTCAGCTACGCCCTCGACGTCGACGCCCGCAAGGCCAACCAGTACACCGGCTTCATCGTCAACGGCTGGCAGGGAGCCCCGTCCTACGAGGCCGGCGACACGAGGTGGAATTCCCCGACCTCGTTCGGCGACTGGTCGTTCGGCGACTGGTCGTTCGGTTCCTGGTCGTTCGGTTCCTGGTCGTTCGGCGACTGGTCGTTCGCCGACTACCAGTTCGAGCCCGTGGACAACGTGCTGTGGGGCGAGTGGGACGCGGCTCCGGGCGAGAACCCGGCCGATTGCCTTCGCAGCGCCAACGCCGACAAGATCACAGCCCTCAGCAACGTCATCACGCCCGGTGCGATCACCGACGGCCCCGTCACGGACGGCGCCATCACCAACGGGGCGATCACGCCCAACCTCGTCACCGGCGGCACGATCACCGAGGGTGCGACCACGTACGGCGACATCCAGACCGGCGTAAGGACCCCCGCCGGCCCGGCCCAGCTGTTCGTCAACGGCAAGGCTCTCTGAGCCACCCGCACCGCAGCAGCAGCCCCCGGCCCCACTCGGTGGTCGGGGGCTGCTTCGGGTGCGCGGTCCCTTCGCCGGCCTTCAGCTGAGCTGTTCGGCCAGTCCGACGACGATGCCCTCGGGGCCGCGGACGTAGCAGAGCCGATAGATGTCCTCGTACTGCACCACCTCGCCGACGAGTTCGGCGCCGTGGGTGCGCAGGCGGGCAACGACGTCCTCGATGTCGTCGACGGCGAACATGATGCGACGAATGCCCAGCGTGTTCGCCGGCGCGTCCTTCGGCTCGGCGCTGATCGCCTTCGGCGTGTGGAACATCGCGAGCTCGATTCGGCCGTGGCCGTCCGGGGTCCGCAGCATCGCGATGTCCTGTCGGACGTCGTCGATCCCGATGACCCGCTCCACCCAGCGTCCCTCGACTGGCGCCTTGCCCTCCAGCTCCATGCCAAGTTCGACGAAGAACGAAATAACAGCGTCAAGGTCGTCGACAACGATGAGGACGTTGTCCATCCGCTGGATCGTCATGCTGGCTCTCCTTGGTGTGGTGGGGCCACGGTGGCCGCGTCCGCTCCTGAGACGGAGCCGGCAGGCCGTTCTCGACATCCTTCGCGACATCTTCGTCGGGAACCTGTCGGCGCGGCCGCGACCGGGCCGCGTATCTGCGCTGCCTCCTCAGGCGGCGCGCCGTCCGGCCCGGCGGCGATGGCCTGATCGTGGTCCGGGGTGGCGACTGGTGGCTCGGCGAATGTTCATGGCCGGCCCCCTATCGACCGGACGCGGACGCCGGGCCCAGCAGGCGGGCGGAGATGCTTTCCTGGGCCAGTAGGCGCAGCGCCGCGATGAGTGTTTCGCCGAGGACGGTGCCGATCACGACGCTTTCGGCGATCTGGTCAGGGTCGGCGTGCGACGTGACTGCCGCGAGTTCGAGCTCGGTGAACCGTTCCACGGCTTCCGCGTACGCGTCGAGGTGACCGGTGAGGCTGTCTTGGCCGAGCGCGCGCAGGGCGGTGATGGTCTCGACGAGTGTTGCGATGGCGGGCGCGTCCGGCCCGACGGCCCAGCCGCGCCGCGCTACGAGTTCCCGCACCTGTGCGGTGGCTGCGACGCGTACGTCGTCGTCGGCGGTCACCTGACGGTGGGGCGTGATGGCGCGGTGCACCGTCCCGATCCGTTCGTGCAGCGACATGGTTTCGGAGTCGAACGCCTGCAGGACGACCTTCACGCTGGCTACGGGGACCTGGGCCAACTCGATCAGGGCGCGAATCAGGCGCAGCCGGCGCAGGTGCCGCTCCCCGTACCTGGCCTGGTTGGGGCTGGTCAGCTCGCCCGGCGGGAGCAGGCCTTCCCGTAGGTAGTACTTGATCGTCGGCACGGCCACCCCCGACCGGCGGCTCAGCTCCGCGATACGCATTTGCCGTCCCCTCCGTCTTCATGGATAGTATCAGTATCCGTAAGCGGACAGCGCTGCTATCCATCACTATCCGACCCGAAGGAGACCTCGTGCAGACCTTGGCACTCAGCACCGAGTCGCGGATCATCGCCGGAGCGGTGCTGCTCACGATCGTCACCATCCAGGTGGGCGGCTGGTTCATGACCCGCATCGCCCGTGGCGACGTGCCGATGACCGACTTCCAGAAGTCCTTCGCGCGCGCCGGCCATGGTCACGCCGGCGTGCTGGTCCTGCTGAGCCTGGTCGCACTGCTCTATGTGGACGCCACCGGTCTCGACGGAGCCTTCCTGTGGACCGCACGGCTCGGAGTGCCGGTCGCCGCGATTCTGATGTCGGCGGGATTCTTCGCGTCGTCCGCCGGCAGGAACGTCACGGCGCCGAACCGGTTCGTCTGGGTGCTGTGGGTGGGCGCGCTCGCTCTCGCTGCGGGGGTGGTGAGCCTCGGCGTCGGGCTGCTGACCGCCTGAACCGTTGCGGAGCCGGCCGGCACCCACCCCGGTGCCGGCCGGACTACGTGGAGACGGCAGCGCCTTGCACCGAGTCAAGGTCAGCACCAACTTTCTGATTGCTCCGCCGCTGTCAGAAAGCCCTAGCATTAGCTGATGACCGTAGATCTTTTCGCGGGCATTCCCGTCCGCGACTACACCGCGGCGGCGGCCTGGTACGAGCGGCTCCTCGGCGCCCCGCCGTCGTTCCTGCCCAACGACACCGAGGCGGTGTGGGAGTTGGCCGAGCACCGGTACGTGTTCATCGAGGTGCGGCCCGAGCATGCCGGGCACGCCATGCACACCCTCTTCGTCGGCGACTTCGACGCCCGCATCGCCCAGATCGCCGAGCGCGGCCTGGAGCCGGCCGAGCGTGAGACCTACGCCAACGGCGTCCGCAAGGCCATCTTCCGCGACCCGGACGGCAACGAGATCGGCTTCGGCGGCGCGCCGGCCTGAGCGTGGGCCGGGCCGGGAAGTCCGCGCTGATCCGGGCGCGACGGTCGATCCCTACCGCCCGGGCCGGTGCCCGGGAACGGTCACCCCTGCGGGGGTGAGACGAAGTCCTTCGCGCGGATCAGGACGAAGGACAGGATCCCGGCGACGATGCTGACGATCGCCGCGAACAGCAGGACCTCGTTCAGCGCGCTGGCGAAGCTGCCGCGGGCGATCTCGACGAGCAGGCCGCGCTGCTGGGGCGGGACGGTCGCGAACAGTCGGCTCACGCTGCCGTTGCGCAGTGCTGTCGCGATCTCGGCGCTGTGCGGGGCCAACGGGGTGCCGGCAGCTCGGGTCTGCACCATGGCGGTCAGTCGGTTGGCGAGCAGGGTGCCCAGCAGCGCGACGCCGGTGGCGATGCCGACCTGCCGGAACGTCAGGTTGATCCCGGACGCCATCCCCGACCGGCGTGGCGCCACGACCCCGACCGCCGTGGAGGCCAGCGGCGGGTTGACGAACCCGATGCCGATGCCCGTCGCGATCAGTCCCGGGATCAGGTGGGTCCACGACGAGGTGGCGGTGAGGCCGCGCATGAGCAGCAACCCGATGCCGACCAGCACCAGTCCTGGGCCGACGAGGGCGCGGACCGGCATCTTCGCGCTCAGCCGTCCCGCCACGCCGCTGGCGACCAGCACGCCGATGGAGAGGATGAGCAGCCGCAGGCCGGTCTGCAGGGCGGTGTAGCCGAGCACGTTCTGCAGGTAGAGGACCAGGTAGAGCAGCATCGAGAAGATGCTGAAGGAGAGGCCGAACGCGGCGATGTCGCCACCGACGAAGGTGGGCACCCGGAACAGCCGTAGATCGAACATCGGGTCCGCGGTGCGGGCCTCGATCAGCAGGAAGGCCACGAGCAGCACGGCGGCCGCGGCGAAGCAGGCGATCACCGGTGTCGCGGTGAAACTGCTGCGTCCCGCTTCGATGAGGGCGTAGACCAGGCAGGCGAGTGCCGCGGAGAAGATCACGAAGCCCGGCCAGTCCGGCCGCGCGCCTTGCTCGTCGCGCGACTCGACCACCTTGCGCAGGGTCAGGACCAGCGCGATGGCACCGATGGGCACGTTGACGAAGAAGATCCACCGCCAGGACAGGCCCGACACCAGCGCGCCACCCACGATGGGCCCGACGGCGACGGCGACGCCGGCCAGGGCACCCCAGATACCGAAGGCCGTGCCGCGTTCGGCGCCGCGGAAGGCGTTGGCCAGGAGGGCCAGCGAGACGGAGAACATGATGGCCCCGCCGATGCCCTGCAGGCCGCGGGACAGTTCGAGCATGAGCGGGGACTGCGCGACGCCGCACAGCGCGGACGCGGCGGTGAAGACGACCAGGCCGATCACGTAGAGCCGGCGGCGGCCGAACAGGTCCGCCAGCGACCCCGCGGTCAGCAGGAGTGCGGCCAGGGTCAGCGCGTAGGCGTCGACGACCCACTGCACGTCGGAGAAGGACGCCCCCAGCGACGCCTGGATGTCGGGCAGCGCGACGTTCACGATCGTCAGGTCGAGCAGCAGCATGAACGTGCCCAGACAGACGGCGGTGAGGGCCCACCATTTCGGGTCGGCCCTTGACGGGGAGGCCCCGTGGGCACCTGAGCTGGCGGTGCCGGGCCGGCTCGGCTCGGTCATAGCCCGGATGCTACCGACGGCTTCGTACCCAAATTCACGTTTGGGGCATATGTACTGGTGGGATGCCTCCCGACGGCGGGCCAAGCGAGACACCCTGGTGCGGGCAAGGCCCGCACCAGGGTGTCTGTCACTTCTCAGGCGTCAGCAGCCACAGGTGTAGTACAGGATGTCCCAGTGGTTGCCCTCGTCGGTGTAGAGGTTGCCCGACGGGGCTCGCCACTGGTAACCCCAGCCCGATATGTAGCCCACGTATGTGTAGGAGCGGGAGATGTAGTTGTAGACGCAGGTCGTCTTGGCGATGTCGACCTTGTAGCCGTTCCAGTGGCTGTAGGTGCCGCCGGCGTGCCCGGTCTCGGTGCCGCCGGTGATGGTGATGGCGCAGCCACTGGCCCGCTTGAACGTGATGATGCCATCGATCGTGGCCTGCCGGATGCCCTCGAATGAGGTGCACGTCGGGTTGTTGCGGTCGCTGCAGTTGCCGCTGGAGACCCAGCTGATGCCGGCGGCGCGCAGCTGGGAGGTGGCGCTGGCGTGGCTGATCGCGAAGGCGGGGGTGCTGAAGCCGAGGGCGGTGCCGATGGCCGCGACGCCTGCGAGGAGCAGGGTGAGCATGCGGCGGCGCACTACACGACGGGTCGTTGACATGGCATCTCCTGAATCGCAGCAGGGGCAGATATTTGCGAAGTGGAGGCCGGCCCGTGAAATTTCTACCATGCATCGACGTCTATGGATAGATGTGCGAGCTGTCGGGCAACTCACGCGAGGTCGTCCAACTCGATCTGACCAGCGGAAACTTCCCCCGGAAATCCATGCCGGTCGACCGACTCGAGTTGCCCTTGAGCGGGTCTCGAGCGTCGTTCAGGACGCTTGACGCCGCATGCGGCGTCAAGCCACCGGCACCGACCGTCGCCTGTGGAAGAGCCGACCCGCTAGCCTACGGGCGGAGCGGACCGTGCCGGACGTCCGCGCGCTCCGCGGTGACGTGGGCAGCAGGCGCATCGGGTGTCCGACGGGCTGTGCGGAGTCGAGGTACCGAGTGACTGAGAAGGAGTGCCCATGAACCGGTGGCTGCGGCGGATGGTCCCGCTGGCCGTGCTCGCGCTCGCGACGACCGCCTGTTCCACCGACGGCTCGTCCTCGAACGAGAATGATCTCAAGGGCAAGACCGTCAACGTGATCGGCACCTGGGGCGGTGACGAACAGGCCGCGTTCCTCAAGATGGTCGAGCCCTGGGAGAAGCAGACCGGCGCCAAGGTGAAGTACACCGGCACCCGGGACATCAACACTGTCCTGACCACCGGTGTCGCCTCTGGCGTGCTGCCGGACGTGGCCGGACTGCCTGGCCCCGGGCAGATGGCCGAGTACGCCAAGACTGGCAAGCTGCTGCCACTGGACGACGTGCTCGACATCAAAACGTACGAGAGCGAGACCGCCCCGGCGCTGGTCGAGTTGGGCAAGGTCGACGGCAAGGTGCACGGCGTCTTCATCAAGGCCGCCGTCAAGGGCCTCATCTGGTACGACCCGAAGGTCAACGACTACGGGGCGAATCCGCCCAAGACGTGGAACGACCTGATGACCCAGGCGAAGGCGAACCAGAGCAAGGCGAAGGCGATCTGGTGCGTCGGCCTGGAGTCCGGCGCGGCGTCCGGTTGGCCGGGCACCGACTGGATCGAGGACCTGGTGCTGCGGACCGCGGGCCCGGATGTCTACAGCCAGTGGTATCAGGGCAAGGTCAAGTGGTCCGACGCGGCCATCAGGAAGGCGTTCGAGATCTACGTGAACGACGTCGTCGCCAACACCTACGGCGGCGGCAAGGCCGCCGTGGCGACGAACTTCGAGGCCGGTGGCGACCCGCTGTTCGCGGCCCCGCCCGGCTGCCAGCTGCACCACCAGGGGAGCTTCATCACCGGGTTGGGGAAGTTCAAGCAGGCCAAGGCGGGCACCGACTACAACTTCCTGCCGTTCCCGGACATCGAGGCCCAGTACGCGGGCGCGGTCGAGGGCGCGGGCGACCTGTTCGGCATGTTCAAGGACACGCCGGCCGCGAAGTCGCTGATGAAGTACCTGGTCACGGCTGAGGCGCAGGACATCTGGGTCAAGGCTGGCGGGGCCCTGTCGGCGAACAAGAACGCCAAGAGCTACCCGGATGACGTCAGCAAGCGCTCCGCGGAGATCCTGGCCAACGCGAAGTCCTTCGCCTTCGACGCGTCGGACCTGATGCCGACCGCCATGAACGACGCGTTCTGGAAGGGGATGGTGGCGCTGACCAACGGCACCAAGTCCCTCGACCAGGTCCTCGCCGACCTTGATGCGGCGCAGAAGGACGCGTACCAGTCCTAGTCCGGGCGGGGGAGTGGCGTGGCCGCTCCCCCGCCTCATCCCGTGGTGCGATTCCCGGAGGCAACAGTGGATTCACGCCTGGCCACGGCACTTCAGGTGGTTGTCGGCATTCCGGCCATCCTGATCCTGTACGTCTGGGGAACCGAGCGCGTGCTCGCCGTCGCCGCGCGCAACAACCAGTGGCAGCAGCGCATCCGGCCGTGGCTCTGGATCGCGCCGGCGCTCGGGTTCCTCGCCTTCTTCCTGATCTATCCGACGATCCGGACGATCATCCGGAGTTTCTACGGCAAGAATGAGCTCACGCCGACGTTCGTCGGGCTGGACAACTACCGGTGGTTCTTCACCAACAGTGACGCCATCGGCACGCTCCTCAACAATGTTCTGTGGCTACTGTTCTTCGCCGGCTTCACGGTCGGGATGGGCCTGGTCATCGCCGTGCTTGTGGACCGGGTCCGGTATGAGGCGCTGGCCAAGAGCATCATCTTCCTGCCATTGGCCATCAGCATGGTCGCGGCCGGTGTCATCTGGAAGTTCATGTACGACTACAAGCCGGAGGGGACTACCCAGACCGGCACGTTGAACGCGTTGCTCGGGGCGGTCGGGCTGGGACCTGTCGGCTGGTTGCAGTCGCCCGGTTTCCGGCTCAGCACGTTCGCGCTCATCGCCATCATGGTGTGGATGTGGACCGGCTTCGCGATGGTCATCATCTCTGCCGCGCTCAAGGGGATCGACCCCGAGCTGCTGGAGGCGGCCCGAATCGACGGCGCCAACGAGTGGCAGGTCTTCCGGCGGGTGATCCTCCCGCTGCTGGGCCCGACCCTGGCGGTCGTCTCCACCACGATGATCATCACCTCGCTGAAGACGTTCGACATCGTCTACACGCTGACGAACGGCAACTACGACACCGAGGTCATCGCCAACCTCATGATCAAGGAGATGTTCGTGTTCGGCGACTTCGGCCGAGCCAGCGCCGTCGCGGTCGTCCTCCTGCTGGCGATCGTCCCGATCATGGGCTTCAACATCCGTAAGTTCCGTGCCCAGGAGTCGATCAGATGACCACGGTCGCAACGCCCAAGGCGCCCGGCACCCGGGCCGCAGCCACCCGCAAGCCCGCCCGGCCTCGCCGCCGCCTCGTGCTGCACCTGGCGGTCGTCGCCCTGATGGTCGTCTGGGCGGTGCCGACGGTCGGGCTGCTGGTGAGCTCGTTCCGTCCACAGTCGGAGCTGTCCACCGCCGGCTGGTGGACGGCGTTCGCCCCGCCGTACCAGTTCACCATGGAGAACTACCGCGACGTCTTCCAGCAGAGCGGCATCGGCGAAGCGTTCGTCAACAGCCTGTTCATCGCCATCCCGGCCACCATCATCCCGCTCTTCGTCGCGGCGTTCGCCGCGTACGCGTTCAGTTGGATGCAGTTCCCCGGTCGTGACGTGCTCTTCGTGGTGATCGTCGGGCTGCTGGTCGTCCCGCTCCAGACCACCCTCATTCCCGTGCTGAAGCTGTTCGCCGAGTGGGAGATCACCGGCCAGTTCCTGGCCGTGTGGCTGGCCCACACCGGCTACGGCCTGCCGTTCGCGGTCTACCTGCTGCGCAACTTCATGGGGTCCCTGCCGCGGGCGGTGTTCGAGTCGGCCTACATGGACGGCGCCTCCCACGTGACGGCGTTCTTCCGGATCGCGGTGCCGATGAGCGTGCCGGCCTTCGCCGCACTGGCGATCTTCCAGTTCCTGTTCGTGTGGAACGACCTGCTCGTCGCGCTGATCTACATCGGGCTCGCGAACTCGGACAACCTGCCGATGACCGCGGCGATCGCGAACCTGGTCAACTCCCTCGGCGGCGGCTGGTACCTCCTCGGCGCGGCGGCGTTCGTGTCGATGGCCCTGCCGCTGGCGGTCTTCTTCGGCCTGCAGCGCTACTTCGTCCGCGGCATCGTGGGCGGCGCGGTCAAGGGCTGACCCGGGCCGGGGCCGGGCCCAACTCGCACCCGGCCCCGGGGCGTCACCGGGTGCCGCGCCTCTTTGGCAGGTCGAACTGGTCGGCCTTGCGGCAGTCCTTCTGCCCGCCGATCGCGGCCGGGCCGAGCCGGTCGAGTTCCTGCCGGGCCCGGTACCGGCCCAGGTTCCACGCGTACCAGGGGTCGGACTCGGCCAGGTCGTCGGCGATCCAGCTCAACGTGCAACGGCGTACCGGATCGGGGAGCTTGGCCAGGGCCGGGGTGGCGTCCGCGGAGAGCGCCCGCAGGTACCACGCGTCGATCTTCCCGGTCTGCTCGTACCGCAGGATGTTGCGCCGCGCGGCGTAGTCCTCCGGGTTGAGCACCGCCAGGCCGAGCAGCATCGCCACGGCCAGCGCCACGGTCGACCCCGGGATCCAACGGCCCTGCCACCGGACGCCCGCCGCCAGGATCATCAGGAAGACCACCCCGAGCAGCAACTCGAACGCCATCACGAAGATCCGCTCGCCGGTGAAGCTGTAGACCTTCTGGTACGTCCACATCCGGGACAGCGCGGACACCACGATCACCACACTGAGCGCACTGAGCAGGCCCAGCAGGACGCGCAGCACGGTGCGTTCGACCGGACGTTCCCGGCTGGCCCACCGGCTCACCGCGGCCAGCACGGCCAGGGTCAGCAGGGTGACGAAGAGCAGCTGCCAGAAGCCGCTACGGGCGTACTCGGAGTAGCTCAGCCCGGCGACCTTCTGCACGTGCCGCTGCCCGCCGAAGAGCACGGTGAACTGCACGACCACGAAACCGACGAAGAGCAGCGTCAGTGCCGCGATGGCGGGGGCCCATTCCAGCAGGCTGAGCCGGCGGTTGCTCGGCTTGTCCACCGTGGACAGGTCGGGCGGGGCGGCCAGGGTGTAGACCGCCGCGACCGCGATCAGCCCGCCGACGGCGGCCAGGAAGATCCCGCGGAACATCGCCCCGGCGTCGGTGTTCGGGACGGTCGCGCCGATGAGTTCGGAGAACGCCGCGTCGGCCGAGGCGAGCAGACTGCCGAACACCAACAGCACCAGCACCGTGGCGACGACCGAGGCGGCGACCCGGCGGACCTTCCCGGCGTCCGGGGAGGCGGTGATGTGCCGGCGTACCCAGGGCAGGCCGCGGAATGCCGCGAACGGCGCCGCGAGCAGGCCGAACAGGATCGAGCGGACCAACCGCCCGCCGACGATGGCCAGGGTCGCGCAGCCCAGTGCGCCGAGGACACAGAACGTCACCAGCCACCAGGCGTTGCGGAAGGCGAGCACGGCCAGCAGGACCAGGGCGGCCGCCGCCCAGCCGCCCCGGATCAGTCGGTCGGTGCGGGGCAGGTCGGCGGTACGCCGCCGGACCGCCACCAGCACGCCGAGGGTCAGCGTGAGCCAGCCGAGGAACCAGCCGATGCCGACTCGGCTCAGCGGTACGAAGAACGCGGTGCCGAGCGCGCCGGCGAGGACCGCGAGCGGGGCGGCTCGCCCGGTGGCCGGCTTCGGCCCGGGCCAGCGCGCGCCGAGGAACGACGTCCGGGGCACGGGCGGGCGCGGTGCCCAGCCGCCCCCGGGGTGCAGCACGGGCTGCGTCACGACGTACGGCGGTGGATATCCCGGAGGCGGGGGCGTCGCCGGTGCGGCTGAGGACTGCGGGGCGATCCCGGCCGGCGGCGGCGTCGTGTCCGCTGCCGGGGTGCCCTGGGGCTCCGGTGCGTCGGCTGCGTCCTTGTCAGCCGCCGGTCCGTCGGTGGCGCTCCCGGTGCCGGCCGTGGCCGGCGCGCTCGCCGTGGCCTCGACGGCCGGCGGGGTCGCCTGGGCCGGCACGCCCGGCGCGGGCGCCATGACCCGCGGGGCCGCCGCCTGCGCGGGCACCGGCTGGTCCTCGCCAGGTGATACCAGCGGTACGAACAGCGCGTAGCCGCGAGTGCCGGGCGGCACGGTCACCGGGATCGCCCAGGCCGGCTGGCCCTCCTGGCCGGGCCACACCATGCCGGGCGGCGCGCCGTCCCCCGTGGGCATGACGAGCAGGTACGGCGTGACGTCGGCGGGGACGTCACCGCCGCTCGGTTCGGTCGCCGGGGCGGTCCGGGGGGAATCTGGCGCCGATGGCGACTCGGGCACGGCACGCTCCTTGATCGCTTGGTCCCGACACTGTAGGGCCCGACCCCGGTCCGCCGCCGCCCCGCGCCGCCCCGGCGGCCCGTTCGGTCAGCACACCCGGGCCGGCCGGTGAACCGCCCGTGCCGCCGGGCTGCCTCGCCGTCGGAACCGCGCCGCGCGGCCGTCTCGCGACGGAACCTGCGGCGCGGTCCGAGACACAGGGATCAGCCCAGGGCCCGCTCGATCTCGGCCAGTTCCTCGGCGGTGAAGTCGAGGTTGTCCAGCGCGGCCACGTTTCCCTCCAGCTGGGCCACGCTGCTCGCCCCGATGATCAGGCTGGTCATCCGCGGGTCGCGCAGCGCCCAGGCCAGGGCGAGCTGGGCCAGGGTCTGGCCGCGCCGCTCGGCGATCGCGCCGAGCGCCCGGATGGTCGCCATCCGCTCCTCGGTCAGGTCGCTCTCGTTGAGGAACACGCTGGTGCGCACCCGGGAGTCCGCCGGGATCCCGCCCAGGTAGCGGTCGGTGAGCAGGCCCTGCGCCAGCGGGCTGTACGCGATGCAGCCCGCGCCGACCTTCTCCAGCGTGTCCAGCAGGCCGTCCGTCTCGGTCCAGCGGTTGAACATCGAGTACGCGGGCTGGTTGATCAGCAGCGGCGTACCGAGGTCACGCAGGATCGCGGCGGCCCGGGCGCTCTGCTCGGAGTTGTAGTTGGAGATGCCGACGTACAGCGCCTTGCCGGAGCGGACGATGGCGTCCAGCGCGCCCATCGTCTCCTCCAGCGGCGTGTCCGGGTCGAACCGGTGCGAGTAGAAGATGTCCACGTAGTCGAGCCCCAGCCGGCGCAGCGACTGGTCCAGCGACGAGATCAGGTACTTGCGGGAGCCCCATTCGCCGTACGGGCCGGGCCACATCAGGTAGCCGGCCTTGCTGGAGACGACCAACTCGTCCCGGTACGGCTTGAGGTCGGTGGCGAGCAGCCGGCCGAAGTTCTCCTCGGCGGTGCCGGGCGGCGGGCCGTAGTTGTTGGCCAGGTCGAAGTGGGTGATGCCGAGGTCGAAGGCGCGCCGGACGATGTCCCGCTGCCGCTCGTACGGCCGGTCCGGCCCGAAGTTGTGCCACAGCCCGAGGGAGATGGCGGGCAGGCGCAGACCGCTGCGCCCGCTGCGCCGGTAGGTCATCGAGTCGTAACGCTGATCAGCGGCGAGGTAGGTCACCACGCGACCCTAGCCCTGGCGTGTGACGGGACCGCGATCAGAGGTCGTAGCGCAGGCGGGGGAGGGTGCGGCCGGTGGAGGGGGAGACGGCGGTGCCGGCCGGGACCGCGCCGACGTGCCGGTAGAACGGCTCCGCGCCCGGATCCGCGTCGAGCCACAGCGCACGGGCGCCCGCGGCGCGGGCCGTGGCCACGGCGTGGTCGAACAACACCCGACCGACGCCGGTGCCGATCGCCGGCGGGTCCACGAAGAGCATGTCCAGCTCCAGCTCGGGCGGGGTGCCGCCGAGCACCAACAACCCGACCGCCGCGCCGTCCCGTTCGACCACCGCCACCTGCCGCGTGGCCACGTCCGCCGGGGTCAGCGTCAGCTCGCTGCGGCAGCGGGCCAGGAACTCGGCCTCGTAGCCCCAGTGACCCTTGGAACGCAGTGCCAGCTCGGTCAGCTCGGCCGCCTCGGCGGGGCGGGCGGCCCGGATGCGGAGATCCACCCGCCCATTGTGCCGCCGGTGGCGGAACGGGCGTGGGGTCCCGCTTGTCCGGGTAGCTTCGGTGCCATGCGTTTCGTCCAGCTCGACACCCCCAAGCCGATCTCGAAGATCGGCCTCGGCACGTGGCAGTTCGGCTCGAAGGAGTGGGGCTACGGCGCCGACTACGAGCGCCGGGCAGCGGACATCGTCCGGCGGGCGCTCGACCTCGGCGTCACCCTCTTCGACACCGCCGAGCTCTACGGCTTCGGCCGCAGCGAGCGCATCCTCGGCGCGGCGCTTGGCGCTGACCGGGCCAAGGTCGTGGTGGCCAGCAAGATCTTCCCGGTGCTGCCGGTCGCCCCGGTGGTGCATCAGCGCGCGGTCGCCTCCGCCGCCCGGCTCGGCGTCAGCTGCATCGACCTCTACCAGGTGCACCAGCCCAACCCGGTGGTCGCCGACACCACCACCATGCGGGGCATGCGCGGCCTGCAGGACGTCGGGCTGGTCGGCGAGGTCGGGGTCAGCAACTACCGCCTGCGCCGCTGGCAGGCGGCCGAGGCCGCGCTCGGCCGCCGGGTGCTGAGCAATCAGGTCCGCTACAGCATGGTCGACCGTGGCCCCGAGGCGGACCTGATTCCGTACGCGGAGCAGGCCGGCCGGATCGTCATCGCGTACAGCCCGCTCGCGCAGGGGTTCCTCTCCGGCCGGTATGACGCGCGGAACCTGCCCGGCGGGGCGGTCCGCCGGGCCAACGCGTACTTCCTGCCGGAGAACCTGGAACGCGGCACCCCGTTGATCGCCACGCTGCGCGAGGTGGCCGCCGCGCACGACGCCACGCCCAGCCAGATCGCCCTGGCGTACGTGCTGCGCTCCCCGAACGTGGTGGCCATCCCCGGCGCCTCCGGCGTCGAGCAGATGGAACGCAACGCGGCCGCCGCCGAGATCGACCTGGCCGACGACGAGTACGCCGCCCTGGCCACCGCCGCCCGGCAGTTCCGGCCGGTCACCGGCCTGGCCGCCGTACCCAAGCTGATCCGCGCCCGGACCGGGAAGTGACCACCATGGACGACATCACCGCACTCATCCTCGACGACCACGCCGCCTTCCGTCGCGGCTTCGCCCGGCTCGACGACGCCCGCGACCCGACCGAGTTGCTGTCCATCTGGGAAGCGCTCGCCCTGCATCTGGACATCCACGCCGAGGCGGAGGAGGCCATCCTCTACCCGCACTTGGTCAAGCACGGCGACGACGGCGAGGAGGAGACCGAGGACGCCATCGGCGACCACAACAAGATCCGCGACGCGATCGCCGAGTCGAAGCGCCACGAGGTCGGCTCGGACCCCTGGTGGGCGGCGGTGTGGAAGGCTCGCCGGGAGAACAGCGAGCACCTCGCCGAGGAGGAGGACGAGGCGCTGCCCGACTTCCGCCGGCACGCCGGCGTGGAGCTGCGCGCCGAGCTGGGGGCGCGCTGGCTGAGGTTCTACGGCGAGCACAAGAACGGCCGGAACCTGCCGTTCCTGGACAAGGACCCCGAGAAGTACGTCCAGGAGCACCGCTGACGCCCCGGCGGTGCGGATCTCCCCATCGTGGGGGAGTCGACCGGGTGCTGGGCGGCGCGAGAATGGGTGGGTGAGTCTCCGGGGGGTGCTGGGGCCGCTGGTGCGCGGGAGCACCTGGCGGCGGGCGGTGTTCCTGCTGCTCGGCGGGGTGCTCGCGCTGCCGTACGCGCTGCTCGCGGCGGCCTTCGCCCAGATGCTGGCCAACGACGACGCACCCCGGCCGGTGGTCTTCGGGCTGCTGCTGGTGGCCGTGCTGCTCGCGGCGGTGCCGGTGTTCCTCGCCGGCAGTCGGGCCCTGGAGATCGCGGCTGCGCGGGCGCTGCTCGCGGTCGACCTGCCCGAGCCGGCGGCGGGCCACCGGATCGACCGGGAGACCCGGGTACGCGCGGCGCTCTGGATCGCGCTGCACCTGCTCACCGGCGGTCTGGTGCTGTTCGCGGCGATCAGCGCCCTGCCGATGGCGCTGGTCTTCCTGGCCGGGCCGATCGGCCTCGATCCGGGCGTGAGCCGGGCCAACGGGTTCGGGCCGCTGATCGCGAACCCGGTCGGCGCCACGCTGACCGGGGTGGTGCTGCTGGTCGGGCTCGGCTACGCGGTGGCCGGGCTGGGCGCGCTCGCCGCGTCGATGGCGCCGGTGCTGCTCGGCCCGTCCCAGGGCGAGCGGATCGCCGCGCTGGAGGCCCGGGCCGCCCGGCTGGCCGAGCGGAACCGGCTGGCCCGGGAGCTGCACGACTCGGTCGGGCATGCGCTGACCGTGGCCACGCTCCAGGCCGGGGCCGCCCGTGAACTGCTCGACGTCGACCCGGAGTTCACCCGGCGGGCGCTACTCGCCATCGAGGAGACCAGCCGGCACGCGATGGACGATCTGGACCACGTGCTCGGGTTGCTGCGGGAGAGCGACGGCGGGCCGAGGCGCGCCGCCACCGCGCCCCAGCCCACCCTGGCCCGGCTGGACCGGCTGGTCGCCGACACCCGCGCCGCCGGCCTGGCGGTCGAGTCCCGGGTGAGCGGGGCGGTCGGGGAGTTGCCCGCGGCGGTGTCCCGGGAGGGCTACCGGATCGTGCAGGAGGGGCTGACCAACGCGGCCCGGCACGGCCGCGGTCCGGTGACGCTGCGGGTGGACGTACCCCAGGACGCGGCGGCTCCCGGTCGCGGCGCGGCGTCGGACGCGCCGGCCTGGACCAGTCGGTGGTTGGAGATCGAGCTGGTCAACGGCCTGCGCGGCGCGGCGCGGGCGGGGCGCGGCGGACGCGGCCTGGCCGGCATGCGGGAGCGGGTGCTGCTGCTCGGCGGGCGGCTCACCGCCGGGCCGGAGGACGACCGGTGGCGGGTGCGGGCCTCGCTGCCGGTGCCGAGGGGGGATAACGGGTGAGCATCGACGTGCTGATCGTCGACGACGACGAGCTGGTCCGGGTGGGGCTGCGGGCCATCGTGGACGCCCAGCCGGACCTGCGGGTGGTCGGTGAGGCGACGGACGGCGCGGAGGTGCCGCCGCTGGTGGCGAAGCTGCGCCCCCGGGTGGTGCTGATGGACGTCCGGATGCCCGCCATCGACGGAATCCAGGCGACCCGCCGGCTGCTCGCCACCTCCGCCGACCCGCCGCGCATCCTGGTGATCACCACGTTCGCCAACGACGAGTACGTCTACGACGCGCTGCGCGCCGGGGCGAGCGGCTTCCTGCTCAAGCGGGCCCGCCCGAGCGAGGTGGTGGAGGCGATCCGGGTGGTGGCGGCCGGTGAGTCGCTGCTCTTCCCGGCGGCGATCCGGCAGCTCGTCGGGGCGTACGGGGGCCGGGGCGGGGACGGGCTGCGGTCGGCGCGGCTCACCGACCGGGAGGCCGAGGTGCTTCGGCTGATGGCCACCGGGCTGTCCAACACTGAGATCGCCGAGCGGCTGGTGGTCGGGGTGGAGACGGTGAAGACCCACGTCGGCAACGTGCTGACCAAGCTCCGGGTACGGGACCGCACGCAGGCGGTGATCGCCGCGTACGAGTCGGGCTTCGTGGTGCCGACCGGTTGAGTCCCTCCGGCGGGGGAACGGGTTCCCCGCCGCACGGGAGGACCGGAGTGCCCGGCCGGCCGAGGCTGGAGCCATGATGACGATCACCGATTCCCCACCCCACCGGGCCGCCGGGACGCGGCTTCGTCTGGCCGCCCCGCTCGCCGCCGCCTGGCTCGGCTGCTGGGGCCTGCTCGCCGGAGTCTCCTCGCTGATCGGGTCCGGCTACCCGTTCGGCGCCAACGATCCGCACGGCGAGGCCAGCCTGCTCCGGCTGGTCCCGGTCCACCTCGGCGCCCCGCTGTTCGCCGGGGTGCTGCTGCTCGCGGCGGTCGCGGCGCTGCTGATGAGCCGCACCGACGCGGTACGCGGTCTGCCCCGGGCGCTGCTGCTCGGCTACGGATGGGCGGTCGCCTTCGGGCTGGCGGTGGTGGTGCCGGACGCCCGGGTGCTGGTCATCCTCGGCTACCTGCCGATGCTGATCATCGGCGCGCCGTTCGGCTGGCCGCCGGTCGACTACGCCGACGTCTTCGACTGGCCGCTGCTGGCGAGGTGCTGCGCGTTGGTCGGCGCTGTTCTGCTGGCCGGGGCGCTGTTGGTCTGGCAGCGGCGTACCGCCGGCGCCTGCCCGGCCTGCGGTCGCGACGACTACGAGCGGGGCTGGACCTCGCCCGCGGCGGCCGCCCGCTGGGGGCGGTGGGCCGCCTACCCGGCCGCGGCCATCCCGCTCTCCTACGCGGTGGTCCGGTTCGCCTGGGCGGCCGGCATTCCGCTCGGCATCCCGGGGGACTTCCTGCGGGAGATGCGGGAGACCGGGCTGGTGTGGGCGGGTGCCGGACTGGCCGCGTTCGCCACGGTCGGCGCGATCCTCACCCTCGGCCTGGTAAGGCCCTGGGGTGAACGGTTCCCCCGGTGGATGGTGGGGCTGGCCGGGCGGCGGGTGCCGATCACGTTGGCGGTCGTACCGGCGGCCTTGGTCGCGATCTCGGTGACCGCGGCCACCCTCGGGCTGATCAGCCTCCCCAAGTTCTGGGAGATGAGTGGCGGGTTCAGTCTCACCACCGCGCCGATGCTGCTCTGGCCGCTCTGGGGGGTCGCGCTCGGCGCGGCGGCGGTGGCGTACCACCTGCGCCGTCGGGGTGCCTGCCCACGGTGTGGCAGGCGTGACGAACCCGTTCAGCAGCGCGGGAATCTTCCTGGTTGAGCCAGGAGGCCGGGCCCTCCGCGTGCTCGCACCGGCGCGGCAAAGGATCCTCTGTTACGGCCGACACGCCGCCGGTCCTTCCAGCCGGTACGACCGGCGGCGTGTGTCTCTTCGAGCCGTCAGTCGGCGTCGGGCGCCCGCCAGATACGGCTCTGCAGATCGGTGCCGCGGATGACTTGGACGCGCCACGGGGTCAGCCGTAGCACGTGCAGCTTCGGGTCGGCGGGGCTGCGCCAGAAGTTGCCGAGGGGGTATCCGACTCCGGTCGGGCTGGTCCGCTCGTACAGCTGCCACACGTAGTGCTTGGTCTCGATGTCGTCCACCCACTCAGTGACCGTGTCGATCGCCACGGCGTTCTGCCGAGGACTCCAGTACGAGAACGTGGCGTGCGGGTTGGTGGCCAGGTGTGCCGCCTTGACCGGCGTCTTGTACGTCGCCAGCCAGCCCAGCAGCCGCTCGTCGACCTGTTCCCACACCGCGATCAGCACTCGAGCTCGGGGGCGGCCCTTGACGTCGACCGTGGTCATGGTGGCGTAGCCGATGTCCCGCAGGTAGGCGTTGAACTGGCTCTCGATCATCGAGAACGTGGCAACCCTGATCGCCATCGCTGCTCCTCCTGCTCAGACCAATGTGCGGGCTGCTGCCGGCGTCGGCACCCGAGGCGTCGGTGCCTTCCGGCGCAGACCGAACGCCGTTATGAGCGCGGCGAGGACGGCAGCAGCCGCCGGCAGCACCAGGCCACTGCGGATTGCCTCCAGGCTGATGCCTTCCCCGTCCTGCGCGCTGCCCGTGGCCAGGCTCACCGCGGTTACCGCGGAAATGCCGAGCGCCATACCGAACTGCATCGAGGTGTAGAGCAGGCCACCGGCCAGGCCGTGCTCCCGTTCGTCGATGCCATCGGTGGCTGCCATGGTCAGGGGGCCGTAGGACAGCGAGAAGGCCAGGCCCAGCAGGAGCATGCTCGGCAGCATCGCCGCGTAGGCCCAATCCGGCGCGACCGGCAGGAACAGCGTGTAAGCCAGCGCGGCGGAGACGATGCCGCCGAAGAGGATCCGCACGTTTCCGAACCGGTTGACCAGCCACGGCGTCAGGGTCGGGGCGAGGATGGTGTCGATGCCAACGACGAGCATCGCCAGACCCGTCTGCAGGGCGGTCCAGCCCCGCAACTCCTGCAGGTAGAGCGTCACCATGAACTGGAACCCGGCGAAGCTGACCATGAACAGCAGCGCAGCCAGGTTGGTCCGCACCAACGGAGCCGACTTCAGGATGCCGAGCCGGACAAGCGGGCTGGCCGAGCGCCGCTCGATCAGGGCGAAGGCTCCCAGAACAACCATGCCTGCGGCGAGGAACGCCACGGTCGTCCCAAGCCCCTGCCCACCGTGCTCCAGCCGGACCACACCGTAGGCGAGCAGCAGCATGGCGGCCGTGACGCTGAGGGCACCGGCGAAATCGAAGCCCTGCACTTCCGGGGTCTCCTGCACGTCATCCTTCAGCAGCGGCACCGCGGCCAGCAGAATCACCGCGGCGAGAATTACCGGAGCGAAGAACACCCACCGCCAGCCGGCCGAGACCAGCAGGCCACCAGCGACCAAGCCGAGGGAGAAGCCACCGGCGGCGGTGCCGGCGTACACCCCCAGCGCCCTGTTGCGCTGCGGGCCCTCGGGGAAGTTGCTGGTCACCAGGGCCAGCCCGGCGGGGGCCATGAACGCAGCCGCCACTCCGGTGACGAAGCGCGCCGCCAGCAGCATCCAGCCCTCGGTGGCGAAACCACCCAGCCCAGAGAAGATCAGGAAGACCACCAGCCACAGCAGGAACATCCGCCGCCGGCCGAGCAGGTCGGCCGCTCGCCCGCCCAGCAGCATGAAGCCCCCGTACCCGAGCACGTAGGAGCTCACCACCCCGCTGAGCACCCCGGTCGACAGCCCGAGATCCTCCCTGATGGCCGGCAGCGCGACATTCAGCATCGCCACGTCGATCCCCTCCAGGAAGATCGCCCCGCACAACACGAACAACACACCCCACGCCCGCGCACCCATACGGCTGCTCGACGTAGACATCGCGACTCCTCTCGGAGGGCGTACCACCCTCCGGTTCTCCTGGTGCATGTTGGTTCCTTCTTGTTACCGAGAGCATCGTCAGGCACCATCAACAGGCATGGAAGACGGAACTTTCCGGTCCCTCGGTGACTGCGGAGATACCGACGCCGACTACGACGTCCTCCAGTGGGACACCCGCGAGGACTGTGAGGTGCGCCAGATCCTCGACCGGATCGCCGACAAGTGGTCACTGCTCGTCATCGCCCTGCTGGACCGACGCAGCCTGCGCTTCACCGAGCTACGGCGCATGATCGACGGCATCAGCCAGCGAATGCTCGCCCGCACCCTGCGGCACCTGGAACGTGACGGGCTGGTGAGTCGGACGGTGCACCCGACGGTTCCACCCCGCGTCGACTACGAGCTGACCGCACTCGGCGCCACCCTGCACAAGACAATCCGGGCACTGGTGACGTGGACCGAGACGCACCAGAACGAAATTGCCACCGCGCGAGCGGCCTATGACCAGCGCGCTGCCGCGGAACAGGCCCGAGCCGAACGCGAGGCAGCCGAACGAGATGCCATCGCCCGGGAAGTCCTCGCGGGCCGTCGGTGACCCCCAACCGCGCGCTAGCGTTGCTCAGGTGACTGCGCCAACCCAGGTTTCCCCGGTCCCGCCCGCCGACCTGCCCGGCACGCTCGGCGCGTTGCGGGCGGCCGGCCACCACTACCGCACGGTCAAGCAGGAGATCCGCGACAACCTCCTCGCCCGGATGCGCTCCGGGGAGGAGCGCTTCCCGGGCATCGTGGGCTACCAGGACACGGTGCTGCCGGAGGTCGAGCGGGCCCTGCTCGCCGGCCACGACATGGTGCTGCTCGGCGAGCGGGGCCAGGGCAAGACCCGGCTGATCCGGTCGCTCGGCGCGCTGCTCGACGAGTGGACCCCGGTCATTCCCGGCTCGGTGCTCAACGAGCACCCGATGCACCCGCTCACCCCGGCCGCCCGCGCCCTCGTCGCGGAGCGCGGCGACGAGCTGCCGATCGGCTGGCTGCACCGCTCGATGCGGTACGGCGAGAAGCTGGCCACGCCGGACACCAGCGTCGGCGACCTGATCGGGGACGTGGACCCGATCCGGATCGCCCAGGGGCGTACGCTCGGCGACCCGGAGACCATCCACTTCGGACTGGTGCCGCGCACCAACCGGGGCATCTTCGCCGTCAACGAGCTGCCCGACCTGGCCGAACGGATCCAGGTGGCGCTGCTGAACGTGCTGGAGGAGCGGGACATCCAGGTCCGCGGCTACCAGCTGCGCCTGCCGCTCGACCTGCTGCTGGTGGCCAGCGCCAACCCGGAGGACTACACCAACCGGGGCCGGATCATCACCCCGCTGAAGGACCGGTTCGGCGCGGAGATCCGTACCCACTACCCGGCCGACCTGGAGCTGGAGCTGGCGCTGATCCGGCAGGAGGCCGACCTGGTCGCCGAGGTGCCGGAGCACGTGCTGGAGGTGCTCGCCCGGTTCGCCCGCGCGGTGCGGGAGTCGCCGTCGGTGGACCCGCGCTCCGGGGTGTCCGCGCGGTTCGCCATCGCCGCCGCGGAGACCGTCGCAGCGGCCGCGCTGCGCCGCGCCGGCCTGCTCGCCGCTCCGGCGGCCGGCGGCGCCGCGTCCGGGGCCGGCGACCCCGTGGTACGTCCCGAGGCGCCGGTGGCCCGGGTCGGCGACGCGGTCTCGGTGACCTCCACCCTGCGCGGCAAGGTCGAGTTCGAGAGCGGCGAGGAGGGGCGGGAGATCGAGATCCTGGCCCACCTGCTGCGCACCGCCACCGCCGAGACGTTCCGGGGCCGCCTGGCCGGGTTGGACCTGTCCGGGTTCACCGCGCTGGTCGCCGAGGGTGAGGTGATCGAGACCGGCGAGCTGGTCTCCTCCGCCGAGCTGCTGCGCCAGGTCGGCACCGTGCCGGGGTTGGCCAAGGTGCTCGACCGGCTGGGCCTGGGCGACGCGCCCAGCCCGGAGGAGGCGGCCGCCGGGATCGAGTTCGTGCTGGAAGGGCTGCACCTGACCCGCCGGTTGGGCAAGGACGTCACCGACTCCGGGCGCACCGTCTACGGCGGCCGGGACTGAGCATGGCCGGCAACCGGTTCCGGTACGGGCAGTGGCGCGGCGGGCCCGACCCGCTCGCCCCGCCGTACGACGTGCGGGCCGCGGTGGACGCGGTCGGCGCGGAGGTGCTGGGCGGCGGCAGCCTGCGGGAGGCGCTGCGGGATCTGCTGCGGCACGGCCCGCAGGGGCGCGGCGGCCTGGACGAGCTGGCCGCCCGGGCCCGGCGGCTGCGCCGCGAGGCGCTGCGCCGGGGCGACCTGGACGGCGCGGTGACCCGGGCGCGGGCGCTGCTCGACCAGGCCCTGGCAGCCGAGCGGGAGGAGCTGCGCGGCCGGGACGGCGACGACGCCCGCTTCGCCGAGGCGGTGCTGGACAACCTGCCCCGCTCGACCGCCCGCGCCGTGGAGGAGCTGTCCGGGTACGACTGGGCCAGCGACGAGGCGCGGGCCACGTACCAGCGGATCCTGGACGGGTTGCGCGGCGAGGTGCTGGAACAGCGCTTCGCCGGGCTGCGGGACGCGGCGCGGGCCGCCGCGGACCCGGCCGCCCAGCGGCAGCTCGCCGAAATGATGCGCGACCTCAACGACCTGCTCGCCCGGCACGCCCGGTCCGAGGACACCACCGACGCGTTCGCCGAGTTCATGCGCCGGCACGGCGAGTTCTTCCCAGAACGGCCGAAGGACGTCGACGAGCTGATCGACGTGCTGGCCCGCCGGGCGGCGGCCGGAGAGCGGCTGATGCGGTCGCTGTCGGATCGGCAGCGGGAGGAGCTGGCCGGGCTGATGCGCCAGTCCCTCGGCGAGCGGCTGGCCGGGGAGCTGGCGCAGCTGGACGCGCAGCTGCGGGCGCTGCGCCCGGACCTGAACTGGCAGCGCGGCGAGCGGATCCGGGGCGACCGGCCGCTCGGCTACGGCGAGGCGACCGGGGCGCTCGGTGAGCTCGCCGAGCTGGACGAGCTGCTGGACCAGCTCGACCAGGACCAGCCGGGCGCCACCCTGGACGACGTCGATGTCGACGCGGTGGCCCGGACGCTGGGCCGGGACGCGGCCGACGACGTACGCCGGCTGCGGGAGCTGGAGCGGGAGCTGCGCCGGCAGGGCTGGGTGACCCGGGACGCGGAGGGGCTGACGCTGAGCCCGAAGGCGTTGCGCCGGCTGGCCGGCACCGCCCTGCGGCGGGTCTTCGCCGATCTGACGGCCGGCCCGCGCGGCCAGCACGACCTGCACTCGGCGGGCGCGGCCGGCGAGGTCAGCGGCGCCTCCCGGCCGTGGGAGTACGGCGACGAGCAGCCCCTCGACGTGGTGCGCACGCTGACCCGTGCGGTACGCCGGGCCGGTCCGGGCGTGCCGGTGCAGCTCGCGGTCGACGACTTCGAGGTGGTGGAGACGGAGCGGCGGGCGTCGGCGGCGGTGGCGCTCTGCGTCGACCTGTCGTACTCGATGATCTCCCAGGGGCGTTGGGGGCCGATGAAGCAGACGGCGTTGGCGCTGTCGCATCTGGTGGCGACCCGGTTCCCGCAGGACGCGCTGCAGATCATCGGGTTCGGGCGGGAGGCGCTGCCGCTGACCCAGCAGGAGTTGGCGGCGGTGGAGCCGGACCTGCAGCAGGGCACCAATTTGCAGCACGCGCTGCGGCTGGCCGGCCGGCATCTGCGCCGGCACCCCGGCGCCGAGCCGGTGGTGCTGGTGGTGACCGACGGTGAGCCGACCGCCCACCTCGACCCGGACGACGGGGAGGCGTACTTCCACTGGCCGCCGCTGCCGGAGACGATCGAGGCGACCATCCGGGAGGTGGACCGGCTCACCCGCTACGGCGCGACGCTGAATCTGTTCATGCTTGGCGACGATGCGGGTCTGCGCCGGTTCGTCGACGCGGTGGCCCGCCGGTCCCGGGGCCGGATGTTCACCCCCGATCTCGACGATCTCGGCGAGTACGTGGTCTCCGACTACCTGCGCGCCCGCCACGGCCGCCGCTGACCGGTCGCCGGCTCCCGTCGGGTCGGCCGGCGGGCCCCTCGTTCGCCCGCTGTCGAGCTGATGTCGGGAACGACTCGCGGTCTGCGATCGGGTGGCCCGCCAAGGGTGTATGGAGCATCGTCGGGGTCGGCGTGTCCGGACAATCCTGAGATCAGGCGGTGGCTCGGGGTGGTCGGCGCTCGGTCGTGGGGCCCGGCTCCCGGGCCTGGTCCGGGTTGCCGGCCCGTCGCCGTGCCCGGCGACCGCGGGCGAGCTCGGTCTCCAGGGCGTCGAGGGGCTGGGCGAAGGGGTCCGCGAAGCGCGCGAGCCACTCCTGGGCCACGGCGACTCCGGCGCTGTCGACGCCGTAGATGCGGCGGGTGCCCTCGGCGCGTACGGTCACCAGCCCGGCCTCGCGCAGGACGCGGAGGTGCTGGGAGGCGGCCGGCTGGGAGATCCCGAACTGTGCGTGCAGCGCGTCCGCGATCGCGCCCGCCGGCCGCTCGCCGAGGCTCAGCAGCTCGAGGATCCGGCGGCGCACGGGATCGCCGAGCGCGTCGAAGACGGCACCCGCCATCAGCCCTCCGGTGCCTCCTGCGGCGCGGTCGTGTAGAACGCGACGGTACGCGCCGCGGCGGCGCGGGCCTGCTCCGGGTCGTCGCCGTCGCCGATCGCGGCCTGGGCCCAGCCTTCGCCGGCGAGCCGGACGAATCGGGTGCCGTCGGGGCTGAGCGGCCAGGCGGCCCCCTCGGCCGGGTCGAGGGCGGCGCCGGCCAGGTGCTGGCCGAGGCCCAGCAGCGCGAGGTCCCAGCCGATGCCGACCGCCCCCGGGCCGAACTGCGCCCACAGGTCGGGGTCGACGTGCGCCTCGTGGACCAGTTCCAGCGTCGTGCCGCCGTCGGCCTCGCCGAGGTGGACCTGCACCCACGAGACCTGGCCGTTGAACTCCCAGGTCACCGCGAAGCTCTCCGGTTCGGTGCAGCGCTCCACCACGCCGCTGGCGTTGCCCTCGAGCTGGTATTGGCCGCCGACGACCAGGTCGCCGCTGATCGGAAGGAACCAGCGCGGGATCCGCTCGGCGTTGGTGAGCGCGTCCCACACGTCGGGGCGTTCGGCGGCGTACCGGCGGCGGGCTATGGCGATCTTGGTGGGTCGGCCGTCGCGGGTGCCGCCGCGGATTTCGCGGGCCACCAGACCGGCGGCGCGGACGGGGTCACTGGTGAGCGTCAAGACTCCTCCTCCATAAGTTTTGGCTTATATTAGCCCGGTCGATCGGGTGGGTAAACCCCGCCAGGCGGCCTCGTCCGGGTGAACCCGGCGGGGTAGCCGCGGCGCTGCCGTCCGTAGGCGGGGTTGGATGCGGGCATGGACGACGTGGACGCTGCGGAGCTGCGGCGCGCGTACGAGACGGTGCTCGCGGAGGTGGACGCCGGCGGGTTCGGGCCGCCCGAGGACGGGGAGCTGAGCGCCGAGCAGATCGTCGCCCACCTGGCCGCCAACGACGAGCTGATGAGCGAGGCGACCGAGGCGGTGCTGGCCGGTTCGCCGTTCGCGTACTACGACCTGGAGACCATCCACCGCCCGCAGCTCGACGCGCTGGTCTCCGAGTGCGGCGGGCTGGACGGGCTTGCCGCGCTGCTTCGGGCGACCAGCCAGAAGTTGTGCACCCTCGCCGAACGCCTCGGCCCGGCCGCGGAGACCCCGGTGGAGACGGTGCTGCGGGAGGGCTTCGACCTGGACGTGGCCGACTCGCTGCCCTGGGGCCGCACCCTGGACCTGCACACCCGCGTCCACCTGCCGATGCACCTGGCCCAGCTCCGCGCCCTGCGCCGCCAACCGCACCTGGCCTGAGCGAAGCCGAGCCGGTGGCGTGGGCGATGCCCGGCGAAGCTCCTGGGTGAGACGCGCTGCCCGGGGCCCTGCCGGTCCGGCGGCGGGGATCAGGAGATGCGGTGGAAGGTGCGGCGGTAGGCCGTGGGGGCGACGCCGACCCGCTGGTGGAAGTGCTGGCGCAGGGCGGCGGTGGTGCCGAAGCCGGCGTGTCGGGCGATCTGGTCGACGCTCAGGTCGGTGGTCTCCAGCAGCAGCCGGGCGTGCTCGGTGCGCTGCTGGAGCAGCCATTGCGCCGGGCTGAGTCCGGTCTCCGAGCGGAAGTGCCGGGTGAAGGTGCGCACGCTCATCCGGGCGTGCGCGGCCAGGTCGCGCAGCGCCACCGGCTCGTGCAGCCGTTGCCGGGCCCACTCCCGGGTGGCCGCGGTGCCGGTCTCCGCCGCTCGGGGGACCGGGCGCTCGATGTACTGGGCCTGGCCGCCGTCCCGCCACGGCGGCACTACGCAGCGCCGGGCGGACCGGTTGGCCACCTCGCTGCCGTGGTCGGTGCGGATCACGTGCAGGCACAGGTCGAGGCCGGCGGCCACCCCGGCCGAGGTGAGCACCCGGCCGGAGTCGATGAACAGCACGTCCGGGTCGAGGTCCACGGCCGGGTGCAGCCGGCGGAAGCGGTCCGCGTACGCCCAGTGGGTGGTGGCCCGGAGGCCGTCGAGCAGGCCGGCGGCGGCCAGCACGAACGCGCCGGTGCAGATCGACATGATGCGCGCGCCACGCTCGTGGGCGGCCCGCAGCGCCGCCGTCACCTCGGCGGCCAGCGTCCCGTCCGCCAGCGGCGGGCCGCCGTGGATGCCGGGGACGATCACCGTGTCGGCGGCGTCGAGCAGCTCCAGCCCGTGATCGGGGACGACCTGGAACCCGGCGGTGCTGCGGACCGGGCCACCGCCGGGGGCGCAGGCGTCGACGGTGTAGAGCTGCTGGAAGTCGTCGGTACGGGCGGTGCCGAAGACCTGGGACGGGGTGCCCAGGTCCAGGCCGACCACCTGGTCGAGGGCGAGCACGGCGATCCGGTGCGGAACGACAACCATGGCCCGATTATTGCGCACGATGGCTTTCCGGCCACTCGTCGTGCGGTCCGCCCACCCCGAGACTCGGAGCGTGACCCGTTCCCGCCGTCTCCACCCGGCATGGGCCGTCGCCGCCGTCGCCTTCGTGGCGCTGGTCGGCGCGGCCGGTTTCCGCGCCACGCCCGGGGTGCTGCTGCACCCGCTGCACGCCGAGTTCGGCTGGCCCCTCGCGACGATCTCCGCCGCCGTCTCGGTCAACCTGATGCTCTACGGGCTGACCGCCCCGTTCGCCGCCGCGCTGATGGACCGGTTCGGCATCCGCCGCGTGGTGGCCGGCGCGCTGGTGCTGGTGGCCCTCGGCAGCGGGCTGACCGTCATGATGAGTGCGAGCTGGCAGCTCATCCTCTGCTGGGGCGTCCTGGTCGGGCTGGGCACCGGATCGATGGCGCTGGCCTTCGTGGCCACGGTCACCGGGCGCTGGTTCGTCCGCCGGCGAGGGCTGGTCACCGGCGTGCTCACCGCGGGCGGGGCGACCGGGCAGCTGGTCTTCCTCCCGCTGATCGCCGTGCTGGTCCGCGACCACGGCTGGCGGGTGGCGGCGCTGGTCGTCGCCGGGGCGGCGCTGGCGGTCGTACCCCTGGTGGTGTGGCTGCTGCGCGAACACCCGGCGGATCTCGGCCTGCCCGCCTACGGCGCCATCGAGGTGCTGCCGCCCGCCCCGCCGGCCCGCGGGGCGGCGGCCCGGGCGATCGGCGCGCTCACCGCCGCCGCGCGAACCCGGCCGTTCTGGCTGCTCGCCGGCGGCTTCGCGATCTGCGGCGCGACCACCAACGGCCTCGTCGGCACCCACTTCGTGCCGGCGGCGCACGACCACGGCATGCCGGAGACCACCGCCGCCGGCCTGCTCGCCCTGGTCGGGATCTTCGACATCGCCGGCACGGTGGCCTCCGGCTGGCTCACCGACCGGATGGACAGCCGGCTGCTGCTCGGCGCCTACTACGCGCTGCGCGGCGCGTCGCTGCTGGTGCTTCCGGGCCTCTTCGCCGACACCGCGCAGCCCAGCATGCTGGTCTTCATCGTCTTCTACGGGCTGGATTGGGTGGCCACCGTGCCGCCGACCGTGGCACTGTGCCGGGAATACTTCGGCGCGTCCGGCGCGGTCGTCTTCGGCTGGGTGTTCGCCGCCCACCAGATCGGCGCCGCGGTGGCGGCGACCGGCGCCGGACTGGTCCGCGACCAGCTCGGCGACTACGCCCTCGCCTGGTACGCGGCCGGCGCGCTGTCGATCGGGGCGGCCGGGCTGTCGTTGCTGCTGCGCCGACGACAGCCGGTGCCCGTGCCGGTCGCGGTGCCAGTGGCCGCCGCGCCCCGCGCCTGGAGCTACCGGGGCTGACGCCGGCGACCTGGCGATGTCCCCGTCCGCCGGCCGGGCCGCCGAGGCCCGCCAGTGTCATCGGCGACCTGGCGATGTCCGCGGCTGCCGGACACCGCCACGTCGGCGACCCGTCCCCGGGGCTACCCGATCGCCCACTGCTGCTCGGGCGCGCCGCCGCACGGGGCCTGTTCCAGCGCGTTGCCCGCGTCGCTACCGGCGTCGTGGACCTGCGCGCACTTGGCGCTGTGCACGGCTACCAGCAGCACGGCGCCGCCGGCGGCCGGGGCGAGTCGCCACTGCTGGTTGGCCTGCCCGTTGCAGGACCACTGCACCACCTTCGCGCCGTCGTCGGCGCTCTGCCCGTAGACGTCCAGACACTTGCCGCTCGCCGCGTTGACCAGGGTGAACACGTCGGCGGCGACCGGGGTCGCCACCCACTGCTGCTCCGGGCCGCCGGTGCAGTCGGCCAGCGCCGCCTGCGCGCCCTCCGGTTCGTCACCGGTCACCCCGACGCAGCGCCCGGAGGGGACGCCACGGAACACCTTCGGTCCGGCCGCGGGGGCCGGGGGCGCCGGCGCGGCCGTCGGCGACGGCGGGGCGGCCGTGGTGGGCGCGGCCGTGGTGGGCGTGGCCTCCGTGGTGGGCGCGGCCGGGCTCGACTCGCTCGCCGTGGGGGTCGGCACGGCCGCCGTGGACACCGGCTGGTCGCCGCCGCCGAGCACCCCGGTGGCGAGGAACGCCCCCAGGAGTACGCCGACCACGGCGACGCCCAGCGCGATCCGCATCAGCGGGTCCTGCGGCAGGCGGAGACGGGCCAGGCGGCGGGCGCCGTAGACGGTGCCGGGCGGGTCGGTGCGGGGCGCGGACATGGGGGCATCCTGACCCACGGCGACCGTCGATGGCGAGCCGCCTGGTGCGGGCGTGACTCAGTCGACGACCTGGACGTCCTTCCAGAACGCGACCCGGTCGCGCACCATCTCCGCCTCCGGCTTCGGGTCGGGGTAGTACCAGACGGCGTCCGCGCTGGTCCGGCCCGCGTGTTCGAGGGTGTAGTACGACGCGGTGCCCTTCCACGGGCAGAACGTGTGGGTGGCCGAGTCGCGGATCAGGTCCTCGCGCAGCGCGGCGCGGGGGAAGTAGTGGTTTCCTTCGACCACCACCGTGTCGTCGCTCTCCGCAATGACCAGGTCGTTCCAGACAGCTTTCGGCATGCTGTCCACGGTAGGCCGTCGGGCGGACCTTGACGACTTCGAGGCAGGCGAAGTCGGGGCGGCTGGCCGGCGGGCCCTGACGCTGCCGGTCAGCGGGCCGGTTCCGGGTCGGTCACGTCGGCGACCGTCGCGTCGAGCGTGGCGAGGGCCGCGTCGGCGTCGACGGCCACGGCCACCCCGTGCTCGCCCGCGCCGAGGGTGATCTCCCGGCCGCGCAGCCGCTCGTCGGCGACCACCGGCCAGGCGGTGGTCGAGCCGAACGGCGTGATGGTGCCGCGCTCGTAGCCGGTGGCCGCCCGGGCCGCCTCGGCGTCAGGCATGGACATCCGGCTCACCCCGAGCAGGGCGCGCAGCTTGGGCCAGGAGACGACCCGGTCGCCGGGGGTGAGCACGAACAGATGGTCGTCCTCGCCCCGGCGTACCACGATGGTCTTGACCACGTCGGGGACCGCGACGCCGCGCGCCCGGGCGGCCTCGGCGAGGCTGCGGACCGGGCCGTGCCGGATCACCCGGTACGGCAGTCCGGCGGCGTCGAGGGCGGCGATCGCGGGGGACGGCATGCCCGCCACGGTAACCCGCCCGCCGACCGGTGGATACGAAAAGGCCATGGTGGACAGCCCGCCAAGCTGGCGGAGCAGGCGTAATGTGATCTCATGCGTGCTCAGCGTGTGGATCATCCCGTTGACCATGAGCAAGCGGTGGACACGCTGCGGCGGTCGTACGCCGCGGTGCCCCCCGGCGAGACCGTGCGGCTGGCCAAACGCACCTCGAACCTGTTCCGGCCGAGATCGGCGCCCGGCGCTCCGGGCCTGGACGTGAGCGGCCTGACCGGGGTGATCGCCGTCGACCCGACCGCCCGGACGGCCGACGTGCAGGGCATGTGCACCTATGAGGACCTGGTCGACGCCACCCTGCCTTACCGGCTGATGCCGCTGGTGGTGCCGCAGTTGCGCACCATCACCCTGGGCGGGGCGGTGACCGGGCTGGGCATCGAGTCCACCTCGTTCCGCAACGGGCTGCCGCACGAGTCGGTGTACGAGATGGACATCCTCACCGGCGCGGGCGACATCGTCACCGCCCGGCCCGAGGGGGAGCACGCCGAGTTGTTCCGGGCCTTTCCCAACTCGCTGGGCAGCCTCGGCTACGCCACCCGGCTGCGCATCGAGCTGCAGCCGGTACGCCGGTGGGTGGCCCTGCGCAACATCCGGTTCACCCGGCTGGAGGAGTTGACCGACGCGATCGGCGAGGTGATCGCCAAGGGATCCTGGGAGGGCGACCCCGTCGACGGGATGGACGCGGTGATGTTCAGCCCCGGCGAGGCGTACCTGATGCTCGCCACGTTCACCGACGAGCCGGGGGGACGGCCCAGCGACTACACCGGCCAGGAGATCTACTACCGGTCGTTGCAGCGGCGCACCCGGGACGTGCTGACCACGTACGACTACCTGTGGCGCTGGGACACCGACTGGTTCTGGTGTTCGGCGGCGTTCGGGGTGCAGCATCCGGTGGTCCGTCGGCTGTGGCCGCAGCGTTACCGCCGCAGTGACTTCTATCACCGGATCGTGCGGTTGGAGCACCGGTACCAGGTGGCCACCCGGGTCGACCGCTGGCGGGGCAACCCGGCCCGGGAGCGGGTGGTGCAGGACGTGGAGATCCCGCTCGACCGCACCGCCGACTTCCTGCGCTGGTTCGCCCGGACGGTCAGGATGACGCCGGTCTGGCTCTGCCCGCTGCGGCTGCGCGAGCCGGCCGGCCCCGGCTCCGCCCGGGCCTGGCCGCTGTATCCCCTGCAACCGGGCGAGACCTACGTGAACATCGGCTTCTGGGGCAGCGTGCCGATCGCCGAGGGCGCGGCCGACGGCGACGTCAACCGGGAGATCGAGCGCAAGGTGTCGGAGGTGGGCGGGCACAAGTCGCTCTACTCCGACGCGTACTACGACCGGGAGGCGTTCCACCGGCTCTACGGCGGGGAGACCTGGCGCGCCGCGAAGGACCGCTACGACCCGGAACACCGGCTGACCGGACTGTACGAGAAGGCGGTAGCGAGACAATGAGCCTGACCGACCGTGAACAGGGGGCGGCGAGCACCCCGGGCAACCCGCCGGCGGGTGGCCGCCGCGGCGAACCGACCGTGGCGGACGTGATCCGCACGGTCACCACCGGCGACCTGCCGATCCGCATCACCGGCTACGACGGCAGCGCCGTCGGCCCGGCCGATGCCGGGATCACCGTGACGATCCGCACCCCGCGCGGGTTGTCCTACCTGCTCACCGCACCCGGCGACCTGGGCATGGCCCGGGCGTACGTGAGCGGTGACCTGGGGCTGGAGGGTGTGCACCCGGGCGACCCGTACGAGGCGTTCAAGGTGCTCAAGGACGAGGTGCGCCTGCGGTTGCCGGCGGTGGGCGAGGGGCTGGCCCTGGTGAAGGGGCTGGGCTGGGAGCGGCTGATGCCGCCGCCGCCCCCGCCGCAGGAGGCCGCGCCGCGTTGGAAGCGGGTGATGTCCGGGCTGCGGCACTCGCGCGGCCGGGACAGCGAGGCGATCTCGCACCACTACGACGTCTCGAACGCCTTCTATGAGAAGGTGCTCGGTCCGTCGATGACGTACACCTGCGCGGTCTTCCGCAGCCCGGGCGACACGCTGGAGGAGGCGCAGCGCGCCAAGTATGACCTGGTCGCCGGGAAGCTGGCGCTCAAGCCGGGGATGCGGCTGCTCGACGTCGGGTGCGGCTGGGGCGGCATGGTCCGGCACGCGGCCCGGGAGTACGGCGTCAAGGCGCTCGGGGTGACCCTGTCGAGGGCCCAGGCGGAGTGGGCGCAGGCGGCGATCGAGCGGGAGGGGCTGGGTGAGCTGGCCGAGGTGCGGCACCTGGACTACCGGGACGCGCCGCGTGAGCAGTTCGACGCCGTCTCCTCGATCGGGCTGACCGAGCACATCGGGGTGCGCAACTACCCGGCGTACTTCGGGGCGCTCAAGGAGCGGTTGAAGCCGGGGGGCCGGCTGCTCAACCACTGCATCACCCGCGCGGACAACCGCGCCCCGCACCGCTCCGGCGCCTTCATCGACCGGTACGTCTTCCCGGACGGTGAGCTGGCCGGGCCCGGTCGGCTGGTCAGCGAGATTCACGACGCCGGGCTGGAGGTGCACCACGAGGAGAACCTGCGGCAGCACTACGCGCTGACGCTGGCCGGCTGGTGCCGCAATCTGGTCGAGCACTGGGACTTCTGCGTCGGGGAGGTTGGCCTGGGCACCGCCCGGGTGTGGGGGTTGTACATGGCCGGCTCCCGGCTGGCCTTCGAGCGGAACGACATCCAGTTGCACCAGGTGCTGGCCACCCACAACGGCCCGCAGGGCGTGAACGGTTACCCGCTGCGCCCCGACTGGACGCCCTGACCTCATCGGTTCAGCGAAAGGCCGCGCGGTTCGCGCGGCCTTTCGTCGTCTGGGCCGTTCCGGAGATTGCTCGGGTCGGCCAATCAACCTTCGGGCCCCACCCGTCGTCCTTGGTGGCGACGAAAGGAGAGCCGGTGCGGCGGAAGAAACGCTTCGAGGGGCTGGACGTCCTCGTCGCCGAACGCGGCAGTGCCCTACTCGCGACGGCGGTGCTGCTGACCGGTAGCCGGGCCGCCGGGGAGGACCTGGTGCAGGCGGCGCTGGAGCGGCTGATGCGGAACTGGAGCCGGGTGCACAGCGACAAGGAGGGATACCTGCGTCGCACGCTGTACCACCTCGCGGTCGACCGGTGGCGGTTGCGCCGGCGCCGGCCGGAGGTGCTGACCGAGATCGAGCCGCCGGGCCAGGCCGACGGTACCGAGACCCTGCACCTCCGGCATGCACTCATCCAGGCGTTGGCCCTGCTGCCGCCCCGGCAGCGGGCCGTGCTGGTGCTCCGTTACTGGGAGCAGCTCAGCGAAGCAGAAGCCGCCGAGGTGCTCGGCTGCTCGGTCGGCACCGTCAAGTCGACCGCCTCCCGGGGGCTGGCCCGGCTACGTGAGCTCACGGCCCACTGGGTTCTCGAAGACGCAGGATTGAACGGAGCAGGCAGATGACCACTGATGTTGAAGATCGGTTGATCGACGGCATGCGGGACGAGGTCGCCGGGCTGGCGTTTACCCGTGACGTGCTGGGGGACGCGACCCGCCGCCACCGGCGGCGCATCGCCCTGCACCGCACCGCGTACGCGGCCGGGCTGGTCGGGGTGACCGGGGCGGTTGCCGTGGCCCTGACCGTCGGCGCCGGTGCTCCCGGCGGCCTGGGAGGCTCGCCCGGGCCGGTCGCCGAGCGGCCCACGGCGGCGGCGAGCCCGAAGTCGCCGCAGTTGCGGCTGGCCGCCGCCGCGGCGGCCAGCGAGAACATCAGTTACCGGGTGAAGTTCACCACCACCAGCAGGGACAAGGTCCCGCCGAGGGGCGAGTTGCCCGAGCCGGTGGCCAGGACCTGGGTGACGAAGGGCGCGTTCGATCCGGCGACCGCCACCGGCTACCTGGAGTCGCCGAGCACCGGGCTGCGGCCGCCCATGTCGATCGGCTGGCTGCAGGAGCGCCTGGTCGATGGCGTCCGATACGTCGGCGGCCTGGACGGCGCCGACCCCGACAGCGGAAAGATCGTGTGGGCTCGGTATCCGGAGGGCAGGCAGACGAGCTTGAACTATGACGACGCGCTGGGCGGCGGGCTGGGCACCTCGGCGGATCCGCAGCAGCTGTTCCGGATGCTGCGGCAGGCCGACGCCAAGGTGTCCCAGAATCCCGGCGGTGGCTACCACTTCGAGGTCACGACGCAGGATTCGACCCAGGGGATCGCCGCCGACAGGATGGTCGGTGACGTGACGATCGACGCGGACGGCCGGATCAAGACGGTGGCGTACGACCGCGCGGTGCGGTGGAACGCCCGGGGCCCGGAACACACCTACCACCTGCACGTGCTGGTGGAGTTCTCCGACTACGGCCTGCCGGTGAAGGTCGAGGCGCCAGCCGACGCCCTGGTCATGGGCAAGTAGCGACGAAGGCCGCGCGGACCGCGCGGCCTTCGTCGAACCTATTGACAAAGAAGTTTTGTACGTACAAACTGATTTTGCCATGAGAGACGTCCTGTACCTGGAAGAGCGTGAGCAGGCCGAAGCCCTGCTCAAGCCGCAGCGCATCGAAGTGCTGCGGCACCTCGCCGAGCCCCGCACCTGCACCGAGGTCGCCGGTCTGCTGGGCCAGACGCCGCAGCGCGTCTACTACCACGTCAAGCAGCTGGTCGCGGCCGGGCTGGCCGAGCAGGTGTCCGAGCGCCGGGTGCGCGGCATCACCGAGGGCATCTACCAGGCCGTCGCCCGGTCGTACTGGCTGTCACCCCGCCTCGTCGGACGGATCGGTGGGACGCGCCGGGCACAGGACGAGCTGAGCCTGGGCTACCTGCTCGACCTGATGGAAGAGGTCCAGGCCGACATCGCCGCCCTCGACCGCACCGCGCCCGAGCTGCCGTCCATCGGCGTCTCCGGCGAGATCCGGGTGCCGGCCGAGCGGCGCCAGGAATTCCTGCACGACCTGCAGTCGACGCTGCAGGACCTGTTCACCCGTTACGGCGGCACCGAGGGAGACGCCTTCAAGCTCGCCGTGGCCTGCTACCCGAAGGGCGACAACAATGACTGATCTGCTGACCATCCGAGTCCGGCTCGCCGCACCGGCCGACCGCGTGTGGCGCGCGCTGACCGACCCCGCCGAGCTGCGCGTCTGGTTCGCCGAGCACGCCGAGGTCGAGCTGCCGCAGCGGTACGCGTTCTGGGGCCGATTCACGCCGGAAGGCGACGCCCCGCAGCAGCGACTGCTGCACGCCGACGACCACACCCTGCGCTTCGCCTGGCTGCTCGGCGGCGTGGAGACCACCAGCGAGATCGAGCTGGCGCCGCAGGGCGAGCACACCGAGCTGACCCTGCGGCAGAGCCACTTCGTCTTCAGCGAGGCGCTCGACGGCAGCACCATCCGGGGCGTGCTGCAAACCTGGTGGAGCCTGGCGCTGGCCAACCTCAACGCCCACCTGGAGGGGCGCCCACTGCTGCCCCGCACCGACTTCACCTCGGCCGACCTGCGCGGCGAACTGGTGATCGACGCCCCGATGGACCGGGTGTGGACCTCGTTGACCGATTCCGAGCAGGCCAGCGCCTGGTTCGGGTTCCCGATCGGCATCGAGCCCTGGGTCGGCGGCCGCTACGCCATGGGCGGCTTCGAGGCCGGGTACGCGGCCAAGGTGGTCGACCTGACGCCGGGCCGCAAGATGTCCGTCGACTGGGGACCGACCGGCGTCAGCACCTGGGAGCTGGCCGAGTCCGGCGGGAAGACGAAGCTGACCTTCGTGCAGAGCGGCTTCGACGAGAGCAACCCCCCGTACGCGGCGTGGAGCGGGTCGGTGTCCGGGCTGTCGGAGCTGCGCCGCTTCCACGAGGTGCCGGACTGGCAGCCGATCTGGCTCGGCGAGGAACAGCCGGCGGGCAGCGCGGCCAGCTGACCACCGGCCAGCTCCGGAAAACGCGGGGACCCGGGCAGCGGACGTCTGCCCGGGTCCCTGGTGCGGTTACTACCGGACCGGCTGGCCCGGAGCCACGTTCAGGACCAACAGCTGGCCCTTCTCGACCAGCTCCGGGTCCGCGGACTTGGTGTGGTTCTGCACGTCCAGCAGGTACTTGCCCGCACCGAGGAACGGAGCCGGGATGATGCCCGACGACTCCTCGTCCGTGGTGTCGAAGTACGCGCCGCCGGGCAGGAAGCGCTCCGGGTCCTCGTCGATGATCCGGCGCACCGCGCCCGAGGCGATGTCGTACTGGTAGACGCCGGCCAGGTAGCCCTGGTTGCCCGGGTCCTCCTGCATGAGCACCTGCCCGCGGTCGTTGATGGTGATGTTGTCCATCATCTTCGGGCCGCTGGCCTGGTCCGCCGGGCCCTCGAACACCATGGTGAGGGTGCCGCCCTTGGCCGGGTCGGTCACGTCGTCGAACGACAGCCGCCACAGCCGGCTGTGCTTGGTCATGCTGGCCGTGGTGGCGAAGTAGAAGTCGTTCGGATTGTTCGGGTCCCAGGCGCCGTCCTCGGGCCGGTCGAACGACGTGCCGCCGGTGGACGACAGCGTGAAGGGCAGGGAACCCTTGGTCCACGCCGTGGTGCTGTCCTCCACCGCCATGCCCGGCACGGAGATGGTGTAGCTCTTGCCTCCGGTGAGGCCGGCCTTCTCCACCGGGTTCCCGACGGACTTCTTGTCACCCACGTAGAGCGTGACCTCGCCCGCCCCGCCGTCGCTCGTGCCCATCGCCACGGTCTTGTCGCCGCTGGCCGGGTTGGCGACGATGTTCTCCCAGCTCCCGGTGCCGAAGGCGGGCAGCTCGTAGGAGTCGCCGGTCTCGACGACGTGGCCGAAGGCGCGGCCGCCGGTCGACTCCTCGCCGTTGGTGAAGATCCGGCCGTCGTAACCCTTGCCGGTGCTCGGGTTGAAGAACGCGGTCCGGGCGGCGAGGTCGGCCGAGCAGAGCCGGTTGAACACCGCGCCCGGCGTGTCGACGTACTGCCCGTTGCGGGACAGGAAGACCTTGCGGATCAGGTCGCTGCCCGACAGCACCCGCAGGGTCTTCTTGTCGATCACCCACTTGGAGACGAAAGCGCCCTTGCCGCCGTGCGCCCGGGCGACCCCGACGGTGTTGGCGAGCTCGTGGTTCATCAGGACGGTGAAGGTGCCGTCACCGTTGTCGTACGCGCCGAGGCCGTCGGGGATGCCGGCCATCCGGTAGCCGCCGACCGAGTCGCCGGTGGTGAGCAGCGACGTCAGCGTGACGCCCGGCGTGTGCCGGACCAGGTACGGCGCGTCGCTGCTGCTCGGGCCGGTCGACCCGCCCGGCGCCGCCGACGCTGCGCTGCCGACGGCCATGACGGCCGCTCCGGCGATGGCGACGGCCGACAGCCGGCGCTTGGAAAAGATGTGCATCGTTGCGTTCCTCCCAGCGGAGTGTCCGCAATCCGCGGACGCGTCGGCGACGCTACGAGCAGGAGGTGAAGCGATCGGCGGTCAATGTTGACGTGCGGGTGAACAACGCGGATGCCGTGCCCGAACAGGGGGCGGCTTGCTGGCTGTTTGTCCAGTTCACCGCCCTCCCGGTCGGACCAGGCCATGCTGGTACGCGTAGACCACGGCCTGCACCCGGGTGCGCAGGTTGAGCTTCATGAGCACCCGCGAGAGGTGGGTCTTGACGGTGGCCTCGCCGAGGAACAGCCGACCCCCGATCTCGGCGTTGGTGAGCCCCTCCGCGACGAGGCGGAGCACGTCGACCTCGCGCACGGTGAGCTGGTCGAGCTCGCGGGAACGGGGGACCGGTTCCGGCTGCGCGGCGAAGCCGCGGATCACCCGCAGGGTGACCGCCGGATCGAGCAGCCCGCGCCCGGCCGCCACCAACCGGACCGCGTCGACGAGCTGCTCCGGCGGCGAGATCTTGAGCAGGAATCCACTCACGCCCGCCCGGAGCGCCGCCGCCACGTGCTCGTCCTCGTCGAAGGTGGTCAGGATGATGATCTTCGTGTCCGGTGCCGCCGCGAGCAGTCGGCGCGAGGCTTCCAGACCATCCACGCGCTGCATCCGGATGTCCATCAGCACCACGTCCGGCCGCGTACGGGTGACCAGGTCGACCGCCTGGTCGCCGTCGGACGCCTCGCCCACCACCGTGATGTCGGGCTCGCCGCTGAGCACCATCCGCAGGCCGACCCGGACCATCGCCTCATCGTCGACCAGCACCACTGAAACACTCATGATCGACCCCCTACCGGCCCGGCATCGCGAAGTGGGCCCGCACCGCGTACCCGCCGTCCGGCAGCGGCCCCGCGTCGAACGACCCGCCGAACAGCGCCACCCGCTCGCGCATCCCCACCAGGCCGTGCCCGCCCCGGCCACGGGAAGCGGGAACCGGCCGAACCTCACCGCGCTCGTTGACGACGGCCACGGAGACCCCGTCCCGGGCGTACGAGATCGTCACCACCGTCGGTACGGAACCGGCGTGGCGCAGCACGTTCGTCATCGCCTCCTGCAGCACCCGGTAGGCCGAGGTGTCGAGGGTGCGGGGCAGGGGCACCGTCTCGCCCTCCACCCGCAGCCGCACCGGCAGGCCCGCCCGCGTCACCTCGGCCAGCAGGGCGTCGGCCCGCTCCAGCGTGGGCTGCGGGGCGGCGGCCCCGGCCGTACCGCTCTCGCGCAGGATGCCCACCAACCCGCGCATCTCCTCCACGGACTGCCGGCCGAGGCGTTCGAGCCCCAACACGATCTCCTGCTGTTCCGGGCGATCCGCGAGCTGCCGGCGTAGCCCACCCAACTGCAACGTCATCACGCTGACCGAGTGGGCGACCGCGTCGTGGACCTCCCGCGCGATGCGCGCCCGCTCCTGTACCACCGCCGCCTGCGCGTTCGCCTCGCGTTCGGCCTCCAACGCCGCGGCCAACTCCGCGAGCTGGGCCGCGCGGGCGGCGTTGGCGCGGGCGAGCAGCCCCAGAAACCAGCCCGGCAGCAGGATCGCCGGGACGAACAGCAGCTCCCACGACGGTTTGCCGGTGACCACCGAGGTGAGGGCGAGCGCGACGGCCCCGGTGCCGAGGGCGAGTGGCGACCGTCGTGGCGGCTCCCGCCAACCGACCCAGCCGACCACACCGATCAGCCCGATCATGGCCGCACCGCCCGGGCCCTTCGCGCCGAGCAGCGCTCCAACCGGGTAGCATCCGGCGGCGAGCAGCGTGCCGGTGAGCGGGAACCACCGCGCCAGGACGATCCCGCCGCCGAGCAGCACGCCCGACACCCAGGTGGCGACCGCGGCGTCCCCGAAGAACGGATCCAGGGTGGTCTCCACGACCGCGAGCACGCCGATCAGCGGCCCCAGGACGAACGGGATGAGGCCGGGATCGCGCAGCTGGGCGAGCGTCATGGTGGCACTGTAGGTCGCCGATCCGCCGCTGCCGTCCGCCGTGCGGAGGACCCCGACCGGCTCCAGGTCCACCGTTCGGTGTGTGCCGTGCGGGCGTACCTCCGCTGGTGAGCGGCCCCGATCAGTGCGCCGCGACGGACGCGCCTGACCACCGCTGCCCGGCATCGTCATCACCCGACACGGCCCGCCACGAGGGCGGCCCGCGACAGGGAGTGACGATGATCAGCAACATCGACAGCGCCGGCCCGACCACCGACCCGACGGACACCCGCGCCGATGCCCGCGGCCGGACGACACTGCGCCGCCTCGGCGCGGGCGCGCTCATCGGCGGCCCGGTCCTCTTCCTCGCCGGAATGCTCACCTGCCCGCCGCAGGCCAGCGAATCGACCGCCGACTACGTGACCTCACTCGCCCGCGACAGCGGGCAGACCCAACTCTCCGCGATCCTGCTGCACTACGGCACGCTGATCAGCGCGCTGGGCCTGCTCGCGGTGCCCGGACTGGTCCGCGGCGCGCGAGGACGGGCAATCACCCTGGTCGGCACGCTGCTCGCCGCCGTCAGCCTGCTCAACATCTCCGGCGCCGTGAAGGACGACTGGTGGCGGATGGAGATCGGCCAGCGCCTGCCGCTGGAGGTCGCCGTCCGGATCTCCGACGCCGTCGACGGCGCCAGCCTCATGCCGCTGTGGCGCGGAACGAGCATGTTCGCCCAACTCGGGCTGCTGCTGATCTGCGTCGGCCTGGCCCGCGCCGGCGTGGTGGGCTGGTGGTTGACGTTCGCGTTCGTGGGCACGTTCGCGGCCGTCATGTTCATCCCGGTGCACCTGACCCTCGTCCTGGGTGCGGTGTTCTCCCTGCTGTTGCTGCCCCTGGTAGTCGCCGGCGTCCGCATCGCCGGACGCGAACGGGGGAGCGTCGCCTGATCGCGGGCCCGGCGCACGTCGGCGGCGAGCCGTAGCGGGCGCCGGACGGCCGGCAAGCCGGAAAAGCGGAAGGCCCCGAGCAGACGCCACGAGTGGCTCGTCTGCCCGGGGCCCGGCGCATTCGCGGATTGGTCTGACGCTGGTCCCGGGTTCAACCCCGGTTCAACCATGGGGCCTAGCGTCCCGCCCATGACACCCCTCGTACGACGCGCCGCCATCGGCCTGACCGCCAGCGCGCTCGCGGTCACGGTCGTGGCGCCCTCGTCCACCGTGGCCAGTGCCGCTCCCCGCGACCAGTTCGGCCGGGCGACCCTCACCGGGTTCGCCGCCCTGCCCGCCGAGACGTTCGTGCCGGCCAGCGAGCCGTCCGGCTCGCTGCTCGGTACCGCACCGATCAACGGCGTCACCCCGCCCTTCGCCGACCAGCCGGTGCAGGGATTCAGCGGAATCCTGCGCAACGCGGACGGAACGTTCGACGCGCTGTCCGACAACGGCTACGGCAACAAGGCCAACAGCGGCGACTTCGTCCTGCGGATCCACCGCATCGTGCCCGACATTTCTACCGGCAAGGTCGACGTGGTCGGCGGGATCAACCTCACCGACCCGAACGCCCTGGTCCCGTTCCCGCTGACCCGCGCCGACCGGGTACTCACCGGCGCCGACTTCGATATCGAGTCGATGGTGCGGGTCGCCGACGGGTCCTACTGGATCGGCGACGAGTTCGGGCCGTACCTGCTGCACGTGGATCGGGTAGGCCGGCTGCTGCAGGCACCGATCCCGCTGCCCGGCGTGCGGGCCCCGGAAAACCCCGCCGGCTCGCCCAACCTCGGCAGCAGCAAGGGCTTCGAGGGCATGGCCCTGTCGCCCGATGGCAGGACGCTGTTCCCGCTGCTCGAGGGAACGGTGGCCGGTGACCCGGCGGGTGCGCTGCGGCTCAACGAGTTCGACCTGGCGGCCGGTGCCTACACCGGCCGGCGGTGGATCTACCAGCTCGACGCGCCCAGCCACGCCATCGGCGACGCGATCAGCGTCGACCAGAACCGGCTGCTCGTCATCGAGCGGGACGGCGCGGAGGGCGACGCGGCCAAGGTCAAGAAGATCTACCTGGCCGACAAGCGCGACCGCGACCGCGACGGACGGCTGGACAAGACCCTCGTGGCCGACCTGCTCGACATCGCCGACCCGCGCCGGCTGGGCGGCTCCGGTGAGACGTTCCGGTTCCCGTTCACGACCATCGAGGACGTGGTGATCCTCGACGACCGGACGCTCGCCGTCCTCAACGACAACAACTTCCCGTTCTCGTCCGGCCGGAACCCCGGCCGGCCCGACAACAACGAGTTCATCACCATCCGCCTCACCGACCGCCTGCACGCCGACCCGCGGGTAGTCCGGTAACCACACGCTCGCGAGAAGGGTGGGCGGTTCGCTGCCCACCCTTTCTGCTCATCCGGGACGGGCGGAAGCGACCGCAGCGGTTCGCCCCCGGCCACGGCACACCGGATTTCCACAGGAAGGGCACAAGTCGGCTTCAGATCTCCGAGCGACGGTGGGTGCATCACCGAGCCGAGGAGAAGTCATGCACCGCGCCGCCCCCACCGTCGCCGTCCTCGGCGACCCCACCCAGGTCACCGGGCTCGCCCGTCAACTGCCGACCGCCTGGCGGGTGCTGCCCGCCCCCAGCATCGACTGCGTGCGGCCCGGCGACCTGGTGCTGCTGATCTGCCCGCAGGTGGACACCATCGGGCCAACCCACCGCCGGTTGCCGGCCGGGTGCACCCTCGCGGTCCTCGTCGACCACGACGCCGCCGCGTCGGCCATCGCCGACATCCTCCAGGCCGGGGCCGACGTCTGCGTACGGGCCGGGTCGACCGCCATCCTGGCCGGCCACCTCGTCGCCTGTCACCGCCGAGCGAGCCGGCCGCCGTCACCGGCGGTCGAGCGGACCGCCGTCCTCGCCGGCACCGAGCGGCTGGCGGTGACCCGATGACCGACACGTTGAACCGCACCGGCGTCGCGCCCACCGCTCCCGCTCCGGCCGGCACGCCGGCACCGGCAACCGCCACCCCGCCTGCCCCGGTCGATCTGCCGACGCCCGCGACAGCCACCCGGCCCAGCTCGGACGGCGGCCCCGGCTCCGGATGGCCGCCCACCGAGCCACCGCGGTCCCCCGGAACCCCGGCCCCACCACCGCACACCACGCCCACGGGCACCCGCCCGTACCGGCGGCGTGGTCGGGTCGTGGCGGCCGGCGTCGCGCTCGTGCTGATGCTGGGCGGCGGCGCGTCCGGCGCGCTGGTCACCGACCGGCTGCTGGCCGACGGCACGACCGCCACCGCGATACGCGTGACCCCGGCCGGCGCCGCGATCGACTCCCTCGCCGGGGTGGTCGCCAGGGTGTCGCCGAGCATCGTCACCGTCACCGCCGCCGCGAACACCGGCACCAGCCTCGGCTCCGGTGTCATCCTCGACGCGGACGGGCTGATTCTGACGAACGCCCACGTGATCGCCTCCGGCGGTCAGCTGAGCGTTCAGCTGTCCGACGGACGTACCGCCCCGGCTGTCCTCGTCGGCCAGGACACCAGCGCGGACATCGCGCTGCTGCGGGCCGACGGCCTCAGCGGGCTGACTGCGGCGACACTCGGCAGCGACTCCGCGCTGACCGTCGGCGACCCGGTGCTGGCCTTCGGCAGCCCGCTCGGCCTGCAGAACACGGTGACCTCGGGGATCGTCTCCGCGCTGAACCGGTCGGTGGACGACCTGAGCGGCCTCATTCAGACCGACGCGGCGATCAACCACGGCAACTCCGGCGGCGCGCTGGTCGACACCGCCGGGCGGGTCGTCGGCATCAACGTCGCCATCGCCACCACCGGCCAGGACGCCGGCAGCATCGGGCTCGGCTTCGCCATCCCGATCGACATCGTCCGCACAGTGGTCGATCGGCTCACGGCCGGGCACTGACCCGTCCAGTACCCGCCAGCCCCATCTGATCTGTCCCTACAAGGCCGACAGTGCGTTCGGCAGCGGCTCAAGCCCGGCCCGGGCCGGCAGCGGGCTCATACTCGCCTGCGAACCCAGCCGACGATGGCGGTCGCGACGAACAGGATCACCCCGACCACGAACAGCCAGAACAGGCCCTTCACCGCGAGCCCGACGACCACCAGAACCAACCACACCAGCAACAGGGCAACGAGCAGTGCGATCATGGGGCGCTGCGTACCCACGTGTGACCTGTGCAAACCGGGTAGTAAACGGGTGCCGCGAAATCGCCCACCGCCTGGCGTACCCGGTTCGGCGGCACCCGTCGAGGTTTCTCAGCGGCTCACGTCGGCCGCGCGCCGCAGCAGCGCCCGCTGTTCCGGCTCGGAGCGCACCGCGTCGGCTGCCGCTCGGAACAGCGCCGCGGCGCGGTCCCGGTCGCCGTGCCGGGCGGTCAGCTCGGCCTCGGCGGCCAGCGCCGGCGGGTAGTTGTCCAGCACCCCGCCGGCGCGGGCCTCGGCGAGCAGCGCCAGCCCGGCCGTCGGACCGTACGCGTAGCCGTGGGCGACCGCCCGGTTGAGCCGGACCACCGGGGTGGGGCCCAGCCGGACCAGGTGGTCGTACCAGCTGGCGATGGCGGGCCAGTCGGTGTCGGCGGCGGTGCGGGCGGTGGCGTGGCAGGCGGCGATCCGGGCCTGCAGGGCGTACGGTCCGTGACCGGCGCTGTCCAGCAGCGCCACGCCCTCGGCGATGGCGTCCTGGTCCCACCGGGACCGGTCCTGCTCGTCGAGGGTGAGCAGGTCGCCGGCCGGGTCGCGGCGGGCGGCGCGGCGGGAGTGGTGCAGCAGGAACAGTGCGAGCAGCCCGGCCACCTCAGGCTCCTCCGGCAGCAACTCGTGCAGCAGCCGGGCCAGCCGGATGGCCTCAGCCGCGAAGGCCGGCTCGCCGTCGGCGTCGTACCCCCGGGTGAACAGCAGGTAGAGCACGGCCAGCACGCCGGGCAGCCGCTCGACCAGCGCGGGCCCGGTCGGTACCCGGTACGGGACGCCGGCCGTCGCGATTCGGGTCTTGGCCCGGGTGAGCCGGCGGGCCATGGCGGACTCGCTGACCAGGAAGGCGCGGGCGATGTGGGCGGTGGGCACTCCGGCGATCGTGCGCAGGGTCAGCGCGACCCGGTCCGGCAGGGCCAGCGCCGGGTGGCAGCAGGTGAAGATGAGCCGCAACCGGTCGTCCACCACGTCCCCTTCCGGTGGCGTCGGCTCGGGGTCGGTGAGCAGCGCCAGCTCGCGCAGCTTGCGGCGTTCCACGGCGGCCCGGCGCAGCACGTCCACGGCCCGGTTCCGGGCGGTGGTCATCAGCCAGCCGCCCGGATTTCCGGGTACGCCGTCGCGCGGCCACCGTTCCAGCGCCGCGGCGAGCGCCTCCTGGGCGCAGTCCTCGGCGAGGGTCCAGTCGCCGGTTACGCGGATCAGGGCGGCCACGATCCGCGGGTACGCCTCGGCACCCGCTGCGGCGACCGCCCCGGCCGCGTCGGTCACCGGCGTCAGTCCACGAGGGGGCGCAGCTCGATCCGGCCGGCGTACGCCATCGGGTGGGCGCGGGCCACCTCGACCGCCTCGTCCAGGTCGGCGCACTCCAGCAGGTCGAAGCCGACGATCACCTCCTTGGTCTCGGCGAACGGGCCGTCGGTGAGCAGCAGTTCCCCGTCGCGGACCCGGACGGTGGTGGCCGCCGACGGCGGCGCGAAGCGGCTGCCCGTCACGCGCTGGCCGTTGGCGTCCCGCTCGGCCACCCACTGCTCGATGTCGGGCGCGGCGCTGGGGTCCTTGTCCGGCTCGGTGTCGGTGCAGACGAGCATCATGTACTTCATCGTTTCTCTCCTCCGGTCGTGCTTCCATCCAGCCTGACGAACGCGGGCCGCGCATCCGGACAGCCGCGGGCGAAGAAATTCGTGGGTGATTTCCGGGCCGAGCCGGGGTACTGTTGGGCGATGTTCTTCATCTTCGGGCCCCAGGCCAGAGTTGACCGGTCCGGCGTTGTCGAGGACGGCTGCCACATTGTCACCCGCCAGCCGTGCACGCTCGGCCGCCGGCACCGGCGTCGCAGCCGGCCGCTCGCCGGTGCCCGGTCGCCCCGCTCGCCCGGGAACCGCGCCTCCGGCCGCTGAGCTGTGATCTTCCACCCCGTCGCGGATCTGTTTCCACGTGCGCGAATACGCTGGGACGGTCGTCCGAACGGGGAGAATCCTTGCGCCATCATCCGGCTGTCGTGCTGGTGGCCGTCCTGCTGTCCACCCTCGCGCTACCGGTCTCGCTGACCGGCGCGTCCGTCGCGCTGCCCGACATCGGCCGGGATTTGGACGCCGGGCTGGCCGGCGTGCAGTGGGTGGTGAACGGCTACAACGCCACGTTTGCCAGCTTCATGCTCGCCACCGGTGCGCTCGCCGACCTGTTCGGCCGCCGCCGGGTCTACGCCATCGGCGTCGCGGCCTTTGCCGCCGGCGGGCTGCTCGCCTCGGTCGCCGACAGCATCCTGCTGCTCGACGTCGCCCGCGCCCTCGCAGGGGTCGGCGCGGCGGCCGCCGCGACCAGCGCGTCCGCCCTGCTCGCCGGGACGTTCCAGGGCCGGGCCCAGGCCCGCGCCTTCGGCGTGTTCGGTACGACCATCGGCGTCGGCCTCGCCTTCGGCCCGTCGATCGCCGGGCTGCTCATCGAGGGTTTCGGCTGGCGGGCCGTCTTCGCCGCGCCGGCCCTGGCCGCCTGCGCGGTGCTCGCCCTGGTGCCGCTGCTGCCGGAGTCCCGCCAGCCGCACCCCGGGCGGGTCGACTGGCCCGGCACCGTGTCGTTCACCGCCGCGCTGCTGCTGCTCATCTTCGGTTTCGTGCAGGGCCCCGAGTACGGCTGGGCCGCCCCGGTCATCCTCGCGGCGTTCGCCGCCGCGGCGGCGCTGCTGGTGGCCTTCGTCCGGGTGGAACGCCGCCGCACCGATCCGATGTTCGATCTGGCGTTGCTGGCCAGCCCCCGGTTCCTCGGCATCTGTCTGGCGGCGGCCACCATCGTGGCGGTGCTGGTGCCGCTGCTGGTCTACCTGCCGTCGTACCTGACCACGGTGGTCGGGCTCAGCGCCGGCGCGGCCGGCGCCACGCTGATCCTGCTCACCGCCCCCACCCTGGTGCTGCCGCTGCTCAGCGGCGCGCTGACCCGGCTGGTCCCGGCCACCGCGGTCACCGTCGTCTCGGTGGCCGTGGTCGCCGTCGGCGCGGCCTGGGCCACCGTCCTCGGCCCGCACGCGGACACCGCGACGCTGGCCGGCCCGCTGCTGACCATCGGGGTCGGGGTGGGCCTGTCCATCGGGCTGCTCGACGCCATCGCCATCGGCAGCGTCGCGCCGGGGCGTGCGGCGACCGGCGCCGGGATGATCAACACGGCCCGGCTGACCAGCGAGACCGTGGCCATCGCCGTGGTCGGCGCGGTGCTGGCCAGCACCACCGCCGGGCGGCTCGCCGACCCGGGTTTCACCGGCGGGCTGCGGGTGGTGCTGTGGTCGATGGCCGGGCTGGCGGCGGCCGCCGCGGTGACCGTCGCCGTGCTGGTCCGCCGGGGCGCGGCCCGCGTCGGCCCGGCCGAGACGGTGACCGAAGCGGAGCCGGTCACCGGGCCGGCCGTCTAGCGCCGGTGGTGGCCCCGGCCGCCGGGGCGGTGCAACCAACCGCACCACTCGTGCGCCTGAGCTTCGACGTCCGAGCATGGACGGGACTGGAGCGGAGATGGCGGTAGGGACGGAGGTCGCCGAGCCGGTGTCGCTGGGCGAGGACGGGTTCAGGACCGTGTACGGGGAGCAGTTTCCGCTGCTCGTCAGGTTCGCGTACCTGACGACGGGGAGCGCGGCGGCGGCGGAGGACCTGGTGCAGGAGACCTTCGTGGAGCTCTACCGGCACCGTGACCGGGTCCGCGCCCCGGTGCCGTGGCTGCGGCGTGCGGTCGCGAACCGGTGCACCTCCTGGGTACGACGGCGGGTGCTGGAACGCCGCCACGCGTTCCGCGACCCGGACCCGCCGTACGCCCCGGCGTCGGCGGACGGTCCGGCGGTGCGGGCGGCCCTGCGCCGGGTACGCCCCCGCCAGCGTGCCGCCCTCTTCCTCCGTTACTACCTGGATCTGCCGGAGCGGGAGATCGCGGAGGCGCTCGGCTGCGCCCCCGGCACCGTCAAGGCGCTCCTGCACCGTGGACTCGCGACCCTGAAGGGGCAGCTCGATGTCTGACCGCGAACAGTGGACCCGGTCGGTGCTGGACCGGGCGCTCGCCGACCGGACCTTCCCGACCCCGCCCGTCGGCGTCGTCCTGGCACGTGCTGAGCGGCGGCCGGCACGTAGCGGCTGGCCGGTGCTGGCCGCCGCGCTGGCGGCGGCGTGCGCGCTGGTCGCCGGCTCCCTCGTCGGGCCGGTGAGCCGGTTGCTGTTCGGCGAGCTGGGGCCGGGGCGGCCGCTGTCCGGGATGCCCGCCGCCGAGCGAGCCGAGGTGGCCGCCCAGTGCCCGGTGTCCGGTCACGGCGACCGGCTGCTCAACTCGGTTTCATGGCCGGACGGTCGCCGGGCGGCGGCCGCGGTGAACGGCATGCAGTACTCCTACTGCGTCTCCGATCGCTCAGGAAAGCTGCGCCGTCTCATCGAGGGGCAGGTGGATCCCGGCCAGGATCCGCTGGACTGCGCGCCTCGTTCCTGCCGGTACGGCAGTCTGACCGGGCGGCTCTCCGCCCTGCCGGTCGGGGCGTGGGTCATCGCGCTGGGCCCTGCCCCGGCAAACGCGGTGCGGGTGCGCGGGCGCACCGACGCCGGTGACCTGGTCGAGGCGCCGGTGGTGAACCGCACCTGGATCCTGCGCGCCGACACCCAGACCCGGTCGAGCATCGACGTGCGGAGCGTGGACCTGATCGCCGCCGACGGCACGACCCTGTTCACCGTGCGCTGATTCGAGGGGCGGCTATCGTGGCCTGTCGTGACGGACACCGCGCAGCGCCTGGCCGAGATCCGGGGCGGTGTGCCGCCCCGACGGCACAACGCCCGCACCATCGCCGCGTTGACCGGTAACCCGGGCTGCACCCGGCGGGCGGTGCTGGACAGCGCCGGGGTGGACAAGCCGAAGCTGGCCGAGCGGATCGGCTTCCCGGCCCGGTTCGGCCAGTCCCGCTTCGCCATCACCCGGGGCAACGCGTTCGAGGCCCAGGTGAAGGCGGATGGTGGTGCGGAGTTGCTGCGGCTGGTCGCGGAGCGGCTGGGCGTACCGGTGCCGGCGGGCGCGACCTGGACGGACCTGGGTGGGGCCGAGGACCTGCCGGACCGGCACGAGCGGTCCCGGGCGGCGCTGACCGGCGGCGGCGAGCCGGCGTTGTTCGACCATCCGCTGCTCGGGCTGGACGTGGCCGGCCGGCGGGTGCACCTGGAACCGGACCTGGTCGCGGCCCGGCTCGGTGGCCGCTTCCACGTGGTGGAGATCAAGTCCTTCCCGGTGATCGACGGTCAGGCCGACCCGGCGAAGGTCTCCGCCGCCGCCATCCAGTCCGCCGTCTACGTGCTGGCGCTGCGCGAGCTGCTGGCCGCCGCCGGGCACGACCCGGACCTCGTGTCGCACGAGGTGGTGCTGGTCTGCCCGCGCGACTTCGCCAACCGGCCGGTGGCCAGCCTGCTCGACGTCCGTAAACAGCTGCTGGTGCTGCGTCGCCAACTCGACCGGATGGACCGGATCGAGGACCTGCTCGTCGACGTGCCGGCCGGCTTCACCGCCGACCTGACCGCCGACCCGGCGGCCCTGACCGCCGCGCTGTCCGGGGTGCCCGCCCGTTACGCGCCCGAGTGCCTGGCCGCCTGTGAGCTGGCGTACTTCTGCCGGCACGAGGCGCGCGGCCACACCACCGCGCTGGGGCGGCCGGTGCGGGAGGCGCTGGGCGGCATCGCCGACGTCGGGGAGGTGCTGGCGCTGGCCGACGGCGTGCGCGCCCCGGATCCGGAGCAGGCGGAGGCCGCCGCCCTGCTGCGCGCCGCCGCGCGCCTGCGCGCCGACGCCCTCGCCGGAGGCGCCGCATGAGTACGCTGCGCCGGCCCGCCCGGCCCGTCCCGCCCTGGAGGTCCCGGTGAGCACGCTGCGCGCCCTCGCCAAGGCGCAGGCGGTCGCCGCCGGGCTGGCCCAGCCGGTGGCCACCGTCCGGCACCTGCACCTGTCGGACCGCCCGCTCGTGGTGGTGCCCCTCGCCATGGCGGGCGAGGCCAACGCCCCGCTCGCCGCCATGGTCGGCACCACCCCCGACGAGGCGCGGCTGCTGGTGGTGCCGCAGCCCCGCAACCGCGACCAGCGGTTCGCGTTCGCCGCCGAGCTGGCCGCCATCGTGCTGCCGTACCTGGACTCGTTCCGGGAGGTCAGCGAGGCGGTGCCGGTCGATCGGGGCAAGGATGTGCGGTACCGGTACGTCGACGCGCCGCAGGTGCTGGTGCCCAACCCGGCCGGGATCACCTTCCTGCGGCTGTTCGGCCGCTCCACCCGGTTCCGCCGGCCGGACGGCGACTACCCGGTGCACCCGTCGGTGCCGCTGCTCGGGCGCTGGCTGACCTTCTTCGCCGAACGCGCCGAGCATCCCGGCTCGGCGGCGTTGGTGGCGATGACCGAGGCGTTGACCCTGCACTGGGCGACCGGGCAGAGCGCGGTGGAGGACCTGCACCTGCCGGCGCTGCTCGGCTGGCTCGACCCGCCGCCCGGCTCGACCGGCGCCGAGGCGGCCGCCGGGGCCGAGGATCCGGAGCTGTGTCCGCCCGCCGGCCCGGCGACCGACCCGGACTTCGACAACCGGCGGCTCGCCCCGGCGATGGCCGCGTACGCCGAGGCCGACGGCGACCCGGCCGCCCGGTCGGCGGCGTACGCGGAGCTGGAGCGGCTGCTGCGCGATCAGCTCACGCCCACCTGGGAGCTGATGTGGCGCGGCGTCGGGTTGCTGCGCGCGCTGCCGCCCGGCGCCCGGGTGGCCGGCCGGTGGGACGGCGACAAGGACGCCTTCACCGGGTACGCCGAGTACGTCGACGACGGCGGCGGGCCGCAGCCGCGCCGGGACGGGGCGGTGGCCGCGGCGGTGCGGCTGCACCGGCTGGAGCGGGCCCTCACCTCCTACGCGGTGCAGCGCGCCTACGACGACCCGCTCGTGATGGCCGAGCACCGGCTGACCGGGGAGGCGTTCGTCGGTGACGTGACCCTGGCCGACCCGAAGCGGGTGGACGACACCGGCAAGCGGCCGGTGCTGCGCCCCCGCATCCAGGTGGTCACCACCGAGCCGGTGCTGGTGCCGGTCGGGGCGACCCTCTACTCGCCGGCCCGGCCGGGTCAGAAGGCGAAGGTGGTCTTCCTGACCCCGGGCGCGGACGGGAAGACCGAGGTGGTGCTGGAACTGTCCGGTGGGATGGGTCGCGGGCTGACCGCGCCGCCGGGCACGGTGCCGGAGGTGGGGGAGCGGCTCTGCTTCACCACCCTGTCGGATGCGTTCCTGCCGGCCGGGAACTTCCCGGCCACGGAGGAGACGCCGTGGACCCACGGCGGCCCGCCGACCGTCGGGCCGGTGCCCGAGAGCGGCGACGGGGACCCGGCGGAGGAGTGGACCTGAATTCCAGGATGGCGCGATGAGCGGCGATCACGACCGGGTGCGGCGCAGCTACGACACGGTCGCGGCGAGTACCGGCAGCGGCTGGCCGAGGAGTTGGCGGGCAAGCCCCTGGACCGGGCGTTGCTGGCCGCCCTGGTCGAGCTGGCCGGGCCGGGGGCGCCGGTGGCGGACCTCGGCTGCGGGCCGGGGCATGTGACGCACTGGCTGGCCGGGCGGGGCGTGCCGGCGGTGGGCATCGACCTGTCGCCGGGCATGGTGGCGCAGGCACGCCGCGCGTATCCGGGGGTGGAGTTCCGTGTGGGTGACCTGCTGCGGCTGCCCGCCGCGGACGGCGAGTTCGGCGCGGCGGTGGCCCTGTACTCGGTCATCCACCTCGCCCCCGACGAGCTGCGGCCGGCTCTCGCCGAGGCCCGTCGGGTGCTGCGGCCGGGTGCGCCGCTGCTGGTCGCGGTGCACCTGGGCAGCGAGGTGCGGCACCTGGACGAGTGGTGGGGGCACCGGGTGGACGTCGACTTCCACTTCCTCACCGCGGAGACGCTGCTCGGTGCCCTGCAGGACGCCGGGTTCACGATCGAGGCGCGTCTGGAGCGGGCGAGTTACCCGCACGAGGTGGAGACCCGGCGGCTGTACGTGCTGGCCCGTCGCCGTCCATAGCAGGAGCTGCTGTGTCTGGCGGAACGCGCGGGCCTGCATGAACTGTAGGCGATGCAGCGGCTGCTACGACTGGCGATGCGAGACGCTGACGCCGTCCGCGATGCGCCCGCAGGCCCACCGGCACTACGGTTTGACTCCTTCGTACGCCAGATGCAGCATCATGCCCTGGTCAGCATGGCTGAGGTTGTGGCAGTGGTTCATCCAGATGCCAGGGTTGGTGGCGTGGAATGCCACATCCCAGACCTCGCCCGGGCGTACGTCGAACGTGTCCAGCCACAGTGCACTACCAGTTGGCGCACGGCCGTCGCGGGCCAGCACGAGGACCCGGTGGCCATGCAGGTGCCAGGGATGGGTGTCGCGACTTCGGTTGACGACGGTCAGCCGGACGAGGTCCCCTTGGCGGACGACCTCGGTCGGGATGGACGGGAACGCGTGGCCGTTGACGGTGTACGCGTACTGCGGCCGGGCGCCGGACAGCGCGAACCCCCGGTCGAGTACCAGGGTGAAATGCCGGTCAAAGCGGCTGTGCCCGTCAAACGGGGTGGCGGCGGGGGCGCCGTACCGGGTCAGGTCGAGTTCGGGCCAGCCGGCGGTGTCGTCGGCCACCGCCGGTCCGCCGTCGGGCTCCGGCGCCAGCCGCAGGCCGCCGGCGCGGTCGTTGTCGACCAGCAGCGCCACCGGATGGTCCGGCGCCCGGTACGCCAGGTCGTAGCGGCCGCCTGCGGGCAGCCGCAGCCCGACCCGAGTCAGGTCACCGGGCCCGTTCAGCTCACTGCCGTCGGCGGCGACCACCCGGTACGGGGTGCCGGCCAGGGTGAACCGGTGCGGGGTGTTGTCGGTGTTGACCAGCCGCAGCCGTACCGGCGTGCCGGGCGCCACGCGATGTTCCATGGGCCGGTCGTGGCTGCCGAGGACGGTGGTGCCGGCGAAGGTGTGCACGGGCACGGTCATGTCCAGTCCCGGAGCCGGCGCCTCGCGCGGGGTCACGACGAGCGTCCCGTACAGCCCCATCCTGACGCCCCGGTCGGAGACCTCGTGGGTGTGGTACCAGTAGGTGCCGGCCTGGTTGGCGACGAAGCGGTACACGAACTCCTGTCCTGGCAGCACCGGATCCTGGGTCAGGCCGGGTACCCCGTCCTCACCAGCGGGCACGTCGTAGCCGTGCCAGTGCAGGGTCACCCCAGCGCGGATGTCCACGTTGCCGAGCCTGACCTCGATGAGGTCGCCCTCGGTCGCGGTGATCGGTGGCCCGGGGATTTGCCCATTGAAGGTCCAGGCGGCGACCTTGCGACCAGACGACAGGGTGACGGTGGCGGTTTGGGCGGTCAGCGTGAATCGACGCACCGTGCCGTCAACGGGCGGCGCAGCGGGGCCGCGCAGCATGGCCAGGGTAACCGCGTGCCCGTGGTGGTGGCCGCCGGTCGCAGCGCCGTCGGCGTCACCGGGCCGCACTGCCAGTCCCACTCCGACCAGCCCGACCGCGAGCGTCGCCGCCACGCCCGCGCGCATGCCCGGTAACGGTCCCCCTGGTGCCGCCACCCGCCAGGTCACCAGCGCCGCGGCACCGACCAGGGCCACCGTGACCAGCGCGACGCTCCAGGTCGCCGGGTAACCGATTAATACCGTGACGAGCAGGCCGGCGGCCGCGGCGTACCCGGCCGTCAACAGCGGGACGACGACGGTGGTGGGGTGCCCGGCCGGATCCTCCTGGCGGCGACGGCCGGCCGCCCGTATCAGGTGCGGGCCGGCCAGCACCGCGGCGGTCACTGCGGCGGCGCCGAGCAGTGGCAGGGCCAGCGTCACTTTCTCCTGCACGAACCACCAGCCGCTACCGGCGAGAGTGGCCACCAGGCCGACCCGGACGAGCGTGGCCAGCACCGCCACCACGCACAGGGCCAGCGCCGGGCGCGGCCGGCGGGCCGCGGCCGTCACGCCCGCACCCAGCCACGCGGCCGCGACCACCGCACCGGCCACCAGGTCCAGTACGAGCAGAAGCGCGGTGGTCACGCCGACGGTGCAGCGGCAGATCGGGCCGCGCCGGCCGGTTCAATTGTCCGTGCGGCGGCGGCCAGCAGCCGGGCCCGACGGAACACGACGCCCGCGACGGCCATGATGGCCAGCCCGTTGATCGCGTGCAGGCCGAGGATGGCCAACCCCGCCGGCGTGGTGGTGTCCTCGCCGCCGCTGACCGCACGGCCGAGGGTGACGATCAGAACCTGGACGAGCACCAGGCCGAGCGGCAGGATCGTCAATCCGACCACCTTGCCCGGTGCCCGGGCCACCGCGGCGGCGATGGTCGCCAGCAGCGACAGCAACGGGATGACCATCATGCCGGTGGCGTCGTGCAGGGCGAACGAGTCATCGTGCTGCGGTCTGGCGAAGGCGCCCACCGCGGCGAAGTAGAACTGAGCGAGGACGGCGAGCAGCAACAGAGCGCTGAGCCCGACGTACACCTTGCGCATGACGCACTCCCTTTGTCCTGGTCGTAGTTCCGGTCGACCCCACGGTAGGCAGCCCTCGGCGGGACGCACGTCCGCCTTCGAACGTATTGGCGGATACGTCAGATCGATTACGTCACCGCGGGGACATACGCCCGGCGGCGACGCCGAAGGTTGGTTTCCGATCAGGTCGTGAGGCCGTGGCTGCGGTACGTGTTTGGTGGAGCGGCCCGGGACTTCGGCCCCGGACGGGCTACGCATGGCCGGGTAGGCGGGCCGCCGCGACTACGTAGGCTGACGTACACCGGATTCAGCTCGCGAGCGGACGACCGGACGCCGCATCGCCCGCAAAATTTGGGCGGTCATGGACGGTTACCACGAGATGGCGAACCACAGCATGCAGCCATCCGTCGATCAGAATGCTGGTTCCTCACGATGAGCGTTTCACGAGACGACGCGCGGCTGCCCAGGCTGGGCGCGCGAACCCGCAAAGGCGTCTTGGTGGTCCACATCGCATCCGCCGGTGCGTGGCTCGGTGTCGACGTCGCGATGGCTGTGGTCATCTTCACGGCGGTGTTCAAACACGACACCGGTACCCGGGCCCTGTGTTACCAGGCGCTCCAGCTCTTCGCGGTCTGGCCGCTGTTCACCGCGGGCACCATCTGCCTCGCCAGCGGAGTCGTGCTCGGACTCGGCAGCAAGTACGGCCTGGTGCGGTACTGGTGGGTCGCCACGAAGCTGGCGTTGAACGTTCTGCTCACCGGGCTCGTTCCGCTGGCATTGCGGCCGGGCCTGTCGGGGTTGAACGAGCTGGGCCGGCAACTTGCGGCCGGGCATCTCGCAACAACTTCGGTGGGCAACATGATCTATCCACCGATCGTCTCACCGGCCGCCCTGCTCGTTGCTTTGGTGTTGGCCGTGTTCAAGCCGTGGGGCCGGATTCGCAGCGTCCCTCCCCGCGCCGGGCAGTGAGGTCAGGTACCGGCGAGCTGTTCCACCAACGGCGCGAGCTGTTCGAGGAACATCGCGCTCACGGTGATGTAGGAGATCCCGAGCGTGTCCCGACGTCGACGCAGGGTGTCGGCGACCTGCGCGGGCTTACCGACGAGAAAGGCCGTCCCGCCGAGCACTGCCATAACGCGAGGATCACCGCCGACCTGACGGGCGAGCCAGCCGTTGCCGGGCAGGTCCTCAAGCTCGCCAGCGACCGCCGCCACGTTGAGGGCCAGCTCGACGTCGTCGAAGCGGGCTCCGGCAAGGTCGGACAGCTCGTCGACCTTCGCCGCAAGCTGCTCCTCTGAGGTCTGTGGCGGTAAACCCAGCGCGACGATGTCCGCCTGCTGAGCGGCCAGTCGCAGCACCTGCGTCCCGTGCCCGGCGACCAGGATCGGCGGATGCGGCTGCTGAACCGGCCGCACGGGTCCGCCGTCGCTCGGTCGGCCGCACAGCTCCTCTACCGCGCGGATGGTGTCGGCGAGGCGCTGTACCCGCTCCCCCGGGGTGCCGAACCGCACACCCAGCCGAGCAGCGTCGTGCTGTGCGGCGGGTCGCCCCGCACCAAGGCCCAGCTCGAAGCGGCCGCCAGAGAGCAGGTCAAGGCTGGCCGACTCCCAGGCCACCGCAGCGGGCGTCCGGTTGGGCGCGCTCAGGACGTACGTGCCGACCCGCAGTGAACTCGTCGCGGTCGCCGCCGCCGCAAGCGCCGGAAACGGGGAGAGCGTCGCCTGGGTGTCGGGGATCAAAAAGGTGGCGTACCCGAGACTCTCGGCACGGCGGGCCATCGCCGCCCACGCCTGCGCGGTCGGTGCGAAGCCGGCGACGACGCCGAAGCGGAACAGACGATCGGACATGACGGATACTCCTTGCGGTGGCGCGGTTTTCGGCTGTTTCAGCAATGCTGTGGTGTGTCAGCCGCGCCGGCATCCTCCGAGAAGCGACCAATCACCTACGCCCGCCTGCGTAGAAACGGTGACGGGCGAGGAGGTTGCCGCGCGTCTGGTGATCAGCCCGGCGACCGCCCGTACCCACGTCAGCCGGGCCATGGTCAAACTCGGGGTGCCGATGCTCCTAGCAGGCCATTTGCCCGGACAGGAGACAGGCAATACCGAGACTGTCGTACGCGCCGGCGCGGGTCGACCGATCCGCGGTCAGCGGCAGCTCAAGGCGCAGATCGAGCACCTACGATCCGGCCGAGCCATGGTTGAGCGGCCGCAGCGGTGTACGCAGTGGTTGCGGGTGCCGACAATCAAGTCTGCTAGGGCGTGACCCCCTTGCGGAACGACCACGTCGGGACACCGGCCGTTGTGACGCCAGATCCGGTCCTCCGCAGGTGCAGTCCTCGTCGCTGATCTGCGTCGGCACGTAGTCACGCCCGCGAAGGCCCCAGGAGCTACCGCCAACCAGCGCCACCGCGCCAGCCTCCCACGCTACATACCCGCGTCAGCCCGTCGTCCAAGGCCGGAGCTTCTCGGGGTTCAGTACCGCCCAGATGTGCCTGATCCGGTCGCCTGTGACGTCGAATGCGAACACCGCCACGGTGACGCCATCTTGCTGAGCGACCAGACCGCACTGGCCGTTGACCGTACGCTCCAGCAATGTCATGGTGGTTGCCCTGTCGGCGAGGCCGACGAAGAAGTGCGCGACCTTCTCGCCGCCTTCGACCGGGTTGAGCAGGGCGCTGACGAGGCCGCCGCCGTCGCCCGTCGCCGTGGCGTCGGGGTCGAGCAGGCCGATGAGGGCGTCGATGTCCTTGGCTTCCCATGCCTGCTTGAAGTCTCTGACAATGCCGGCCCGCCGGGCTGTCGTAGTCGCAGGAGCCTGCGACGCGTGAATGCGACGGCGGGCCGAGGAAGCCAGCTGGCGGCATGCCGCCGGGGTGCGGCCGACGATGTCGGCTACTTCGGCGAAGGGATAGCGGAAGACATCATGCAGGATGAACACGACGCGTTCGGCCGGGGTCATCGACTCGAGTACAACGAGGAAGGCCATGTTGATTGACTCGTCGAGAGTGACCCGGTCGGCCGGGTCGGCCGTGGTGTCGCCCGGCCGCCCGTTGGCCCACTCGTTGCGTTCGGGCAGCGGCTCGGGGATCCATTGGCCCACGTAGCGCTCTCGCCGGGCCCGTGCCGAGCCGAGCAGGTCGAGGCAGATCCGGCTGGCGACGGTCGTCAGCCAGGCGCCGGGGAATTCGATGGCGTTCTGCTGTTGCCGGGACAGGGCGTACCAGCGGACGTAGGTCTCCTGTACCGCGTCCTCGGCCTCGGCGAGGGAGCCCAGCAGCCGGTACGCCAGATTGATCAGCTGACGCCGCTCGCCCGTGATCGCGCTCAGGCTCGGATCGGAACGACCGGGTTCTGGCTCGGACCGCGTGGTCATGGTCTCGGCTACTCCCCTTGTCGCATTTCCCTCATCAGTTCGACGAGACAGCACACCGAACTGTGAGGTGGGCGCGTCGCCTCACATTCCGAGGGGCTGTGTCGTCGTACTGCTGAGACGAACACCATCCAGTGAACAGGAAGTTAAGCGACATCATGAGCGGCTCATCCGCCCAGCGATCGCGCCTGGCCGGCACCCGACCACTCCTGGCGGCACCGACTGCACCGCCAGCGTGCACGCTTCCTGCAGCACCCTCCAACAGCCGCCTGGTGCCGTCGTACGCGCTGCCGCTGAGGCGGACGTCGTCGAGAGCAATCTATTCGCCCGCGCCGAAGGCATGCCGCTCCAGCTCCGTGCGATCGCACGGCACCCCGTCGCCCCGTCGGGACACCGTGGGCACCACCAGGCTGGCTCACCAGATCAGTTTCCCCCCTCGTCCCCGACTGGCCATCCGCTGTGGGATCGCTGATCGCCACCTGCGACATCGAGCCGAAGTCGCTCAAAACCTAAGGAGCACCCTTTATGAACATCGCTCTGTGGATCATTGCGGGAATGCTGGCCGTGGCTTTCCTGGCCAGCGGCGCGGTGAAGCTGATCCAGCCGAAGGAGAAGCTGCCCTCCAGCTGGGGATGGGTCGAGGACTTCAGCGCCGGCGGCATCAAGGCCATCGGCGCCCTCGAGGTTCTGGCTGCAGTGGGCCTGACCCTGCCCGCCGTGCTCGACATCACGCCGGTTCTGGTGCCGCTGGCGGCCGTCGGTTTGGTGGTGCTGATGGTCGGCGCGTTCATCGCGCACGTCCGCCGTCGCGAGGCTCAGGGAGCGGTGCTGACCCTGGTGCTGCTCGCCCTGGCCGTCTTCGTGGCGTGGGGCCGCTTCGGCCCCCTGTCCTTCACCGGTTGACCCAGCGCGGCGTTCGGCTGCACCCGACTCCGGCGGCATCCGCCCGCACCACCGGAAAGAACCGGAAAGGAAGCAAGCCGATCATGGAACCCGTAAACGCCGCCGCAATCATTTCCTACAGCTCCACATGCACCGTGCACGCCCTGGCACGGGCCGTCGCCGAGGGCGCGGAAAGGCCGGCGGACAGGTCGTCGTCGAGGCGGCCGTCACCTCGGTGAACCCGTTCGATGTGATGCTGAGCTCGGGCACGTTCGTGGGCAAGTCTGCCTCTCCGTGCGTGGCCGGCGCCGACGGCACCAGTTGCCGCCACGGCGGCGCCCGTCGCAAGACGCTCATCCGGATCTGATAAGGATGTCCGCCATGGTGCGCCGATCACCTCGATAACGCCGGAGGGACGGCACGACGTTAGCGCGGGCCGGTACTGGAGTCGATCGATTGTTCGGCTGAAATGTCGGCGATGTGTGCCCGGCGAGGCGAAGGCCAGTGGCTGGAGTGTCCCGCTCGTCTTGGTCGTCTATTGGCGGGCCATCCTCGACGACCTCGTCGGCGACACCGAGGAAGCCGCCCCGGACCAGGCCCGCTACGGGGTCCTGGTTGCCCTCTACCGCCGCCACGACACGCCGTCACCGACCTGATCCAGCATGGTGACCGACGCCGATCGGCTCTGGCGGCGGTACCGAGCGGTAGTTAGGCTGGCGGCGTTCGCCGTCCGCAACCGGTCCTCAACGTCGAGGGTGCGCGCACAGAGAGCCGGAGCGCAGTCGTTGTACCTCAGCAGGCCATGAGCCTCGCCGCCCCGGGCGTGGCCCGTCCCTCGATCTCCGGCCGCGTCGGGCTCGTCGCGGCCGCGTTCGTCGTACTCACCGAAGCCCTCTGGCTGGTGGCCGGGCTGCCCGGCGCGGCCCTGGCCAGCGACCTCGGCGCGATCGCGGTGGCGAGCTGGGCGGCGGTGGCCTGCGCCGGGGTGGCCCGGCGACACCCCGAGCCGCTGCAACGATTCTGGACGCTGCTGGCCGTCACCATGGCCCTCGCCGCGACCGGCCGGATCGTGTGGACGGTCGAACGGCTCGCCGGGCAGGACCTGCCGCACACCGCGCTCGTCGGCGGGCTCTTCACCGCCGGCATCGTCACCGGCACCGCCGCGCTGCTCTGCTCGCTGGCCGCCCCACGCAGCCTCGTCGGGCAGGCCCGCACCCTGCTGGACGGGGTGATCGTCGGGCTGGCCCTCATCCCGATCGCCTGGCTGGTGGTCTTCCGCGACATCGCCGCCGCCGACCTGGCCGACCCGCTGCGCACCTTCGGGCTGCTCTACCCGATGTTCGACCTGATGCAGCTCACCATCCTGGTGGCGGTCGCCGGCCCGGCCCGTCCGATGTGGCGGGCGCACACACTGATCGGCGTCAGCCTCGCCGCCCGGGCCATCGCCGACACCGTCTACGTCTCCCTCGTCGCACACGGCACCTACGCCCCCGGCCACGTGATCGACCTCTGCTGGCCGCTGAGCTACCTGCTGATCGGCGCCGCCACCCGGTGCCCCCCGCCGGCCGGCGACGACGGCGACGACGACGGCACCGAGTCGCCGCTGCCCCCGTGGTGGCGGGTCGCCCTGCCGTACCTGCCGGTGGGTGGGGCGATCGTCGCCGTGGTGCTCGGCCGGCGGCCCACCGGGCAGAGCCCACACCTGATCTTCGTGGCCATGATGGCGCTGCTCGGGGTGCTGGCGCTGCGGCAGGGGCTGGCCGCCAACGAAAATCTGCGGCTGGTCGGCTGGCTGCGCCGGCTCGCGTACTCCGACCAGCTCACCGGCCTGCCCAACCGGCTGACCTTCACCCGGCGGCTGCGCCGGGCCCTGCGCGACGGCGGCCCGGTCGCCGTGCTGCTCCTCGACCTGGACGGGTTCAAGCAGGTCAACGACCGCTTCGGGCACGCCGCCGGGGACCGGCTGCTGACCACCATCGCGGACCGGATGCGCGACGCCGTCGGCGCCGACGGGATGATCGCCCGGCTCGGCGGCGACGAGTTCGCGGTGCTGGTCGACCGGGACCGGCCGGTGTCGCCCGAGCGGCTCGCCGAGCGGCTGCTCGCCGCCCTCGAGCCGCTGCCCGGCGAGGAGGACCTCGGCGTGCACCCGTCGGCCAGCATCGGCATCGCCGAGTACGGCCCGCAGCACACCTCCCACACCGACCTGCTCCGCGACGCCGACATCGCCATGTACGCGGCGAAAGCGGCCGGCAAGTCCGCGTACCGGACCTGCACGCCGGAACTGCGCGAGTCGGCGGTGACCCGGGCCGAGCTGATCGCCGACCTGCGCCGCGCGGTCGACGAGGGGCAACTGCTCATGGAGTTCCAGCCGATCGTCGACCTGGCCACCGGGACGGTCCGCAGCGCCGAGGCGCTGGTCCGCTGGCGGCACCCCCGGCTCGGGGTGCTCCCACCGGCGAAGTTCCTGCCGCTGGCCGAGGAGACCGGGCTGATCCTGGCGATCGACCGGTGGGTGATCCACCAGGCGTGCCGGGCCGCCGCGACCTGGCGGGAAGAAGCGCCCGAGGTCACCGTGGCGGTCAACATCGCCGCCGCCCACCTGCGCCACCCCGACCTGATCGCCACGGTCGCCGCCGCCACCGCCGGAGCCGGCCTGCCGCCCCGCGCGCTCACCCTCGAACTGACCGAATCGGCGCTCATCGAGGGCAGCGAGACCGTGCTGGAGCGGCTGCGTCAGCTCCGCGACCTCGGCATCCGCATCGCCATCGACGACTTCGGCACCGGCTACTCCTCGCTCAGCTACCTGCACCGGATCCCGGCCACCGAGCTGAAGATCGACCGGTCCTTCGTGTCCCGACTGGATGCCGAGGACACCCGGGCGTACGCCACCGTCGAGATGGTCAACCGGCTGGCCGACGCGTTCGACCTGGCCGTGGTGGCCGAGGGGGTCGAGACCGGCACCCAGCACGCGGCGGTGACCGCGATCGGCTGCCTGCACGGCCAGGGCTGGCGGTACGGGCGGCCGGCCACCCTGGCCGAGCTGCGCACCATGCTCACCCCGATCGACGCCACCCGCTGATCGTCACCGACCCGTTACAGCCCCGGGTGGGGACGTTGACCCGGTGCCGGGACAGTGGACCCCATGGCCATCCGCCGCGCCGTCGCCGCGTCCGCCGCCGCGCTGCTCACCGTTCCCGCTCTGACGGCCTGCACCCCCGAAATCAAGGCGGCCACCGGGATCAGCGTGGACGAGTCCGGGCAGCCGGTGGCGATGGTGGCCTGGTGCGCCGCGCGCCCGCCCGACGTCGTGCTGCTCTTCGACGCCACGGCCGACGACCGGCACCCTCGGCACACCGAGTGGGACTGGCCCGGGCGCGAATACCGCGTACCGGACGAGGCGACCTCCCCGGCGACGGTGCCGCTGACCGGCTTCCCGCCGGCAAAGCTTCCGGTTGGCGTGGTCGACTTCGCGATGTACGCCGTCGCCGACGACAGCTCCTTCACCTCGCAGCGGGTGGGCTTCCGACTCGCCGACCTGGCGGGGCTGAAGCCCGGTTCGGTCCTGGTCACCGACTACCAGGACAAGGCCGAGTCCCTGCATGAACTCACCCTTGAGGAGTTCGCCCGGCGAGGCGCCGAGGAATGTTGACCCGCTGACGGTAGGTCGAAGGTCCCGGGTGGAACAGGGGGTTCGGCCCTGCTTCAGAGGCTGGGCCGGCGGTGACGATGAGACGGACATCGAGAAGCCGTCACCAGCCACACAGGAGCGGTCATGAAGCGCCGGACCTTGGATCTGCTGTTCAGCATCGGCGGGCTGGGCCTCGCGGTCCTGCTGCTCGTCGTGGGCATCGTCCTGACGACGAACGCCAAGTTTGCCAACACCTACGTGCACGACCAGCTCGCCGCGCAGCACATCAGCTTTAAGCCGGCCGATCAGCTGACCGGCGAGGAGAAGAAGTCGGACTGCCTGCGCGAGTACGCCGGCCAGCAGCTCACCACCGGCAAGCAGGCCGAGTGCTACGCCAACGAGTTCATCGGCCTGCACCTCAAGTCGATTTCCGGCGGCCAGACATACGCGGACCTGGGCAAGCCGGAGGCCGCGCTGAAGCAGCAGGTGACCCAGGCCGAGCAGACCAACGCCGCCAACCTGGCCGACCTGCAGAAGCAGCTCGCCGAGGTCACCGCCCAGCGGGAGACCGTCTTCAAGGGGGAGAGCCTGCGCGGCATGCTGCTGACCTCGTACGGGTTCAGCGAGTTCGGCCGCAAGGCCGAGCAGGGCGCCCTGGCCATGTACCTGGGTGCGGCGCTGCTCCTGCTGCTGTCGATCGCCGGCCTGGTGCACGCGTTCCGCACTCCGGCCAGCGAGACGTTCGCCGCGCCGCAGCGGGCCAAGGAGCCCGTCACCGCCTGATCCCCGACGTGATCGCCCCCGGTCTCCCTGATGAGGCCGGGGGTGATCAGCTTTTCCGGCACGCTGGGGTGAGGTGGGACGCAGAATCTGGCTTGACCCTCACGTAACGGTAGGCGGGAGCCTTGGCCGTGGAAGGGAGGGAACCATGGCTTACACGGTGGGTCAGGTGGCGCGGGCGGCCCGGGTCACGGTCCGTACGCTGCACCACTACGACGAGATCGGGCTGCTGTCGCCGAGCGGGCGCACCCCGGCCGGCTACCGCCGCTACTCAGAGGCGGACCTGGAGCGGTTGCAGGTCATCCGGGCCTACCGCGAGCTGGGGTTCCCGTTGGAGGAGATCGCCGAGATCCTCGACGACCCGGGCGGAGACCCGCTGCCGCACCTGCGCCGGCAGCACGAGCTGCTCACCGGGCGGATCGGGAAACTGCGGGAGATGGTCGCGGCGATCGAGCTCGCGATGGAGGCGAGAGCATTGAGGATCCAGCTGACGCCGGAGGAGCGGTTCGAGGTCTTCGGGGACTTCGACCCGGACGCGCACGCCGAGGAGACGGAGCGGCGCTGGGGCGGCACGGAAGCGTACCGGCAGTCGAGCGAGCGGGTCAGCCGGTACGCGAAGGAGGACTGGCTGCGGAACAAGGCCGAGAACGCGGACTGGGGGCGGCGGCTCGCAGACCTCATGGCCTCGGGTGCCCCGGCCGACAGCCCGGAGGCGATGGCGCTGGCCGAGGAACACCGGCAGCTCATCACCCGCTGGTTCTACGACTGCACCTACGAAATCCACACCGGGCTGGCGGACATGTACGTCAGCGACCCGCGGTTCACCGCGTACTTCGAGAAGATCCGGCCGGGAATGGCCGCGTACCTGAACGAGGCCATTCACGCGAATGCGATCAACCGGGCCTGACCCGGCCCGGGTGCCAGGATGGGCCGGACGGCTCACCCACGGGAGGTCCTGTTGATCATCGTCGCCGGAACCCTCTACGTCGATCCCGCCGAGCGGGACGCCTACCTGGCCTCCTGCGTGGCGGCCGTCCAGGCGGCCCGCTCGGCGCCCGGCTGCATCGACTTCGCGGTCAGCGCCGACCTCGTCGAGCCGGGCCGGATCAACGTGTACGAGCGGTGGGAGTCCGACGAGCAACTGCTCGCCTTCCGGGGGTCCGGCCCGGCCGAGGAGCAGGTGGCGGCGATCCGGGGCGCCGAGGTGCACAAGTTCCGCATCGCGGGGGTCGAGGCGCCCTGAGCCGGGCGCGCACGGCACGGCGGTGACGTAGTGCCGGCGAGCCTTCGCCCGGCGGGCTGGCACGGGAAAGCAACTACTAGTCGCTGCTCCTCCTACGGGGCTACGGCGGGCCGTTTCCGCCGGACGAACGGATCCTGTCCCTCTACTGGGTGGTCTGGTCGCTGATGGCATTGACGGTGGAGTGCGGCGCGGGAGGTGACTGGGTCGCCGGCTACGTCTCGACGGTGCGACGCGAACTTGCCTTTCTGCGACAGCTCGTGGTCAGGGAGGCCACACGTGATCCCAGCGCCGCCAGGATTCGGCGTTCGTGAGTGGTGCCGGTGCGGCGAGCAGCGCGACCACGGCTATCACGGCCTTCGGTAGTCGTCCGTGCCCCGGCTCAGCTTGGAAGTGCGGCGGGTGGTGGTTCCGGTGGCAGGCTCGGGGCCAGTCGCCGCAGCGACGAGAATGTCGGCACCAGCGCGTCGTACAGCTCGGAGAAGAGCGGCAGGAGGGTGGCGTAGGTGGCGGCGGCGGTCGGTTCGGGGTGTACGGTTTCTTGGATCTTGACCAGGTCGGCGGCGACGTCGATCGATTCGATGAGGCCGAGTGCCTGCATGCCGAGCAGCGCGGCGCCGAAGCTGGATCCCTGGTGGCCGGCGGGGAAGCGTACCGGCATGCCGAGGGCGTCGGCGAGGATCTGCCGCCACAGCGGGCTGCGGGCGAAGCCGCCGCTGGCGCGGACCTCGCGTACCTCGTTGCCGGCGGCCCGGACCGAGGTGAGGACCAGGGCGAGTTGCTGGCAGACCCCTTCCAGCGCGGCTCGGACGAGGTGTTCGCGCCGGTGGCCGTGGGTGAGCCCGACGTACGTGCCGCGGGGCACCGCGCTCCAGTGCGGTGCGCGTTCGCTGAGCAGGTACGGCAGCATGATCAGCCCGCCGGAGCCGACCGGTGCCTGGGCGGCCAGTTCCAGCAGTTTTTCCTCGGCGTGTTCGCCGAGTTCGGGGGCGAGTGCTTCGCCGGCCCACTGCAGGACGATGCCGCCGTTGTTGATGGCGCCGCCGACCACCCAGCGGTTCTCGGTGAGGGCGTAGCAGAAGACGCCGCCGAGGGGGTCGACGCCGGGGCGTTCGACCATCACCCGCATGGCGCCGCTGGTGCCGATGGAGCAGGCCACCTCGCCGGGGTGGACCGCGCCGAGGCCCAGGTTGGCCAGTGGTCCGTCGCCGGCGCCCACCACGATCGGGGTGTCGGCGGGCAGGCCGGTGGCGGCGGCCGCCTCGGCGGTCAGTCCGGGCAGCACGTGGGTGGTCGGTACGAGTTGGGGGAGTTGCTCCTCGGTGATGCCGGCGATGCCGAGCGCTTCGGCGTCCCAGGCCAGCTGTTGGATGTCCATCAGGCCGGTGGCGGAGGCGAGCGAGTGGTCGGTGACCAGTGCCTCGGCCAGCCACCGCAGCACGAAGTCCTTGATGCCGACCCAGTGTGCGACCTGTTCGAACAGTTTCGGTTCCTGCTCGGCGAACCAGACCAGCTTCGGCAGCGGTGCCATCGGGTGGATCGGTGTGCCGGTGCGCCGGTGGATGGTCAGGCCGGAGGGTACGGCGCGTAGCCGTTCGGCCTGGCTGCTGGCTCGGGAGTCGGCCCAGGTGATCGACGGGGTGAGCGGGGTGCCGTCGGGGTCCAGCCCGATCAGGCTGTGCATCGCGCTGCTGAAGGACAGCCCGGCGACCGGTCCGGGCAGTTCGGCGACCACGGCCCGGATCGACTGCACCACCGCGTCGAAGATCACCTGTGGGTCCTGCTCGGCGTAGCCGGGGTGCGGCTCGTTGAGGTGGTAGCTGTGGGAGTGGGCGACGAGTTGCCGTCCGCCGGTGTCGTAGGCGACCGCCTTGGTGCTGGTGGTGCCGATGTCCACGGCCACCACGACGGTCGGTTCGCCCACCGGTTCACCTCCTCGCCGTCGCCTCACGGCCCGTTGCGGCTGACGTTACCGACGGTGCGATCCCCTCGTAGGGCGAAGCGGGGCAGCCGAGACCGGGGGGAGCCGACGGTGGAGCTTCGGCCTAACGTGCTGGTCAATCACCCGATCGGCTGGATTTGCAACTTGCGCGTGTCTTGATGCCCCTCTGCGGCAGTTGACATGAGTGACACCCCGGTGGGCTCGCGCGGCGGAGGAGTCGGCGTGGCGATGACTAATTCGACGGGTTCCACGTGGCGGTACCGGTGGGCGCACCGGCAGAACGAACGGCGGCTGCGGCTCTTTCACGCGGCCGACGAGGCGTGGCGACGGCGCGACGAGGAGTTGCGCCGGCTGCGTAGCCTCGCCGCGTCCTTCCACGGCTCCGCCGACGCGGGCACCGGTCTGCCCATGGAGCTGGCCCCCGGTGAGGTGGTCTTCTGGACGCTGCCGGCCGCGCAACTGGTCGAGGTACGGCACACCGCCGTGCTGCCGGCCCCCGAGCTGACCGTCGAGCCCGACCCGCCCGAGCTGCGTCCCCGCCGCCCCGAGGGGGTCCGGGCCGTCGACGCCGGGCTCGCCGTGCTGACCAACCGACGGCTGGTGCTGCTCGGCGGGCGCGGCCGGCGCGACTGGGCGTACGGGAGGATGACGGGGCTGTCCCACGATCCGGGCGCGCCGGTGACGCTGATCCAGGTCCTGGACCGGCGGCGCACCTCCGGCCTGATGCTGCCCACCGGCGCGGTGCCCGACTTCCGGTTCAAGCTGACCCTGGCCTTCGCCGACGCGATCGAGCAGCGGGCCGCCGTTGTCGCCCAACTCGACGAACTGATCGGAGAACATGCGGCGGCCCGGCCGGTCCGGCCCGCCATCGCCACGCCCGGGCAGGCCCGGATCGCCGCGCTGGTCGGCCCGCGTGCCGTCGCGGTCGGCGTGGCCGTCGCGCTGATCGTGCCGGCGATGCTGTTCAGGTCCAACCCGCCGGGACGTGCCGGCACGGAGATGGCCTCCGCGGCCACCTCGGCGGCCACCCCCACACCCACACCCATGCCCCCGGTGATCGCACCCGCGGTGCGGATCTCGCCGACCGCCGCGCCGGAACCCCGCCACAGCCGCACCAAACCCACACCGACACCGTCGCGGGTGCCGAAGCCGGCCGAGCGGCGCTGCGGCGCCCCGGTCAACCCCTTCGGGTACGACTTCTGCGGCGGCTCCCGGATCCGCAAGCCGGCCCGGGGCGTCTGCGACTGGTTCGACTGTGTCCCCCGTTTCTGGTCCGGAACGGGCTGGCTGGTGCAGTGCCGCGACGGCACGGTCAGCCTGTCCGGCGGGCAGCGGAACGCGTGCGCCGGCCATCTGGGCTTCCGCCGGACCGTCTGGAGCTGACCGCTCAGCCGAAGTCGGGCACGGTCAGCGAACCGTCCGGGCCGAGTGCGAACCCCGGATTCCAGGCGATCTCCCACGCGTGGCCGTCGGGGTCGGTGAAGTAGCCCGCGTACCCTCCGTAGAACGTCTCCCGAGCCGGGCGGGTGACCGTCGCCCCCGCCTCGGCTGCCTGGTGCAGGATCTCGTCGACCTCCGCGCGGCTGCGCACGTTCTGCGCCAGACCCAGCCCGCCGAAGCCGTCCGCGCCCCGGTCGGTCAGCCCCGCGTCCTCGGCCAGCTTGTCGCGCCCCCACAGCACCACCACCAGCGCGCCGGCCTGGAAGAAGACGGTCTCCTGCACCTCCTGGCCGCGCCAGCCGAGCCGTTCGTAGAACGTGCGGGCCCGGGCCAGGTCGGCCACGCCGAGGGTGACGATGTTGACGCGTTGCTCCATTCCCGGACCGTACCGTCGCTGCCGCCGGCGGGGTGGCACCTGGTTCGATGTCGCATCCACCGATCGGCCATCCGGAACGAGCCGAAACCCCTCGATGTCTGAGCGTGTCCATCACGGACACGCGCGGTTGTATCGGGTGGACACGGAAGCCCTTCACGATGAGAGGCGATCCGGTGACGGTGAGCGGGGACGAGGCCGCCCACGGCTGGCGGCCCCGGTGGGTCGGCCGGGAGAACGAGCGGCGACGCACGGCATACGACGCCGCGCTGCAGGCCTGGCGCCGGCGCGACGAGGAACTGCGCCAGCTCTACCGCGCGGCCGAGGAGCCCGTCCGGCCGGCGGAAACGCCGGCGGGGCTGCCCGTGCGCCTCGACGACGACGAGGTCGTGCTGGCGGTGCAGCCCGCGGCGGAAATCGTCGAGGCGACGGCGCGGCACACCCCGGATCTACCTACCCCAGAGCTGGCAGTCGTGCCCGTCGAGGACACCCGGCGGTCGCGCCGGCGGTCGAGGTGCGCCAGGGTGGTCGACGCCGGCATGGCGGTGGTGACCGACCGGCGGCTGATCGTCGTGGGCCGCGACGAGCAGCAGGAGTGGCCGTACGCGCGGCTCGCCGGTGTGGCGCACCACCCCGGGGAGCCGTTCACCCTGCTGCACCCGTACGGCCCGGGCAGGATCCGGGGGGTACGGGTGCCCCGGGCCGCCGCGTCCGCCTTCCGACTGCTCCTCACCGTCGCGTACGCCGACGCGACGGGGGCGCGAGCGGCGCTGCTGGACCGGCTCGACGACGCGGTGATGGCGCACTGGCATGACCGGCCACCGATCCCATCGCCGGCCACGCCCGCCGATGCCCCGCTGACCGCCCGGCTCGTCCGGCCGACGCTGGTCGCCGCCGTAGCGGTGGCGCTGGCCATCGCCGCGGTCGTGAGCGTGGTCCACGGATCCATGCCGGACCGACCGGTGATCGGGATGGACCTGGACCGGGGAGCCCGAGTGGACCCGACCGACCCGAGTCTCCCGTCCCCGTCCACCGGTCTCGGCACACCGGCCCGCTCCGCCGCTCCCCGCACCACCGGCACGACGCCCGATCGGCTCCCAGGTGCCGCACCCGTCACCACCGCGGCCACCTCCGCGACTGCGACCCCGACCGCCGACCCGTCACCCGTCCCAGCCTCACCGCAGCCCACCGGGACCACCAGCTCCCCGCCGGCGCCGTCCACCTCGCCCAGCCCGACCGAGGTGGACCGCTGCGGCGCGCCGGCCAACCCATATGGCTACAACTACTGCGGCGGCTCCTACATCTACGATCCCGCCCCGGACGTGTGCGCCTGGTTCGACTGTGTCGAGAACCTCTGGTCCGGCAAGGGCTACCTGGTGCAGTGCGAGGACGGGTTGATCAGTAGGACCGGCATGCAGCGAGGGCCGTGCTCGGGCCACGACGGCACTCGCCGCCCCGTCTACGCCTGACCACTGCGCCCGGACCGGACGGCGGGCTTCCCGAGCGGCAACAGCCCACCGAAGACCAGCGCGGCACCGACCGGCAGCAGGTCCAGGTTAACCGCGATCGCGACGAAGCCGGCCAGCACCAGCACCGGTCCCGAGGCCGGCAGCAGCCGCAGCACGGCGGCCCGGACCAGCAGCACCAGCAGGCCCAGCTCGAACAGCGCCGGCCCGCCGAGCAGCACCACCTCCGGCGTGGCCACCGCGTCGGCGAAGCGCGGGAACAGGTCGCCGAGGATCACCCACACGAAGCCGGCCGCACCGACCAGGCCGGCCAGCGCGGCCACGTCGTCCACCGTCCGCAGCCGGGACGAGGCGGTACGCAGCCGCCCGTGCAGCCCGACGATCACCGCCCCGAACGCGACGATGCCCAGCAGGAACAGGGTGTGCCCGGCCATCCACGGCCATGCCGACTTGTCGCGGTGCCCGTCCAAGCCGTCGACCAGGCGCAGGATGCCGTAGCCGAGCAGCAGCAGCGGCGCGGCCACCGCCACCGGCCGCAACCAGGGGTACGAGGAGACCCGGGAATTGGTCGTCGTCATTGCCCCAGCGTGTCAGGGGCCTGGGTCGGGGACATCGGGGTCGGACCCGTATCCGCCCCGGAACCGGCCCCGGGTCGGTCTCCGGGTTAACCGGTCGCGCCCGCGCCTGGCCGGGCATTACCGTCCGCACGTGTCCCGCACAGTGACCCTCGTGCTCGTCGACCAGGCCGGCCGGCCACTCGGCGCCCTCCCCGCGTACGACGTGCCGGAGCCGTGGTGGCAGCAGGTCGGCGCGATCGTCGACGAGGCCCGCCGCCGCTACGGCATCGACGTGGCCGTGCTGCGGCTGCTCGCCGCCGACCGCCCCGAACCGCCCGGCGGCCACCTCACCTACCTCGGCCAGGTCACCACGCCCCCGGCGGTGCCGCTCGACCCGGTGGCGGTGGATCTGTCGCCGCACCCGCTGCGCGCCCCCTGGGCCGAACCCGGCGGCCCGGCCCGCAGCCTCGCCTGGGCCACCGCCGAACTGCACCGCCTCGGCCGGCCGGTGACCGCGGTCGAACAGCACCGCACCTGGAACCTGTCCGCGATCTGGCGGCTCGACGGCGACCACGGCAGCGCCTGGCTCAAGCAGGTGCCCGCCTTCTTCCGGCACGAGGCCGCCGTGCTGCGCTGGCTCGCCGCCGCCGCGCCCGGCACCGCCCCCACCCTGCTCGCCGCCGACGACACCGGCCGCATCCTGCTCGACCACGCGCCCGGCGAGGACCGCTACGCCGCCGACGACACCGAACGCGCCACGATCGCCGCCGACCACCACACCGTCCAACTCCGCGCCGCCGGCGACGTCGACGCGCTGCTCGCCGCCGGCGTACCCGATCTGCGGGGGCCGGCGCTGGCCGCCTGGATTCGCGACCGACTCGCCCCGCACGACCTGCCCGTCGCCGCCGACCTGCTCGCCGACCTCGACGACCGGCTCGATGAGGTACGCCGCTGCGGGCTGCCCGACACGCTCGTCCACGGCGACCTGCACCCCGGCAACGTGCGCGGCGACGGCGTGCGGCGGGTGATGATCGACTGGGGCGACGCGTTCGTCGGGCACCCCGCCTTCGACATCCTGCGCCTCACCGAAACCCTCGACCCGGCCGCCGCCGCGCCGCTGCTCAGCGCTTGGGCCGCCCGCTGGCGGGCCGACGTGCCCGGCAGCGACCCGCACCGGGCCGTCGACCTGCTCCGCCCGGTCGCCCCGCTGCGGATGGCCGCCGTGTACGCGATGTTCCTTGCCGGCATCGAACCGAGCGAACATCTGTACCACGCGGGTGATGTGCCGGCCTGCCTGAAACGGGCCGCCGCCGAGGCCGCCCGGGACTGACGGCGCGGGCCGGGGTCAGACCCGCCGCGTCGGTCGCCGAACCGTCCGCCGCCACCGGCACCTGCGAAATCTCCGTCCTGCGGCTGAATCCGCGAGCCCGTGGGAGGTCCTGCTGGACCACAAACGCGGCGCGTCACTGCCGTGGGAGGAGCTTGTCCGTCCACCGCGGACAAAAAAGGGCAAGGAGCGACTCCCTGCCACTCTCAACATATATCGCACTGGGGGTCTTGCGGCAAGACCCGGGTCGTGCCGCAGAATCTCCCGTCGAAGCCAGAACCTGCGGAAATCAGGGATTCGCGAAGTACGCGCGCTTTTGTTGACCTATCGGTCTCGCGGGCTCGTCGAACCGCCGGTGAGCTCGCGGGGTGGTTGCGGGCATCCGACGCGGAGGTGCAGGTGGGCGTGCCGACGGACCGCGCGCGGCAGCTGGCCGAAACATTGGGGGGTTCATGTTTGACGTGATCGTTGCCGGCGGCGGACCGACCGGCTTGATGCTGGCCAGCGAGCTGCGGCTGCACGGCGTGCACGTGCTCGTGCTGGAGAAGGAGGCGGAGCCGACCAGGGTGGTCCGGGCGCTCGGCCTGCACGTGCGCAGCATCGAGGTGATGGACCAGCGCGGTCTGCTGGAGCGGTTCCTCCCACTCGGCCAGCAGTTCACGGTCGGTGGCTTCTTCGCCGGCATCGGCAAATCCTGGCCCGACCGGCTGGACACCGCACATTCGTATGTCCTGGGCATCCCGCAGACCATCACCGACCGCCTGCTGGCCGAGCGCGCCACCGAACTCGGCGCCGAGATCCGGCGCGGTTGCGAACTGGTCGGGCTCAGCCAGGACGAACACGGGGTGACCGCCGAGCTGGCCGACGGCACGCAGCTGCGCTCGCGCTACCTCGTCGGCTGCGACGGCGGTCGCAGCACCGTGCGCAAGCTGCTCGGCGTCGGCTTCCCCGGCGAACCCAGCAGGGTCGAGACGCTGTTGGGCGAGATGGAGGTGGCCGTGCCGCCGGAGGCCCTCGCCGAGGTGGTGGCCGAGGTCCGCAAGACCCAGGTGCGGTTCGGCGCCGTACCGCTCGGAGACGGGGTCTACCGCGTCGTCGTGCCCGCCGAGGGGGTGGCCGAGGACCGTACGGTCCCGCCGACCCTTGAAGAGGTCAAGCAGCAGCTGCGGGTGTTCGCCGGCACCGACTTCGGCGTGCACTCACCCCGCTGGCTGTCCCGCTTCGGCGACGCCACTCGCCTGGCCGAGCGCTACCGGACCGGCCGGGCGCTGCTCGCCGGCGACGCGGCGCACATCCACCCGCCGACCGGCGGGCAGGGCCTCAACCTCGGCATCCAGGACGCGTTCAACCTCGGCTGGAAACTGGCCGCCGAGGTCAACGGCTGGGCCCCGCCGGGGCTGCTGGACAGCTACCACACCGAACGGCGCCCGGTGGCCGCCGACGTGCTCGACAACACCCGCGCGCAGATGGAGCTGATGTCCCTCGAGCCGGGTGCCCAGGCAGTGCGCCGGCTGCTGGCGGAACTGGCGGAGTTCGAGGAAGTGAACCGGTACCTGATCGAGAAGATCACCGCGGTCGGGGTCCGCTACGACTTCGGCGAGGGGCATGACCTGCTCGGCCGCCGGATGCGGGACGTGGAGCTGAAGCGGGGGCGCCTCTACGAGCGGATGCACGGCGGACGCGGGCTGCTGCTCGACCAGACCGGCCGGCTCTCGGTGGCGGGCTGGGCAGATCGGGTCGACCACGTCGTCGACGTCAGCGAGGAACTGGACGTGCCCGCCGTACTGCTGCGGCCGGACGGGCACGTGGCGTGGGTCGGTGAAGATCAGCAGGATCTGCTCAGCCAGCTGCCCAGGTGGTTCGGCGCCGCGGCCAGCTGAGCGCGCAGTTGCGACTCGGATGGGTCGGGCCTGCCTTCGGCCGAGTTCGGCGCGGCCGGTGCTACCCCACCGGCCGCGTCACCGGCCGGACCCGGCCCTGCACATGGCCGCCGTGTTATAAGTATTATCTGAGGAGGTCGGAAAATGCTTATATCGGCGGCGGCGTGGGGGGCTCTGGTTGATGCCGGAGTCTCGGTCGTACCGCTCGACGCCGATCACGTCGAGCTGTGGAGTGGCCCTCACCGGGGGGTCCTGAGAGTCGTGACCTCGCCAGCTGTGCTCAATCCCAGCGACATCGCCCACCTGAAGAGTCGACATCGGGATCAGGTCCTGCTCGTCGTGCCGTCAGCCACGTCCGGTGTCCGATCCGCGGTCGAGGCGGCCGGCTGGTCCTGGTTGGTCGACAACAGGAGGCAGGTCACAGGCCTCCTTCAGCTGGCGGGCCAGCGGGTGTCCGTCGAGACGAGGGACGTCGAGACCCCGCCCTCACGGACCCGGCCGGGTCGCGTCCCCTGGGGCACCTTCACCCTGGTACGGCGGTTGGCCGAGCGGCCCTGGGCCGGGCAGCAGCAGTTGGCGGCGGTCACCGGAGTGTCCCAGCCTCGCGTCTCACAGGCGCTCGCCGCATTGGCCGAACAAGGTCTCGCGCACCGGACGCCGGCCGGCTGGGACGTCGCCGACATCGATGCGGTCTTCGACTGGTGGCTGAACTCGTACCCGGGACCGGGCGGCCTGAGAACCCTCTGGTACGGCCTGGAACCGCCGGTGCAGCAGGCAGAGGCCGCCGTCAGCCTGCTGACGAGCGGCGACTCCGGACGGATGGCGATCTCCGGTGATGTCGCAGCCGACCGCGTCGCCCCATGGCGAGCCCCGCGTCGGGTAGTGGTCTACGCCCAAACCGGCGTGGACCTGACCAGTGCTGGCCTCACACCCGCCGACGAAGGGGACGCGACGGTGGAACTCATCGTGCCCAAGGATCCCGGAGTCTGGCCGCGCCCGACGGCTGACGAGGCATCGGGGAGCGTGCCACTGGCGGACCCGTTGCAGATCCTGTGGGACGTGGCGCGCGCCCCAGGTCCCGACACCGATGAGGCAGTGCGGCACCTGCGACGAACGCTGCGGGACCGCCGCCGAGCAAGTGGGAGTTGGGCAGCGTGACCCGACCCGTATCACCTGGTGCGACTCCGTCCGACGTGCTGACGCTGATCTCCACCAGCCGGGCGGCCGATGCCGGCTTCCGGACACTCGCCGACCTTTCGGCGATCGCCGCGGCACTGGAGTTGGATCACCGGATCGTCGGCGGGCACATGGTCACCCTCCTCACCGCAGTCCACGGCGTCGCCGGCCAGGTACCGATGCGGGAGACCCTTGACGCCGACTTCGCCGCACTGCCCGCGGTCGTCGCAGATCCTCGACTCCCTCGGGCCCTGGCCGAGCGCGGCTATCGACGCGGGGAGGCGGCCAACCGGTTCGTCCGCCGCTATCAGGACAACCACGGGCCACTGGATCTCGTCGTTGACATCCTTGCCCCGTCGTTCGAGAGCAAACTGGTGCCGAACCAACGCCACGGTGATCTCATCGTGGATGAGGTGCCAGGACTGATTCTCGCGCTCCACCGCCCCGCCCGCTTGCTTCAGCTGGAAGTCCGCCTGACGAGTGCCGACAAGCTGGCGCTACAGGTCGCTCTGCCTGACGTGTCCTCGGCGCTCTGCCTGAAGGCGCTCGCATACCGGGGCCGCTTCGCCGCCAAGGACGCGGTCGACCTCTGGCGCCTTCTCCACGCCGCCTACGCCATAGGGCTGACGGCGGAAACCTGGCCGACCAGCGCCACGGGCCGGGCAGCCGCCCAGATACTGCACCGCTTCTTCGGGGCACCCGGCGCGACCGGCCTTGCTCAGGTGTCCGTGACGCGGGCCGACCGGACACGCATGCAGGCGCTGGTGAATCACGTCGTCGCCCGGCCCGAGTAAGTCTGGCGCAATAAGGATCCCAAGCGCGTCGTTGCCGCCTCCGACGCCGGGTGACGCTGACGTGAGGGCGTGGTGGCGCGGGTGGCGCATCATGGCGGCGTGATCAAGCTGAAGCGCAAGCGGCACCACAAGAAGGGGCGCGGTTCCGGCTGCGACACCTGCGACTGCGACGGCCCGGACTGCTGCGACTTCGGGCTGTTCTCGTTCCTGCTGACGCTCGGCTCGGTGGCCGCCACCGCCACCCGTACGCCCGCCGTGGACCGGGCCGGCCGGGCCGCCATCGTCGGCTACCGTCGCTGGCTGTCGCACCGCTGGCCCGGCCAGTGCCGTTACACGCCGACGTGCAGTGCGTACGGGCTCGCGGCGGTAGAGAAGTACGGTCTCGCGGTCGGCGGGCGGATGGCCGCCGACCGGGTACGCCGCTGCAAGCCGCACGTGCCGCGCGGCACCCACGACCCGTTGCGCTGACCGCCCGCCCCCGTCGTCTACTCGGGTCGGTGGCATACCGCCTCGACGTTGTTGCCGTCCGGGTCCCGGACGAACGCCCCGAAGTAGGTCGGGTGGTATTCCGGCCAGAGGCGGGGCGCGTGCAGCACTTCCGCGCCGGCCGCGACCGCGGCGTCGTGGAACGCCTGCACGGCGGCCCGGTCGGGGGCGGTGAAGGCGATGTGCGCTTCCAGCGGCGCGGTCCCGGCCGGTGCGGGCGCCAGCCAGAAGTCGGGGAAGTCGACGCCGTAGCCGATCGGGCCGGGCTCCAGGATCCGGCGACCGCCCAGCGGGGCCAGCACCGTGTCGTAGAACGCGGCGCTGGCCGGCAGGTCGCGCACCAGGACGGAGAGGTGGTCGAGCATCTTGTCTCCCTGCGATCCGTGATGACCACGCCAAGCTTATGGGGCGAATGCGACATTCCGGTGCCATTCGCAATCGCTTGACATCACTCGTCAAGTGCTTGACGATAGGCGTCAAGTAGCGAGGGGAGGCGGCATGCCACCGGGCGAAGAGGAACTGGTCGAGCAGCTCGTCAGGCTGATTGACATCCGGCTGCTCGACCCGCTCGAAATCCTGGTCGACGGCCACGACGCGATCGAGCCGCTGCGCACCGTTGTCCGGGAGCGCGCACGATCCTGGGCCACCACGATGGTCAGCGGCGACGACCGGGCGGCCTACGGGGTGATCATCCGAGCCATCTCCACGCTCTATCCCGGCGACGGTCCGTTCGACCCGCCCCTCGACTGGTGGCGAAGCCCGCTTGGCCAGATCGTCGCGCGGCGGGTGGGTCACCCCACCGCCGAGTCGGTGTCGTACGCGGTGGCCGGCGCCATGCTCGGCATCACCCGCCAGGGCGTCCACGACCTGGCCAGCCGCGGCAAGCTCGCCCGTCACCCCGCCGGCGGCGTGCTGTCCGCCGCCGTCCGTGACCGACTGCTCAAGGAGGGAACCCGACGTGCCTGACACCTTCATCGACTCCGGGGCCGTGCCGATCGCCTACCGCGACTTCGGCGGCTCCGGCCGCCCGCTGCTGCTCCTGCACGGCGCCGGCGGCAACCTCGCCCAGATGACCACGCTGGCCGAGCAGCTACGCCCCGCGCACCGGGTGGTCACCGTCGACCTGCGTGGACACGGACGGTCCGGGGAGGGCCCGTGGCGCTGGAACGACGTGCTGGCCGACCTGGCCGCGGTCGCCGACGGCCTCGGCCTCGACCGTCCCGCGGTGGTCGGTGTCTCCCTCGGCGGGATGCTGGCCGCGCTGTGGGCGCAGCGCCACCCGGAGTGCCCCGGCGTCGTCAGCCTGGACGGCAACCCGACGCTCGGCCGCCCGGAGCAGCTCGCCGGGATGGACCCGGAGCAGGCGGCGACGGCACTCGCCAAGCTGCGGGCCGCCTTCGACGGGATGGCCGCGATGCTGGCCGAGCCGCTCACCGCCGAACAGCTGGCCGCCGCGCTGGCTGGGCAGCGGGCGATGGCCGAGCGGTATGGCGCCGCGCCGGAAGTCTGGGTGGCGGCCTTCGAGCGCAACCTCGTGCTGTGCGACGACGGCCGTAGCCGGCTGCGCCCTGGCCCGGAGCTGACCGGGCAGCTACGGGAAGCGATGGAGTCCCTCGACCTGATCCCCACCTACCGGGACATCCGCTGCCCCACGCTGCTCGTCCTCGCCACCGAGGACCTGCCCGAGCAGCAGGCGTTCCACGAGGTGTACGTCGCCTACCGACGGGCCACCGCCGAGCGGCTCGCCGCGCTGGACAATCCGTCGCTGCGGGTGCTGCACCTGGCCGGCGCCAGCCACGCGATGGTCGCCGAACGCCCGCAGGAACTGGCGGCCCTCATCACCGACTTCCTCGGCACGGCAACCCACGACTGACCGAACCTGGGCGGGCGGCGGCAGGCGGTCGCTGCCCGCCCATCGGCTGCCAGTCCGCCACCCACCACCTGCTGTTCCGTGGCCTCTCGTTGCCCGCACGTTGCTAAGGTCAACAGCTCATGAAGGAGTCGGAGGCACGGCGCACCGTCGAGGCGGTGTGGCGGATTGAGGCCGGGCGGGTCGTCGCCGGCATCGCCGCGATCGTCCGCGACGTCGGCCAGGCCGAGGAACTGGGCCAGGACGCCCTCGTCGCCGCGCTCGAGCAGTGGCCGCGTGACGGCGTACCGGCCAACCCGGGCGCGTGGCTGATGACCGTCGGCAAGCGCCGGGCGCTCGACGCGTTGCGCCGCCGGCAGACCCAGCAGCGTACGCTCGCCGAGCTCGGCCGCGACCTCGACGAGCAGGTCACTCCGGACTTCGATGCCGCGGTCGAGGACCGCATCGAGGATGATCTGCTGCGGCTGATCTTCGTCTCCTGCCACCCGGTGCTGTCGCCGATCGCCCGGGCGGCGCTGACGCTGCGGCTGCTTGGTGGCCTGACCACCGGTGAGATCGCCCGCGCGTTCCTCACCACCGAGCCGACGGTCGGCCAGCGGATCACCCGTGCCAAGCAGACCCTCGCCGCCGCCCACGTGCCGTTCGAGGTGCCCGGCCCGGCCGAGCGGGCCGAGCGCCTCGACTCGGTGCTGGAGGTCGTCTACCTGATCTTCAACGAGGGGTACTCGGCCACCGCCGGGGACGACTGGATGCGGCCGGCCCTCTGTCAGGAGGCGCTGCGGCTGGCGCGGCTGCTGCAGGGGCTGATGCCCGACGAGTCCGAGGTGCACGGCCTGACCGCGCTGCTGGAGATGCAGGCGTCGCGTACCCACGCCCGTACCGGCCCCGACGGCCAGCCCATCCTGCTCAACGATCAGGATCGCAGCCGTTGGGACCAGTTGCTCATCCGCCGGGGTCTCGCCGCTCTCGACCGGGCCCGCACCGGCCAGGTCGGCCCGTACACCCTGCAGGCCGAGATCGCGGCCTGTCACGCGCGGGCGCGTACCCCCGAGGAGACCGACTGGGCGCGGATCGCCTCTCTCTACGCGGAGCTGGCGCGGCTGGTGCCGTCACCGGTGGTGGAGCTGAACCGGGCGGTCGCCGTCGCCTACGCCGACGGCCCGGCCGCCGGCCTGGAGCTGGCCCGGGCGCTGACGGACGAGCCGGCGCTGGCCGGCTACCACCTGCTGCCCAGCGTGCTCGGTGACCTGCTCGCCAAGCTGGGGCGGCACGACGAGGCCAGGCGGGAGTTCGAGCGGGCGGCGGCGCTGACGGGCAATGCCCGGGAGCGGGCGCTGCTGCTCGACCGGGCCGCCGCATGCGGCCCGAAAAAATCTTGAAACGGGATGTCGGATCCCGGTCGGCCGGATCGACGCGTCAGTGAGAGCCGATGACGAGGAGATCGAGAGATGACCAGTACGACGCTGAGGCAGGCCCGGGCGACCCGGGCGGTTCCGGCCGCCACCCTGCTCGCCGGGGGGATCGCCGTCGGGCCGCTGTTCGCGGTGGTGGCCGCCGCGCAGGTGCTCACCCGGGACGGCTTCGACCTGAGCCGGCAGCCGCTCAGCCTGCTCGCTCTCGGCGAGTACGGCTGGATCCAGATCGCCAACTTCGTGGTCTCCGGGCTGCTGGCCCTCGCCGGCGCGGCCGGGCTGCGCCGGGCGCTGCGGGGCGGCGCGGCCGGGACGTGGGGGCCGGTGCTGGTGGCCGTGTTCGGTGTCGGAATGATCGTCGCCGGGGTGCTGCGGGCCGACCCGAGCATGGGCTGGCCGGCCGGCGCGCCCGAGGGCAGCCCGGAGACGATGAGCTGGCACTCCGCCGGCCATGGTGTCGGGGCGATGCTGGCGTTCGGGTCGCTCACGGCCGCGTGTCTGGTGTTCGCCCGCCGCTTCCTGCGGCTCGGCGCGCGGGGCTGGGCGCTGTTCTCGGTGCTGTGCGCGCTGGCGACCGTGATCGTCATGGCCTGGCCCGACCAGGGCAGCATCAGCGTCCGGTTGGCCCTGGGCTCGGTCTTCATCTTCGGTTGGCTCACCGCCGTGTCCGCCCGTATCCGCGCGGACCTGTCCTGAGAGGAAACTCTGCAATGCGCTACATGTTGATGCACAAGCTGGACGAGAAGACTCCTGGCGCGTTCGACCCGAGCCCGGAGTTCATGATCCAGATGGGCGCCTTCATCGAGGAGGTGGCCAAGGCCGGGATCCTGCTCGCCGCCGAGGGGCTGTGCAAGAGCAGCAAGGAGGACGCGGCGCGGATCACCGCCACCAAGGGCAAGACGACCATCACCGATGGGCCGTTCACCGAGACCAAGGAGCTGATCGCCGGGTTCGCGCTGCTGGAGGTGCGGTCGAAGGAGGAGGCGGTGGAGTGGGGTAAGCGCTTCATCAATGTCTTCATCGACCACGGGATCGACGTCGAGGTCGACGTCCGCCGGGTCAACGAGGGCCCGGGTCAGGCCTGATCGGGGGGGCGGGCGGTACCGGCGGGTACCGCCCGCCCTTCCTGCGCGCACCCCGGGCGGCCGCCGGTCACATTGGTGGCCGCGGGCCCGTCCCACCAGCATGAGAGCACTGGTACGGGCGGTGGCCGCGCTGCTCGGCGCGGCGGCGGTGGTGGTCGGGGTGTGGGCGCTCACGCGTCCGGACTCGTTCAGCTCGGCGGTCGGGTTCCCGCCGCACCAGCACTTCGTCCACGACGTGGGGGCGTTCCAGCTCGGCATCGGCGCGACCCTGCTGCTGGCGCTGATCTGGTCCGACGCCCTGGCGGTCGCGCTGGCCGGATACGTCGTCGGCGGGGCGGCGCACACGCTGTCGCACGTGATCGACGCGCACATCGGCGGCAGCGCGGCGCAGACCTGGGTGGTCGGGGTGTCGGCCGTCCTGGCCCTGGCCGCGCTGGTCGCCCGGCTGCGGCAGCTCGGCTGGGTGGTCGGTTACGTCGACCCCGCCCCGGCCCCTGCCTGGGCGCCGCTGGTGCGGCAGAAGACGCTTGTGCTGACGACCTTCAAGCGGGACGGGACCGCCGTGCCGACGGCGCTGAGCGTGGCCGTGGTCGGGGAGCGGGCGTACGTGCGCAGCTTCGAGAAGGCGTGGAAGACCAGGCGGATCCGCAACAACCCGCGAGTGACCCTGGCGCCGTCGACGGCACTGGGCAAGCCGACCGGGGCGGCCGTGGAGGCAGTGGCGCGGCGGTTGACCGGGGCGGAGTACCGGGCGGCCAGCCGCGCGCTGGCACGGAAGCACCCGATGCTGCACGGGGTGCTGGTGCCGTTGATGCACCGGCTCGGGCGGGCGAAGACCGGCCGTACGGTGCATTTCGAGCTGAGCCCGGTGGTGACGACGTGTGCTGAAACGCCGCGGATTGCGTCGCTGGAGCGCAATCCTGCACAGCGGAGCTGAGCGAAGGGCGCAGCCGCGCCGTGGTGCGTGGCCGAACAGTTCCTGGGACGCGACGAGCGGCGACGATGGGGCTGGCGTCCCTCAGCCTGGGGACTCGGACTGGCGGATCACCCGGTCGATGCGGCGGTCGGGGACGACCCACATGATTGCTACGCCGACGAAGCAGGCCAGGGCGATCCCCACTCCGACCTGCCCCTCGATCAGCAGGGCGCTGAGGATCCCGGTGATGTAGAAGACCGGGGAGACCTTGCCCTTGAAGTCAGTGCCGATGGCCCGCCGCAGCGGCGATTCCGGTCCCTGCTGGCGGATGATCACCGTCTGGAGCACGAAGTATGCGATGGCCGCGCTGAACAGGTTCAAACCGTAGACGACGACCGGGGTTCGCTCGAACTTCGAGTCGTCCATCCAGGCCGTCGTGAACGGGAACAGCGAGAGGCAGAACAGCAACGCGAGGTTCGCCCACAGCACCCCGCCTCTGACCCGCTGCACCAGATGGAACATGTGGTGGTGGTTGTTCCAGTAGATGCCCACGTAGACGAAGCTGAGGAGATACGTCAGCAGCCCGGTGCCGGCCGTGTGGACGAGGTTGGAGAAGTCGTGGCCGTGCGGCACCTTCAGCTCCAGCACCATGATCGTGATGATGATGGCGAGCACGCCATCGCTGAACGCCTCCAGCCGGCTGGTCCTCACCGCGCCACCGCCCTTCTCCGTCAGGCACGCGGCCGTGTCCCGCACCCTGCTACGGGATAGCACACCAGACGCTGCGCCGAGCCGTACTCACGGCCGTACTATCGAAGGCGGCTGCCACCACCCCACGTCCTCCCAAACAAGGAGATCGGCTGGCTGCGTTCGTCACGTCTCGAGGGCAGTATGGATCCATCCGTGTGCTCGGAGCACCTTCACGGCACACCGAACGAGATCCTCGGGGTCTTCGTCTGGCTCAACGGCTCGAAAGCTGATCGGATCATCCAGACAGAGCACGGCCAGGACCACCACTTCTCCCGGTCCGTGAGCGCGCTCTCGATGAACTGTCCCAGCGGGTCCTCGCTCAGGTCAGCCAGTCGGAGACCATTGCTGGAGGTCGGATTGCTGGGTGAGCCACATCCAGGTAGGGCCGCTGTGGACTGGGCAACGCAGCGGCTCACGGCCTCCGGCATGTCGTCCTCGCCGTCGGTGTTGACGTTGGCGTTCTTGGCGTGCGCCCGCACTGACTCCGCTAGTCAGCCGGCCTGGCTAAGGTCCAGGCCCTACGCGGGCCACACGTCCCTCGCGCCTCCGCCCAACTCCTCGGGCGCCGCGCGGAGCAGGGCCCCGTTGCAGAATTCCTCTTCGACTGGACGTCCCAGTTCCAGCGATGGACAACCGAAAGTATTGGGAAGTACCGGTAAACGGCCCCGCAGAAGCTGAATCCACGTATCGGCGTGTCCCCTGGGAAGTGCCGGTCCCGGTCCGTAGCGTCAGTCCTCGGCACTGCTGCAACTGCACAGTCTTCCACCCGCCTGGCCCCCTGTTGCCGGAGCGAAACCGGCCGGTGCTCCGGACCGTCCGGGGACCGGGAAGTGGGAGGACACAGTGCAGGAGCAGGAGCAAGAGCCGGCGCGGCCGATCCCGTACCTGGTGCGGGTCTGGCGGTTCGCGGGGCCTGCGCTGGAGCTGACCGCCTTGATGGCGGCCCACCAACAGCGCGAGGGCCTCGCCGTGGCGGCGAAGGCCCTCGCAGTGCTAGGACAGTCCGCGACGGTCTGGTTCGCAGGCCGGGAACGTCGTTGACGTGTCCACCCGGGGCGGGGAGCTTCTGCTTCCCGCCCCTGGCATAAGTGCCATGTATGGCACGAGGACGACGTTACGACACGTTGCACATGCCCTGTGGGACGCACGCCGTTCTGGTCTACTTCTTCGTCGCGAAGTCGTGGACCTCAAGTTGACTACTTAACGGCTTTGAGCAGGTCAAACGACCCTGGAGCTTCGCATCCCGCCACGCCTTCACCCGCCCGTCGTCGTGTCGTAGCGTCCGGAAGTGGATGTCGACCGGCGGCTGACACGGGCGTTGCGCGCAGGGACTGAACCTGCGGCACGGGCGGGCGTATCCGGGCTACGGCGGTCGTCCGGGAGCGAGTGTTCGACGTCGGCCGGGGTCTACCGGCGCGGCAACCACCGCTTGCACGCCAACTACCTGGACGCCGCTGGCGCGTCGTGTTGGTCCGCCGGCACCCCGCAAGCGGAGGCGCGAATAAATTCTTATTCGTTCGGCCAACGCGCTATTGCGCTGAGTCTAGCTTGATGCCTATCATCAACATGTTGTTCCACAGTGTTTAGTTATTTCACCCCGAAGTAGGAGCTGTTTGTGATCAAGATCGACGCAGGCAAGATCAGTGGCCCGCAGCGCGAGAGCACCTTCATCGCGCAGCGCTCGACCCAGGGCGGGCGCGCCGTCTACACCATCCGGATTCCGCTGACGAGCCTCGACGTGATCCTCCCGCTGCCCGACCCCGACCAGCCCGACCCGGACAACCGCAAGGTCGACAGTCGACACGCCAAGCTGTTTGGCGACTACATCCACCTGCAGGAGTCCTGGGTGGCCCCCACCCTGCTGGCCCGCGACAACGGCGGATGCACCTTCGCCGAGATCCCGGGGACCGAGGGGAGCATCGGCTACCTGACGATCCCGTGGGCCATCGGTGCCCTGTCCCCGCTGTCCAACATCGATGGCCAGCACCGAATCCTGGGCGTGCACATGATCATCAGGACTCTCGGCGAGGAGATCAAGAAGATCGACCGGGAGATCGGCCGGACCACCAAGCCAGAGAAGGTCGCTGAGCTGACCGCCACGCGCGAGAAGCTCGCTGGACACCTCAAGCGCCTGGAGAACGAGTCGGTCGGCGTGGACATCTACGTCGAGCCCAACAACGTGCTGGCCCGCCAGATGTTCGTCGACGTGGCGGATAACGCCAAGGGCATCTCCAGCGCGCTGAAGGCCCGCTTCGATAGCAGTAAGGTCGCCAACCGGATCCTGGACCGGGTGATTAGCCACGCGCTGCTCAAGGGGAAGGTCGACCTGGAGCAGGACCGCATGACCGCCAAGAATCCCAACCTCATGGGCGCCAAGCATGTCGCTGACCTGACCCGTGGTGTCGCCGTCGGGGTCGCCGGACGCATCGGCAAGCAGCGTGAACGCGAACTGGCCGACGAGGTCATGGTGGAGATGGTCCACGGGTTCCTTGACTGCCTTGCTGAGGGCTTCAAGGACCTCGCCGCCGTAGCCGAGGGCACTCTCAAGCCCCTGGACTTGCGGGCGCAGTCCCTGCTGGGCTCCATCGGCATGCTCCGCGTTCTGGCTGGTGTTCACCACGAGTTGCGGGAGAGCCACGACGCCAACGACGAGGACATCATCGCGTTCTTCACCAAGCTCGACCCGCACATGAACGCCCCGGTGGCCAGCGACAGCATCTGGCGCACCACCGCCGCCAACGGCGACTTCGAGGCCGGTAACACGACCTCGGCCCCGATCATGCGTACACAGAACCTGATTCACCTGGTCAAGGTGATTGTCGGCTGGTACAGCAACCCGCCGGCCCAGCTCTGATCAGCCACTGAATTACGCTGACGGCCCGTGCACCCGGACGGGCCGTCAGCGGTGCACTACCGTGTCTCGGTGGCCCATGGAGGGGCCGCACCCTCCCCGTCACGCCTGCACCCCGGCCAGTTCTTAGCCACCAGGTCAGCGATCGGTTCCGGGTGTGTATGCCAGCAGATCAGGCCGAACCAGGCCGGATTCCAGCTCGACTCGTCCTCGCTCGGGAGGCCCAGGTCCCAGCCGTTCTCGCTGCTCAACGACAGGTGCCGGCCCTCACCCAGCTCCCACACCATCGCCGACTCGAAGACCCGGGCGCTGAACGGCTCTTCCAGCTCGATGGCATTGCCTGCGCCGTCGCGGTGGACTTCACGCCTAGGGAGCGCTTGCCCTCCTCCACCTCTACGAACACCTGGATCGGATGTTGGTCAGCAGCCGTTGAGCCAGGTCCGCCGGAACAGACGCGTGGTGGAACAGTCATGAATATACTCCGGGGATATATACGCGAGGTATACCCTCGGAGTATGGTGTCGGCATGAGCGTTCCCATGACCCTCCTTGGCCTGCTCGAACGCGAGCCCAGCCACGGCTACGACCTCAAGCGCGACTACGACACCTTCTTCAGCCGGGGCAAGCCGCTGCCGTTCGGTCAGGTCTACGCGACCCTCGGCCGGCTCGCCCGCGACGGCAAGATCGTCATCGGTGAGGTCGAGCCGGGCGTCGGCCCGGAGCGCAAGCGCTACGTCATCACGGAGCGCGGCGCGACCGAGGTCGAGTCGTGGCTGACCGATCCGGTCGAGGCCGAACCCCACCTGCAGACGGTGCTGTTCACCAAGGTCGTGCTGGCGCTCATGCTCGACCGCCCCGCCGAGGAGTACCTCGACCGGCAGCGCGCCGCGCACCTGCGGCGGATGAAGGAACTCACCGACATCCGGCGCGGCGGTGACCTGGTCGACACCATGCTGGCCGACCACGGCCTGTTCCATCTGGAAGCCGACCTGCACTGGATCGACACCACGGTCGCCCGGCTGGACGCCCTGCGGAAGGTGGTCCGGCGATGAAGGCCATCGAGGCGCGCGAGGTGCACCTGTCCTTCGGCGAGACCCCGGCGCTGCGCGGGGCCAGCGTCGCGGTGGCTCCCGGCGAGATCGTCGCCATCATGGGCCCGAGCGGCTCCGGGAAGACCACCCTGCTGCACTGCCTGGCCGGCATCCTGGTGCCGGACGCCGGTGAGATCCACTTCGACGGTCGCCGGATCGACACCCTCAACGAGCACCAGCGCAGCGTCCTGCGCCGGGACCAGTTCGGGTTCGTGTTCCAGTTCGGCCAGCTCGTACCGGAGCTGACCGCCGAGGAGAACGTCGCACTCCCGCTGCTGCTCAGCGGGGTCAAGCGGGCCCCGGCGCTCGAGCATGCGCGGCCCTGGTTCGAGCGGCTCGGCCTGGCCGGGCTGGAGCGGCGCCGCTCCGGTGAGCTGTCCGGCGGGCAGGCGCAGCGGGTCGCGCTGGCCCGCGGCCTGGTCGCCCGGCCCGGCGCGCTGTTCGCCGACGAGCCCACCGGGGCGCTCGACTCACTCACCGGCGAGCAGGTCATGGACCTGCTGGTCGCGTCGGCCCGCGAGCAGGGCACCACCGTCGTGCTCGTCACCCACGAGGCCCGCGTCGCCGCGTACGCCGACCGGCAGGTCATCGTGCGTGACGGCAAGGTGAACGCGCTGGTGGCCGCATGATCCGGTTCGCGCTACGGCTGTCCGTGGCCGGCGGGCGGGAAGCCGCCGTCCGGCTCGTCATCATCGCCGCCGCGGTGGCGCTCGGCGTCGGCATGCTCCTGACCACGATCGCCGGCATGAACGCGGTCGGCGCGCAGAACCAGCGGTACGGCTGGCTCAACACCGCCGCCGCGCCGGCCTCCTCCGACGCGTCGGCCGACCCGATGTGGTGGCTGGTCCGGGAGGACTACTACCACGGCACGTCCATCGGCCGGGTCGAGGTCGCGGCGCTGGGCCCGGACGCGCCCGTCCCGCCGGGCATCCCGCACCTGCCCGGGCCGGGGAAGTACTACGTCTCGCCGGCTCTCGGCACGCTGCTGCGGACCACCCCGGCCGCGGAGCTCGGCGACCGCTACCCCGGCCACGAGGTCGGCACGATCGGCCCGGCGGCGCTACCCTCCCCCGACTCGCTGCTGATCGTCATCGGCCGTACCCCGGCCGAGCTGGAGCCGTTGGGGGCCACGAAGGTCACCCAGATCATGACCACCTCGCCGAGCGACTGCAGCCACGGCTGCTACGTCGGCATCAACGGCTCCGGCCTGACTCTCGTGCTGTCCGTCGTCGCGGCCGCGCTGCTGTTCCCGGTGCTCATCTTCATCGGCACCGCGACCCGGCTGGCCGCGAGCCGCCGGGAGCAGCGGTTCGCCGCGATGCGGCTGATCGGGGCCACGCCACGGCAGATCTCCGTCATCTCGGCCGTGGAGTCGACAGTTGCGGCCGTCGCGGGTACCGCTGCCGGGTTCGGCCTGTTCTTCGCGTGCCGGCCGGGGCTCGCCAGGATCCCGTTCGCCGGCGAACCGTTCTTCGCCGCCGACCTGTCGCTTACCGTGATCAACGTCCTGGCGGTCGCGCTCGGCATCCCGCTCGGCGCGGTCGTGGCGTCCGTGCTGGCGCTGCGTCGGGTGCAGATCACGCCGCTGGGCGTGAGCCGGCGGGTGACCCCGAAACCGCCGCGCGTCTGGCGGCTGATCCCGCTGGTCGCCGGGCTCGCCGAGCTGACCTGGTTCATCGGGCGGCGCCCCGCCACGACCAACGGCCAGATCACCGCGTACCTGTCCGGGTTCGTGCTGATCCTGATCGGGCTGGTGCTGGCCGGGCCCTGGCTGACCATGTTCGGTGCCCGGGTGCTGGCGGGGCGGGCGAGCCGGCCGGCCACGCTCATCGCCGGGCGGCGCCTCGCGGACAACCCGCAGGCCGGCTTCCGGTCCGTCAGCGGCCTGATCGTGGCGCTGTTCGTGACCAGCGTGGCGACCGGCACGATCACCACGTACGTCGCCAACCGCGGCGCACCGCGCACCGACTCGGTTGCCGCCACCTCAGTGAGCAAGACGTTCTGGCCCGAGGACGGTCCCGCGCCGGCTGCGGACCAGATCCCCACCGGGCTCCAGGCGATCCCCGGGGTACGCAGCGTTTCCGTGCTGCACCGCAATCCTGACCCGGACGGTTGGCACGGCCTGATCACGTGCGCCGAGCTGGACCGCCTGGCGGTGTACGGCAGCTGTCCTGCCGGAGCGCAGGTGGCGGCCGTGCCTGGCGACCTCATCGGCATGCGCGCGATGGACCTGACCAACGACACGTACGTCTGGGAGGCAGCCGGCACCGCTCCCGCGGACGTCGCCCGGCAGCCGATCCTGTCGGTGGTCGTCAACACCACCAGCCGTTCCGCGTTCGAGCAGGCCCGGACGATGCTGATCAACGCGTTTCCGCTGGGACGTTTCCCGGCGAGCGTCGGCGAGTGGGAGGCGAACTCCGCGCGGCAGATGGTGCAGTTCCAGCAGTTGGCCAACGTGGTGATGCTGGCCAGCCTGCCGATTGCGGGGTGCAGCCTGGCGGTGAGCGTGGCCGGTGGGCTGAGCGACCGGAAGCGGCCGTTCAGCATGCTGCGGCTCACCGGGGTGCGGCTGAGTACCCTGCGCCGGGTGGTGGCGTTGGAGACCGTCGTACCGTTGCTGCTCGTCGCGGCGGTGGCGATCGGGATGGGGTTCCTGGCGGCGCACCTGTTCCTGCGGGCGCAGTTGGGCTACACGCTGCTGGCACCGCACCTGTCGTTCTACCTGATGGTCGCCGGTGGGCTGGCGGTGTCGCTGGGCATCATCGCCTCGACGCTGCCGCTGCTGCGCCGGATCACCGGCCCGGAGACCGCCCGCAACGAGTGAACTCCGGCAGACCCACGAACATCAGGTTTCACCGAGGTCCGCGGCCGGACGGGTCATCCCGTCCGGCCGCCTTTTTCCGCGTGAGTCAATGCCGGACGTCAGGTTGTGCGGACTGAGGTGAGCGAAGCACGCAGAATTCAGCCGCCGGCCAGCGCGAATCCGACGAAGATGATCACGGCCAGTGGCACGGCCACGGCCAACGCGAGCGCCCGCTGACGGGCCGATCTGCCGATCAGCACGACGGCCAGGACACCGAGCGCGACGTCGATGGCGACATTCCACGCCGAGCCGGGGGAGTAGCTGGGATCGTCGGCCCTGCGGGCGAACCGGGCCGCTTCCTCGAAGAACACCGCGGCCGGCAGTGCGGTCCCGAGGACCTGCCGCCGGCCCGCCCCGCGCGCCCAGTCACCGCCGATGCCGAAGACCAGCCCGGCGAGGACACCGAAAGCCATCCAGAGCAGCGACGTCGGCGCCCACACCACGGCGAGGTCGTCGCCCTGGATGAGGGTCGCCGCGAGGTAGTAGCTGGGCACCGCGACCACGAGCAGCACAGCGGCGCCCACCGCCGAGCGCAACCAGCCAGACCTGGCCCAGTATCCGAAGGCGAAGGCGGCAACCGCCCACGTGGCGGTGGAGTTGCCGAGTTCGGCAAACGGGTATGGCACCCACTTGATCCAGACGAAGTCGAGGAAGCCGAGCAGGAAACCACCCACCACGGCGGTGAGCGCCAATGTTCGAGGACCAGGTCGCACGCGGGGAAGCATACTCAGTATGCGTATGAGGAAATCTCAGCACCCATGGCGGCGCGGTCAGTGAGCCGTTGGCTGGACCTGGCGTGCGACGACATTGGTTCCCACCGCTTGCTGGCGGCCCGCACTCGGCTCACCTCCTCGGGAGCCGTTTCATGGGATGTTTTCGTGTTCGAGGCCTGGGTTTACCCCGGTGGTGACCAGGAACGTTCCGCGCTGGGACCGGGGCTCCCTGCTCCGCAAGGGTGAGGCGGAGCAGGCGACCTTCGTCGAACTGTTCTTCGACCTGGCCATGGTGTTCATCCTCAGCCGGCTGGTCGCACTGGCGTTCGACGTGCTGGCCGAGTCACCCGGCACGTCAGGCTGGGTGGTGCTGGGGCAGAGCCTGCTGCTGTTCCTGCCACTTATGCGGGTCTGGACAGTGACGACATACATCACCGCCCGATTCGATCCGCGACGACCCGCAGTGCAGGGGGGCGTCATCGCCAGCGTGTTCGGTGTGCTGATCTTCGGCGTCAGCGTGACGTGGGCCTTCGACGGGCGCGCCGTGGCGTTCGCGTCCACCTACATCATCATGCAGGCCGGCCGAACCCTGGCGATCAGTCTCCTCGCCACGGTGGCCGAGGTGCGTACCATCTATCTGCGGTACTTCTGCTGGTACGCGGTCGTTTCCGTCCCGTGGCTGATCGGCGCGTTGTCCCACGGGGCCATCCGCCCGGCCCTGTGGGCCTTGGCGGTGCTCGTCGAGTACGTCGCGAACGCCCGCGGCTGGCCCGTGCCCCGACTCGGCGCCGGCCTGGCGAACCTGTGGGCGACGGCCGCCCGATACCTCGCCGAGCGCTACCAACAACTGCTGATGATCTCGCTCGGTGAGCCGCTGCTGTCCGTGGGCGTCGCCTTCACCCAGGTACCGGCCAGCCCGTACCGGATCACCGCACTGATCGTCGCGTTCCTGACCACCGTGCTGCTGTGGCGCCTGTACTTTCACGTCGCCGGTCAACTGGTCGACGACGCGGTCCTGGCCGCCTCGCACCCGGCCCACACCGGGCGCGTCGCCGGTGCTGCCCACCTGACCATGATCCTCGGGATCATCACCTCCAGCGTGGGGCACGACCTGGTCGAGAAGCACCCCTCCGTGCACACCCCGCTCACCTGGTCGTCGGTCATCCTCGCCGGGCCTGCCATCTTCCTCGTCGGCCGCTCCGCGCTGGAGTACGTCGTCTACTCCCGCGTCTCCCTGCCCCGCCCTGCCGGCATCGCCGCCCTCGTGGCCCTGGCCGTCCCGCTGACCCTCGTCCCACCACTGGCAGTCTCCAGCGCCGCCGCCATCGTGCTACTCGCCATCGCCATCGCCGACACCAGACGCTCACACCGCCACCCCGACGAACAGCCCACCCCACCCTGACAACGGCGAGCACGGTGAGCTGCCACAGGTCAGCGACCGAGGACGAAATACCCAAGGCCTAGCAGGCCGCGATAAATGCCGACGTACTCCCGCAGCCGGTCATCGAGTTCCTCGCGAACCTTCGCTGCGCGAGGGTCCTCCGGGTGTTCCAGCAGCCACTCCTGCTGGCCCGCGCGCCAGGTGGACTCGAAGTCGTCCCACTCTCGCTGGTCGGCAGTGCTGAAGTGCAGGACACGCCAGCCCAGCCCACGGGCCTGCTCGATGAGATCCGCGAGTGGCACCGTCTCCTCCCCGAAGATCTTGACCGCCTCGGCTGTTGGCGGCTGCTCCCAGTACGCGTCGCCGAACAGGAGCCGGCCACCAGGCCGCACGAAATCGGCGAGTGCCGTGAGGGCATCGGCTGTCCCGCCAAAGGCATGCGAGGCGCCAACGCACAGGACACGGTCGCCTGTCTCCGGCGAGGTCGCCGCTTCCCCCTGCACGAAGGTGACGTGCTTGTCCAACGACCGGTCAGCGGCCAGTGCCCGCCCCCTCGCGAGAGCGGCATCATCGGTGTCGACACCGACGCCCGTCGTCGCAGCTGCGCCGCTCACTCCTCCGGCGGCAACCGCCCTCAGCAGCAACTCACCCCACCCGCAGCCGAGATCAAGCACCCGTGCGCCAGGCCGAATATCAAGCCGCTGCAGAAGCAGGGCAGCGTGCTCCTCCGACAACGGAATGTTCCAGCGCATCCGCACATAGCGCAAGGCGGCGAGGTCGTCAGGTGTCTGCATCCGCTGAGGTTGCCAACTCCGGATCGACGGCGCATCCCCGTTTCGCCACCACCGCGGCAAGCGATGGGCGCCATCCAGCAGCAGTTCCGGTGGGATCACTTTTCTCGTCAGCTTCAGGCGGCCCGCAGAGCGGCCGTGCCGGCCAACTCTCTGCGGCAAGAGCCGCATCTGCGTCGGCGCCGCGCGATCACCGTGCTGCGCACGGTCCATTTCGAGCTGAAGCCGATAGGTCGGTGAGCTGTAACCGTGACCGGCGTGGCAGACGCTAGCCACATGGAGGCAACGAGGATACGGGCCCTGCTGCCCTGGATCACCGCCGTGGCGCTGCTCGGCGGTTGCGGGTCCGCCGCCGGCGGCAGCCCAGCAGGCGACGACCTTGACGGGCTGCGCCAGCAGGCGCGCGCCGCCCTGGACCGCTATGACCAGGCGGTACGCGATACGGGCGACACCGCGCGGTTCGTACCGGTGGGCGAGCTGACCCGGCAGCTCGGCGACTGGGAGCTGGCGAACGGTGCCTACAAGGAGAGCCTGGCGGCCGGGCGCGTCGAGGCCACGGCAGCGCTGCCCACCGCGCCGACGCCGACCGGCAACCTCGTCTGGGCCGACGGCACCAAGCAGCCTCTGCCGTTGGTCGCAGCGGATGAAACGTTGGCGCAGCTGCGCCAGGCCGGTACCGGCGACTGCGTCGACTGCGCGCCGATCAAGGTCACCGGCGCCCGCCTGACCACCATGGCGATCTCCACCACCCGGGGCTCCGCGACCGTCCCGGCCTGGGAATACACCCTCGACGGCACCGCCGTACGGCTGACCCGACCGGCGGTGGCCGCCTCGTCCGCGGTCCAGGTGGCACCGCCGCCCTGGGACCCCGACAAGCCGACCGGCGGGCTGCAGATCGAGACAGCGACCACAGCCACCACCAGCCGCGAGCTGGCCGTCACCTTCACCGGAGCCCCTGACCCGCGCACCAAGCCATGCGGAGCCGACTACAGCGCCGAGGCAGTCGAGTCGGACCAGGCCGTCGTCGTAATCGTCATCGAGCACCGGCACGCCAGCGCCGAGTCGTGCGGGGACGTCGGGGCGCGGCGCAGCGCCACCGTCGAGCTGGCCCGACCCCTGGGCGAGCGGGCGGTCCTCGAGGTGCAGCAGGGCCTACCGGTCAGCGTGACGATCCGCTGACCTCCGCTGCCCGGGAAGCGGTCCCGGCTACCCGAGCGGGACCTGGACGGCGACGTCGTGGTTGGGGTAGTACGCCTCGAACTGGTCCGCGCCGTACTTGTCGCGGAACATCGCCACGACGTGGTCGACCCGGTCCGCGTCGGTGATCGGGGTGGCGCTGGAACTCAACGCCGTGCCGTTGGCGGCGATCTGGATCATCGGTGTGCGTCGGACGTTCTTGTACCAGTCGCTGTTCGAGCCGGTGACCGGGACCAGGAAGACGCTGTCCTCCTCCTGGACGAACCACACCGGGTGCGAGATCTGCCGTCCGGTCTTCCGGCCGGTAACGGTGATCTCGACCTCCCGGACGCCCTGCAGAGCGTCCCTGATCGCGTTGGCCACGATGCCCTCCGACGGCTGCCCCCGACATGCTCTCATCTGCCAGGCTACGAAGCCCCGTGACCGCCCGAAGCGGGTTCCGCGACCTTGTCACCGGCAGAGGCTCGGGGCTGCGGTGCGTGCCATCGGTAGGCGACGATGTACGGCCGTGGCCCGATCGCTGGACCTGGATGAGCTTGTCGAGCACTGGACGCTGTTGGATGACCAGTAGGAGCTGATTTCCGGCAAGCGCGGGCCGACGCGGCTGGGGTTCGTATTGTTGTTGAAGTTCTACACGCGGGCCGGCCGGTTCGCCCCGGGTGCTTCGGGTGAACCGCCTACCACCTCCTTGCCAGCCGCAGTGGCTTTTGCGGGTTGTGGCGACCCTCGTTCCCCAGGTGCGCTACGACTGCCTGAGCGGGACGGCACCCCGCGGACGGGTGGATCATGCCGGGAGATCCGACGAAGCTGCTGCCCAAGGGTGAGGCGACGGGACGCGCCTCGTTCCTGGAGCTCTTCTTCGACCTGGCCTTCGTCTTCGCGCTGACCCAGGTGGTGTCCCGGGGCGTGGAGAGCCTCACCGTGGCTCCTGGCGTGCACGACTTCGGCATCAACGTGGTCAGCGCCGCCAAGGCGATTTTCCTGCTGCTCGCCCTCTGGGCGGTCTGGCAGGGCACCGCCTGGACGACCAGCCGGTACGACCCGTACCAGCCGATGGTCCAGCTCGTCGTGCTGATCGCCCTGGTGGCCAGCATGGTGATGGGAGTGGGGATCCCGCGCGCCTTTCGCGACGCCGCGGCCACCTTCGTGGCTGGGTATGTGATCGCTCAGGTGAGCCGGCCGCTGCTGCTCGTCATAGCGCTGCGCGGCGACGAGCGGCAGCGACTCAAGATGCGGATGTTGATCACCTACTCGGCGACGGCGGTTCTGTGGATCCTCGGCGTTCTGTTCGCGTGGTCCGGAACTCGGCTGTTCTTCTGGGGACCAGCCTTGGCCATCGAGTATCTGGCCGGCCGGTTCGGTTGGCCGGTGCCCGGCCTCGGTCGCTCGGCTCCCGCCCAATGGTCCATCGCCGGCGGGCATTTGGCCGAGCGGTACCAGCAGTTCTTCCTCGTGGCTCTCGGCGAGGTGGTGTTGGTCACCGGGCTGACCTACGTGAGCGAGGGGCGTTCCCTGGCGTCGACGGTGGCCTTCGCGGTCGCCGTGGGAAAGTCGATCCTGATCTGGCGGATCTACTTCTACCGCGCCGGCCAGATCCTCGCCGAGGCCGTCCAGGCGAGCCCGGCTCCGGCACGCATCGGGCGGTCCGCCGCCGATTCCCACATGATCATGATCGCCGGTGTCATCACCATGGCGATCGGCTACGAGCTGGCGATCGCCCGTCCGCTCGGGCATGCCCCGGCCGTTTGGACCGCGGCGATCCTCGCTGGGCCGGCCGTGTATATGGTGGGCCGGTCCCGCTTCGAGCACGAGGTGTTCGGTCGAGTATCGCCGTCCCGGCTGGTCGCCATCGGTGCGCTGGTCCTGCTCTTCCCGGCGTTGCTCTGGGCGTCGCCGCTGGTCGTGCTGGCCGCAGCCGGGGTCGTGCTGGCCGGGGTGGCCCTCGCCGATGCGCGGCGGGCGTGGGGCAAGCCGCCCGAGCCACCGGCGCCGCCGATCTGACGGGTTGCCCACCGGCCGGGCCGGCCGGTGCGCCACGCGGGGCGGGGGCCGGTCGGCCGCCTGGTTGTCGAGTTGATCGCGGCAGCCCTGCCGGGCTCGGCGTCGGCGGCGTCGCCAGCGGCTCGCCGGCCGATCTCTCGTAACACCCCTTTTGGGCGCTGCACACCTTTTACGATGGACTCTCAGCTCTCACATCTGCGTCGAGCGGTGCCGGAGGCCGCGGACGAGTTCCGAGGAGGCGGCGGTGGTCCAGGCGTATCCCCAGCCGCCGCCCCTGACGAGGAGCCGGCGGCCGTGGCTGCGGATCTTCCTGGTCGGCCTGGCACTGTGGCTCGCCACCGTGGTGGTCACCTTCCTGACCGGTAACCCCGCCCTGGTGCCGACGCTGGTGCTGCTCGGCAGCTTCCTGGTGCCCGTGACGTTCGTGGTGTGGGCATTCGGGCGGCGGGAGACCGGCGAGCTGACCCCGGGCCTGATCCTGAGCACGTTCCTGGCCGGTGGTGTGATCGGCGTGCTGGCCGCGTCGCTGCTCGAGTCCTACCTGCTGCGCCCGTCGTGGTGGCTGTTCCTCGGCGTGGGCCTCATCGAGGAGGCCGTGAAGCTCGGGGTGCTGGCGTTCCTGACCCGGCACATGCATGTGAAAGCGACCCGGGACGGCATCATCCTCGGCGCCTCGGTCGGGTTCGGCTTCGCGGCCCTGGAAACCGCCGGGTACGCGTTCACCGCGCTGTTCACCGCCCACGGGTTGTCGCTGACCCAGGTGGTGGAGACCGAGCTGCTGCGCGGTGTGGTCACACCGTTCGGTCACGGCCTGTGGACGGCGATCCTCGGCGGGGTGCTCTTCTCGTCCAGCACCCGCGAGCACTTCGTGATCACCGGGCGGCTCGTCCTGGCCTACCTCGGGGTGTCCCTGCTGCACGCGCTCTGGGACGCCATGCACGTGATCGCGCTGCTCCTGACGCTGCTGCTGACCGGAGGGACCACGACTCCGCACGGGCAGCTGGTCCGGCCGACTGCGGGGCAGGTGGCGCTCTTCGCCGTACTGGACCTGGGAGGGCTGGCGGTCGTGGCGGTGGTGGGGCTGCTGTGGCTCTGGGCGCTGGTACGGTCCGCGCGTCGCGCGCCGCACGTGCCACAGGTGCCGCCGTACGGGTTCCGGGTGCCGATCCGGCCGCCCGGCTCCTGAGATCGCAACGCCACGCCTGGGCGGCCTGCCCGCGCACGGTCAGGTCATGGTGCTGTTGGAGGAGACGGCTGATCGGGCAGGCCCCGCCGCGACGTCGGGAGGCCCCAAGAATGGGGAGGCCGACACCCGCTGGCGGCCTACTGGCGTGCCCGAGCGGGGCTCACAGCACCCCGCGCAGCACGTCGTCATACGTTGTTGCGGCCGCTTGAACGGCACGCCCGGCCAGAGTGATCTGCGTTAGACGCCCGGCCGGTCCGTGTCGCACAGGTAGCGCTCCAGCAGGTCGGCGCTCTCAAGGCGGGCGACCAGCCGACTGCCTGACTTCGCGCCCTGGCGATCGGGTGGCCCAGTCGGAATGACGACGGAGGCCGCCCCGAGCGGGACGGCCTCCGTGAACGGAGATCCGGATCCGGGTAGCGGGCGACCGTGGGTCAGCCCCGCGCTGACGGGTCCTGCCACTCCGAGCGCAGCTCGGCCAGCCACGGGCCGGTGGCGTGCTGGGCGGTGACGGTGACGGTGACGGTGTCCCCGTCCTTGAGGGATTCGAGTTCGCGCAGGCAGTGGCCCTTGTCCTTCCGCTTCACCTGGCAGGAGATGTTCGGGCCGTTACCGGAGTACTCATAGACCTCTCCGGCGACTACGGACACGCCGTTGACCGAGACCCGGTAGATGCCGGGCGTCTGCGGAACCACCGTGAAGTCAAAACCCCGGTGCCAGGTCAGCGTGGTAGTGGCGGGCTTGTTCGGGTCCGCCGGGTCGCTGTGCACGACCTTGGTGCCAGGCTCGCTGGCCATGCCGTCAGGCGTCGGCGGTGCCAGCTTGGCCGGGCGGGCCGGGAAGGGGTACTGGGTGAACGGCACCTTCTCGGCTACCGCGACATACATCGTGCCTTGGGTGGGAATCGTCGGCAGGTAACCGTTGCGCTGGGCGCCGCTCACCGCGACCGTGACCGTGACCGTGTCGCCGACGCTCGCTCCCCGAGGCGCTGTCCGGCCCCGCTCTGAGCCGTAACCTTGGGACCCGCCGTATGGGGTCGGGTCGTTGTGCAGGTCCGCGTTGCAGGTCGTGGTGTAGCCGGCATCGCTGCCGTTGATCGCCAACTTGAGGTCGAGCGACGTGTCCTTCGGCAGGCCGGGGCAGTAGGTCAGGAACGCCACGTCCGTCGCGGTGACGGCCCAGGTGAACTCCACCTTCTTCGATCTCACGTGCGCCTTGCCGAAGGCGACGACGCGGTAGCCGCGGGCGTATTCGGCAAAGGGTCCGACCTTGCGGCCCGCCACCGGCTCTGGGGCAGCCGACGGGCTCGCCGATGGGGTCGCCGATCCGGCGGCGACCTTCGGGGGCTGGGCCAGTTCGCCACCGGGAATGGCGACGTAGGTCGCCAGGACCGCTATCAGCGCCATGGCGCCCGCTCCCCCGGCCGCGGCTTGCCGGCGGCGACGGACGGCGATCCTTCGCCGGACCTCTGCCAGGCGGTCGCCCGACGGTACGGCGTGGGCCGAGCGCTGGTCCATGAGTTCCCTGAGGTCGATCATCGGTGCGCTGCCTCCAACGTCAGCGACTCGTCCAGTCGCAGCTTGGCCAGTGCCTTCGTGGCCTGGCTCTTGACGGTGCCCACCGAGATGCCCATCGCGTCCGCGATCTGCGCCTCTGTCATGTCTTCGAAGTAGCGCAGCACCAGCACCGTCCGCTGGCGGCGGGGCAGCTTGCCGATCGCCTGCCACACCTGGTCCCGCTGGTCCAGGTGCGACAGTTCGTCGGCCGTCGGTCGCTCCGGAAGCTGTGACGTCGGCTGCTCGACCTGGCGCCACCTGCGCCGCCACCAGGAGGCGTAGACGTTGACGAGGATTCTTCGTACGTACGGCTCCGGGTCGGCGTCGATCCGCCCCCAGGCGCCCCACGCGCGTACCAGCGCCGTCTGCAGCAGGTCCTCCGCGTGCGCCCAGTCATGCGTGAGCAGATAGGCGGTACGCAGAAGCCGAGCTGATCGGGCCGTTACGAACTCCGCGAACGTGTCGCTGGGTGCCACCGGCTCTCCTTTTTAGTGGGTCGCCGGTTACTACCCGAGGGCCGATCCAGAAGGTTGCCCCCGCCGGGCGGGTTTCCCGAGGACGGCCACCGAACGACCGCCTGTCGATGCTACGACTCCGGGTGATGTCCGGGAGCCGCGTTGCGGGGCAGGAGGAGAAGCTACTAGTCGTTGCTTGCCTTTCTAGAGCTGTCCATAACTGACTGTCGTGGGGAGTGTCTATCGGATCGGGGAGTTTGCTAAGCGGGTGGGGCGCTCGGTGAGCACGGTGCGCCGGTGGGAGGCGGAGGGTCGGATCGCGGCTCGTCGTTTGCCGTCGGGGCAGCGGTATTTCGACGATTCGGATGTGCGCCGGGTGCTGCAGCCGGGTTTTGACGCCGGGCGGCGGAAGGTGGTGGTGTACTGCCGGGTGTCGTCGCCGGGTCAGAAGTCGGATTTGGCGTCGCAGGTGGCGGCGATGCAGCAGTTCTGCCTCGCTCGCGGTCTGGCCGTGGACGAGTGGATCAGCGAGGTCGGCGGTGGGATGGATCTGCGCCGGGAGAAGTTCCTGGCGTTGATGGACGCGGTCGACCGGGGTGAGGTCGCCACGCTGGTGGTGGCGCACCAGGACCGGTTGGCCCGGTTCGGGTTCGACCTGGTGGAGCATGTGGCGGCGCGCGGTGGCTGCGAGATCGTCGTCGCGAACCAGGAGTCGCTGTCCCCGCAGCGGGAGCTGGTCGAGGACTTCCTGGCCGTCGTCGGCTCCTTCTCGGGCCGGCTGGACGGTCTGCGCCGCTACGAGAAGGAGTTGGAAAGGGCGGACTTGGCCATGGAGGGTGAGCGGTGAAGGTCACCCGGATCGCCTACTCGGCCCGACTGAATCCTGGCAAGTACGCCGCTCTGGTGGAGCTGGCCCGCCGGTTGGGCCGGGTACGCAGTGAGGTGTGGCAGCGCTACGGCTCGATTCTCGGTGTCGGGTCTGGGTTGCGGGACCGGCAGGTGCGGGACCGGTGGCTGGCCGACGGCACGCATGTGCGGTTTGGTGTGTTGGCGAATGCGTGGAAGGAAACCGTCCGCGACGCCATGGCCGACATCGGAGCGAACATGGAGGCGGCCAAGGTTGACGTCCGTCGGGCGATCTCTCGGCGCACCAACGATCCGGCCGAGCGCAAGCCGATGTTCACCGCGTTGAAGGCCGACCGATGGGCTGGGGATCCGTTCCTGGCTCGGCAGATGCGCAAGCATTGGAAGCGGGGCCGTAACCGCACGCATGATCAGATTGTGGTGCGCGCCGACAAGTACAACACCGCCGTTGATGGGCAGGGGCTGGCGTCAGATCCAGGACGCCGCACTCGAGGACTACTGGGCGGTCCGCGACGACCACGTCGCCACCGTGTGGGCCGGGCTGGGCTGGCGGCAGTGGTCTCTCACGTCGTGTCAGTCACAGCGGGAGGGAGCGCTGCCGGGCCCTGACCTTCCGGCCTGCCACCCATTGCCAGACCGTCACCAACCGCATACGTTCGAACACCATCAGTCGTGGTGCGGATCGGCTGCATTAGGTGGGCCGCACCCGTCAACGCCCCCAACGGGGCTCGTCACACGGGAGGTTTATGACGATGATGCGATCGGCAGACAAGACGCGACGGCGGTGGCGCCTGGTCGGCGCAACCCTCGGCGCGGCGACGGTGGGCATGGTGGGAGTGCTGGTCGCGCCGACCGGCGCGCAGGCGGCCAGCGACCGGGTCGCGGTGGTCGACCAGCGGTACGGGGTCAGGATCTTCAGCGCCGGCGCCAGCCGGTGGACAGCCGGGTCGGCCCAGTGGTCGTGGAAGCGACCCGCCGGCAGCGGCTGGAAGAACCTCTCCGACGTCAAGTTCCGCAAGCAGGGCTCGCGGTACGTGGTCCTGGTGGCCGCCTCCGGCGGCCGGGCCGGGATCGTCGACTACGCTACCCGCAAGGTGCGGTACCAGGTCACGCCGGGCGGCAACCCGCACGCCATCGAGCTGCTGCCCAACGGCGCTGTCGTAGTCGCCTCCTCCGACCCCGGCAAGCTCACCCTCTACGGCAAGGGCCGGACCAGCCCGGCCGCCACGAAGGCGTTCGCCAAGGCGCATGCCGTCTACTGGGACAGCGCCATCAAGCGCCTCTGGGCCGCCGGCGGCACCCGGCTGTGCAGCTACAAGGTGAGCGGCACGGCCACCGCTCCTAAACTCACCAACGCCGCCTGCCGGACGGTCACCGGGAACGTGCACGACCTGTCACCGGTCTACGGCACCTCCGCCAACCTGTGGATGAGCAACACCAGCCACGTCTACCGGTACGACATCAACCGCAACCGATTCCAGCGGGCACCCGGATATATCGACACAGACAAGATTAAGAGTGTTGGTAACCACTCCGGCGGACTGGTCTTTACGACCCGGGTCACGGGCAAGAACACCAAGGATGACACGTACGGCGACGGCAACGTCTGGCTGTACCGGCTGAACGGTTCCTACGTCGGCAACCGCTACCTCTCCGGGGCGGCGATCTACAAGGCCCGGCCGGTGGTCTGGAGCTACCGGTAGCCACGCCCCGGGGCCGGTGGCGGGTGCCCGCCGCCGGCCCCGGTGTGCCGTAATGATCAGAGACACCGGCCTTCGCACGCAACGGCGCCGAGGTCGATCAAGCCCTGGAGGCTTTCCGGTGCCAGAGCCCTGTGCGGCATCGTCACTCGCGACCGCAAGCGCAGCGAGCACCGCGCACACCTGCTCGTGTTCGACATCCCGGTGACTCTGCGGGCGCTCGAACCGATCGGCGAGGACGAATTCTGGCGCCGACTGAGCCTGACCGCCTCTCGGTGGCAGGCTCCACCCACCGGTGGGAGTGGAAGATGGTCACCAACGCGGTGGTCCTCGCGTCTCGCGGCGTGGACCAAAGGGGTCACCGCGGAGGCGCTGAAAAGCGTGTCGGAGCGCAGAGGTTCTGCGCACGTTCCCGTCAACGCCGCCTACATCTCACAAACCTGCCACCGCTGCGGCGTCTTCGGCCGCCGTAGCGGGGACAGGTTTTACTGCACCCGGTGCGGGGTGGTGTGGCAGGCTGACGTGAACGCCGCGATCAACATCCTGCACCGAGCCGGCGACCCCGACGTCGCCCTGCGCACCCCACACCACAGGGTGAAGCAGATCCTGCAGGACCGGATCGATCGCCACCGGACCAGACTGCCGGTCCAGGACTCCAGCCACGCCACCGCTGGGCCGAGAGCGAAACATCCGAACCACTCAGCAATGAGCAACGAGTAGGAAGCAGGTCCCTGAGGCGGCGCTACCCGGTGATGAGGTCACGGGCCGGGCAGCTTCCTGGCTCTGGTCAGTTGCCGATGGGCAGGCCCTTCAGCATTTCGGCGAGGTCGCCGGTCTCCGCCGCGGGCGGCGTCTCGATGTTCACCGGCTTGCCGTAGTCGGTGTAGTTGACCGCCAGGTCGTACATCACGCCCATGATCATGTGCACCCGGCGCGGCTGGTACTGCTCGTCGACCCAGAGCTCGATCGTGATCTCCTTGACGCCCTGCTTGGCCATTTGCTCCTCGACACTTGCCCGCGTCTCGGCGTCGAGTTGCCCGAGGTAGGTCGCCACCGGAGTGGTGAGGGTGTAGTGGACCGTCCTCGCCCCGCTTACCGTTTCCTCACCGACGACGGTGACTCCCTCGGTGGCGAGCAGCGTCTTGACCTGCTTGGTCGGGTCCATGTCCTCGAACTGCTTGGAGAAGTCCATCCCCGCTTGGGCGCCCATGGCGGACAGGTCCAGCTTCATCCAGCGCTTCCCACCCAGGGCCGAGCGTTGCGCCTCCGGCACTTCGACGTAGCACACCGCGCCGATCATTCGGACGATCACCGGGGTGCCATCGGGGCCCGTTGTCGACATCTCGAGCTTGACCGGGTCGCCCAGGTCCATGACACCCTGCATCGAGACCTTCTGGCCCGCCGCCGTGCCCTCCGCCGTCACGGCCACGGAATCGGCCTTGTCCGTGGTCTCAATCGTCTTCTGCAACGAACCCTTGAGATCACTGGCGAGCAGTTCCAGCACGCTCGGCTGCTTCGGCGCGTCCGGCGAGCCCGGCTTCGCGCAAGCAGTCACCGCGAGCGCCGTGAGGGCGGAGACCGCCAGAACAGTCGTCTTCTTCCACAGTGACACGTGACAACTTCTTTCCCCGAAGAATTCTGGGGATCGCCCCAGAGACGGATGACACGCTATCCCAACCGATCAATCTCGAGACGGCACGTCGGCGGCGGCAGGGCCGACGGCCCATAAGTTGAAATACGCGGATATCGTCGCCCATGCGCCGGATGCGCGGCCGCGCTCGCGTGGTCGGTTCTGACGAGGTGGGGACATGGAAAAAGAAACGCAAGGTCAGCAGCGGGTGCCGCGACGGCGGGGGCGACGGCCAACGCATCCCGATCCGGATTCGGGCCCGGTGGGCGCCTTCGCCGACCGCCTGTTGCGGTTGAAGCAGGAGGCGGGCAATCCCTCGTACGAGGAGATGTCGGTGCGCCTGGGCGCGGCTGCCTCGAAGTCTTCGCTGGCCGCCGCAGCCCGGGGCCGGAGTCTTCCCAGTTGGGAGACGACATGGGAGTTCGTGCGAGTGCTCGCCGTCGACCGGCTGGGCCACGACCCGGTGGACACCGAGCAGGAGTGGCGGGAGCGCTGGATGCAGGCCAAGGCTGCCGGGCATTCGGCGGGCACCGCGTCGACGGCCGACGCGGTGCCGGAGCGGCCTGCGGCATCGGAGGCACCCCCGGCCGTCCAGGAGACGCCGCAACCCGAGACCAGCGAGGTCGAGGAGACAGAGCGGACCGGGGAGAGCGACCGAACCGGCGACAACGCCGAGCGCGGCCGTGGACGGGCGGCTCCGGCCGCCGTCGAGCCTTCACCACCCCGGTTGCGCGCCCGCCGGCACATCGGCATCGCCGGCGTGGCTGCGACCATGGCTGCGCTCACCGGTGCCGGGGTCACCTTCGTCGTCCTAGATCGGCGGAGAGTTGAGAGCGACGGCAGCGTGACACGCGCGGTCGTTGCTCCACCCGACCATGACGACTCTCGGTTCGAGGGCGACATCACCTATCCCGACGGGACTCTGGTGCCGCCGAACACGTCGTTCACGAAGATCTGGCGGATCCGCAACACGGGGACGGTGGTCTGGGCCAACCGGTCTCTGGCGCGGGTCAACGAGACACCGTGCCAGGCGCCGGTGGCGGTTGCCATCCCGCAGACAATGCCGGGAGAGACCGTGGACATCGCGGTATCCGTCCGGACCCCTGGCGAGCCCGGAAGCTGCAAGATCTACTGGAAGATGGCCGACGAGGACGGGCGAATGTATTTCCCGCTCAAGCGTCCGGTCTTCCTGGACGTACGGGTCGGCGGCTCGTAGTTCCGCGCCGACCTGCACGGCGTCCTTCTCACCCATCGGTCCAACTGGCCACGAACCGTACGGTGAGGCGGCGAAGCCCTGCCGGTGCCGCATCGCACCGGCAGGGATCCGCCCCCGTCCCGGATGGGTCAGCCGCAGTTGGTACCGCGCTTGCCGCCCTCGGTGCCGCTGATGCGGCCCATCCAGTCCACGCACTTGCCCGCCGCCGACAGGTAGACCGGGCCGGCGTAGGAGGTGAAGTAGTTGCCCTCGTAGGCCGGCCAGTGGCTGCCGACCGGGTTGATGCCCAGGCCCACCTCGATGAGCACGGCCGAGCCGGCGGTGTTCCGCTTGGCGATCGCGCAGTTCTTGCCCGTGGACGAGCTGTAGGTGAGGAACACGGTGCCCTTGGTGCCGATCGGGGCGGAGTTCACGACGCTGTAGCCGGACCCGCACTCGCCTGCGTAGGTGGCTGCGTAGGCCGGGGTCGCTGCGGCCAGCGCTCCGGCCATCGCGGTGGCGGTCAGGGCGACGGTTGCGGCGGTGGTCTTGACGAGCTTCATTGCGCTTTCCTCCGGTGCTTGCTGGTGGTCGGGTCAGCCGCAGTTGGTGCCGGTGCGGGTCTTGGAGGCCGTCCCGATGGTGCCGCCCCAGTCGACGCACGAGCCGGCCGCCGAGACGTAGACCGGCCCCGCGTAGGTCGTGTAGTTGCCGCTGTCCTTCTGCCAGGTGGAGGTGCCGGAACGGCGGAGGTACGCCTCCATGAGCGTGGCGGTCCCCGGCTTCTCCCGGATGGTGACGACGCAGTTCTTCCCGGTGGAGGAGCTGTAGGTCAGGTACACCGTGCCGCGGAGGTCGGGAAGGTCGATCAGGTTGACCACGCCGTAGCCGGAGCCGCACTGCCCGCCGTAGAGCGCGGCGTAGGCGGGTGAGGCGTTGACCAGGGCTCCGGCCGTTGCGGCGGCCGCCGTGAGTCCCAGCGCGGCGATCTTCTTCGAAATGCGCACGAAGTTCCCTTTCTACTGTGGATTGCCGCGAAGGACGCTGCCAGGCGGCGCGGGCCGGCACCAAGCGATCTTCGTCCAGTGATCTTCCAGTGGACTATTCGGAGAAATAATCGCCAGGTCAGCGGCTTGGTCGAGGCGGAGCGGCGCACGGCGCGGGAGCGGGTGGCGCTCGGCTTGCAGGGACGCGGCCGGATCGGGTGCCCGACTCCGGATACCTCTCGAAGAAAACTCAAAAGGCCTGATCCTGCCCGTCGCGTCATCCGAAAAGGAGTGACAGCCGGCGCTATGGTGTGACAGGGGGTAGTCGAGGCTGTCCGGCGGGTGACGGGCGGGCGCGCAAGAGCGCTCCAGGCCTCAGGCATCGGTGATGCCACACAAACGGGGGTAATCATGTTCGAGCGGCTGGGCAGATTCGTCGTACGCAGAGCGTGGTGGGTGATCGGCGGCTGGCTGCTCGCGGCAGCCGCCATCGTCTTCACCACACCGTCGCTGAGCGACATCACCTCCGCCGATCAGGAAAGCTTCCTGCCGCACTCGTACGAGTCGGTGCAGGCCACCGAACTCGGGAAGAAGGCGTTTTCGCAGCAGGCCACCGCGACGGCGATCATCGTCGTCAAACGCGCCGACGGGCAGCCGCTCGCGCCGGCCGACGAGGCGAAGGTGGGCCAGCTCGCCGAGTCGCTCAAGGCCCGGAACATCGCGCACACCTCCGGCTACCTGACCGGCCCGCCGGCCGTGGCGCCGGACAAGTCGGTGCAGGTGGTGAACGTCGGCCTCACGTCGGTCGCCCCGGACGACCCGGCGCTGCTCGACGCCGTACGCGACCTGCGGGCGGCCATCGGCCCGGAGTTGGCGGGCAGTGGGCTGAGCGCGGGTGTGGCCGGCGACGTGGCGAGCTTCGTCGACAACCAGGACACCTTCAACAAGGCCTTCGCCGTGGTCGGCGTCGCGACGATCATCCTGATCATCGGACTGATCCTGATCATCTTCCGCAGCCCCATCGCCGCGCTGCTGCCCGTGGTGGTCATCAGTGGGGTTATGGCCGTCACGAGCGGGCTCGTCGCCGCGGCGGGCAAGGCGTTCGATCTGAATGTGAGTCAGGATCTGCAGACGGTGCTGCTGATCGTGCTGTTCGGCATCGGCACCGACTACATCCTGTTCCTGCTCTTCCGCTACCGCGAGCGGCTACGCGCCGGGGACGACAAGCGCACCGCCATGGTCGTTTCCGTCGAGCGGGTCGGTGAGGTCATCACCTCGGCCGCGGGAGCGGTCATCGTCGCGTTCCTCGTGCTGCTCCTGGCCTCCCTGGGCTTCTTCGGGTCGCTCGGCCCGGCGCTCGCGATCGCCGTCGGCGTCATGCTGGTCACCTCCCTCACCCTCATTCCGGCCGTCGTGTCGCTGCTCGGCCGGTACGTCTTCTGGCCGTCCAAGGCCTGGCAGCGTGCCCCCAAGGCCACCATGTCCCACCGACTCGGAACCGCCATCGGACGCTGGCCGGCGCTCGTCGCGGCGGCATCCGGCGCGTTGCTGGTCGCGCTCGCCGCGGGCGTGTTGACCTACAAGGCCGACTACGACTTCAGCGCCGGCTTCCCGCAGGACACCGAGTCGGCGAAGGCCGCCGCGGACCTGCAGCGTGGGTTCGCCGCTGGTGCGCTCGCCCCCACCGAGGTTTACCTGACCACCGGCAACGGGTCGCCGCTGACCGAGCAACAGATCAGCGACTTCGCCGCGGCCGCCGCGAACGCCCCGGGAGTGGGCCGGGTGCAGCCGGTAGAACGCAGCAGCGACCCGAGCGTGGCCCGGGTCAACCTGCTGCTCAATGAGAACCCGGTCTCCAACAAGGCGATCACCCTGGTCCGTGACGACCTGCGTGACGCCGTGCACAAGGCGGCCCCGCCCGGCACCCGGGCGCTGGTCGGCGGCACCACCGCGATCTTCGCGGACATCAACTCGGCGAACAACCACGACCTGTCGGTGATCCTGCCGGTGGCGGCCGGCCTGATCGCGCTCATCCTCGCCCTGCTGCTGCGCAGCCTCGTCGCGCCGATCTACCTCGTGATCGCGGTGCTGCTCAACTTCGCCGCCACCCTGGGCGCCACGGTCTACCTCTTCCAAGGGCTGCAGGACAAGCCCGGGGTCACCTTCCAACTGCCGATCATCCTGTACCTCTTCGTGGTGGCGATCGGCACCGACTACAACATCCTGATGATCGCCCGACTACGTGAGGAGGCGCGGGAGGGCAACGAACCACACGAGGCCGCCGCCATCGGCGTGGAACACGCCGGCCCGACGGTCGCGGCGGCGGGCCTGATCCTCGCCGGGACGTTCGGGGTGCTGATGCTCGCGCCGATCTCGTTCCTGCAGCAGATGGGCTTCGCGGTGGCGATCGGCATCGTGTTGTCGGCGTTCGTCATGTCGATGTTTTTCGTCCCCGCCCTGACCGCGCTGATCGGGCACAAGGCGTGGTGGCCGGGCCACGGCGACCAGCGGCCGGCGCGCGGCCGGCACGCTGCACCGGAGCCGGTGACCGTGGCGGAGGCGTAGCGGGGGTGCGCGGTGGCGGGAAGCCCGCCACAGGTTGACCACTCGCCCTGCGGCGCCGGCCGTACCGCTTCGGTACGGCCGGCGCCGGCCTTCGTTTCCGCCTACTGGTCGGCCCTGGCCTTCCGGTTGGTCGCATCGTTCATTGTCGTGGTCATCACGGCACTCCTCACCAGGCACAACGTCCACTGGGTCAGGCCGGAAACACCGTTAGATCCCATACCCACCAGAATGCTGACGTTGTCGGCTTGGATCGGGAGGTCGGATCGTGGGGCCTTTGGGGTGGGTCGAGGAGCTTGATGAGCTCTTGCGGGTGGTGCGGCGGCAGGGGTCGCTGGGGGAGGTCCTGCACTGGCTGGGGCGGCGGATCGGGGCAGAGGTTGCCTGGGTCGGTGGCACGTCCACGGTCGAGGCGGCGACGGCCGGGTTCCGCCGGACGATCCTCGCCGCGCTCGATGAGCAGTTGCGGCGCTTGGCCGTGGGGCGGTTGGCCGCGGTCACGACGCAGGTCGGCGGAGCGCACGTGCATCTCGAGGCATTCGGGGAGCGGGTGCCTCGTCCGGTCCTGGTCACGGTCAGCGCCGTGGAGCTGTCGCGTGAGGCTGCGGCGTTGGCGTCGCGGGCCGGGGGGCTGGTGGAGCTTCTGGGGCGGGCACTGGCCGCCGACGACAGCTTGCGCGGGTACGAGGAGAAAGCGCGGCAGCTGCGGTTCGCCGTGCTGAGCGCGTTGATGGCGGGGGATGTCGCCCTCGCCAGGCGGATGACTGCCAGTGACGTGCCCCCGCTGCTGGGTGACGAGCGGGTGCGGGTGTACTTGCTGCACTGCCCTCCCGCCGACCGTGACCGGCTCGCCCGCGCCTACCAGGACACCTCCGGTTACCACGGCCCGGGCCTGATGGTGCACTGCCCGTCATTCAGGGAGCACCTGATCTGCCCGATCGCCGAGAACTCCGGCGCCGACGGGCACCTCGACCTGGATTCGGTGCTACGGCGCCTAGTCAGGGAGAACTCGTCGTACGCGCTCGGGGCCAGCAGGCTCCACCCGCTTGACGCCACGGCCGCCGCCTATGGCGAGGCCCTGCACGCCTTGGCCGTCGCGCGTAACTCCCCGAAACGCATGGCCGACTACCGCGGCCAGCCCTCGCTGGTGCACCTGCTGCCCCGCCAGGCAGCGGTCGTGTGGGCCCGCACGTATGTGGCGCCCCTGCATGCCGTCCCGAAGCTCACCCTGGACATCACCCGCCTGGCTCTGACGTTCCCGCGCTCGGCAGTGGCACGTTTGCTGAACATCGGCCGTAACACCGTCGCCGCGCACTGCCGGCGGGCGGAGGAGGCGCTGGGGCTCGACCTCAGTGACGTCCAGGCCCGCGCCACGCTCGACCTGGCGCTGTCGCTCAGCAGTCTCCACAGCGGCCTCCAGCCCGACCCGCCAGCCACCCAGCAGGCCACGCCGAGCCTGGGTGAACTGCTCGGCAGCCGGCCCGCGACGACGTGGGCGGAAACCTTCCTCCGGCCCCTGCGCGACGCCGAGCATCGTGGCGTGCACCGCACCGTGCGGTCCTGGATCGAGGCCAACACCGACGCCCAGCAGACCGCCGCGCAGCTGGGCCTGAGCCGCAACACCGTCCGGGCGCACCTGCGCGTCGCCGAGCGTTCGCTCAACCGCGACCTGCTGACGACCGGGTCGGGCATCAACGACCTCGTCCACGCCCTCCGCGCCGTGAGCGGGCACCGTGCACAACCTGATGAGGAAATTGAGCATCGTGCACGGTAGCTCCGGCAAGATGCCGGGCCATAGCGTGCTTCGTGTGCGGATGAGATCGCACCAGATCCAGAGAGGATGCGGTCCTTGAAAGACATGACGACTCCCACCGCACACAGGTCCGCGTCAAAGGCGACGGCGAATACGTCTCCGTCAAGGAAAACCAATCCGACGGGCATTCGTCGATCGGCAAAATCGTTTCCACCGGAGGCGATGGCATAACCCGTCGCAATCCCTTGGCCGGTACACCTTGACGCATTCAGGTATCGACTTCATGGGAGCCCGTATGACGAGATGCGTACGGTCGGCGATTGCACTGATCGCGGCGCTCGCCGCGGCGATGGCGGTGTCCTCGCCAGCGAGCGCGGCGGACGACCAGATCAACCCCCGCAGCACCACCGCGTTCACCCTCACTTCGGACTGGAGCCTCGAGGCGTACGCGGTGGCACTGCAGAACGAGTTGGGCACCCGCCGGTCGGTGACCGCGGTGCTCGACGCCGCGAACCGGTCCACGGCGGCGTGCAACGCGAGCCAGCGCGGCGCGTTACCGGAGTACTACGCCCGCACTGACTACCCGCTCTCCCCGGACCAGATCCTGCGCAGCACCGAATCGTTCTGCTGGGACCCCGGCGACAGCAAGGTGACGTACTGGCTGCCGCAGGGGGTGACCGGGTCGTCCGACGCGGACGACGACGGGCTCTGGGGCACCAAGCGGTTCCTCGCCGTGAGCTGGCACTACGACAAGTCCGTCGCCGGCACCACCGTGGACAAGGGCGTCCGGGTGACGCTCGTCGACTTGACCACCGGCAAGTACCGGCACGTGTTGTTGGTCGAGCCGACGCGGACGGTGACGCTGAACTACACGGCGGTGCCGATCCACGCCGGTGGCCTCGCTTGGCTCGGCCACTACCTGTACGTGGCGGACTCGGCGAAGGGCCTCCGAGTGTTCGACATGGATCGAATCCTCGAAGTCGACGCGAGCCAGGACCTGATCGGCCGGCACAGTGGTACCTACTACGCGCACACGTACCAGTACGTGGTCCCGCAGGTGGCGTCGTATCAGCAGGCCGTTCGGAACTCGCCGTGTACCCCGCAGCCGGACCAGCTGTGCTTCTCGTCGATCTCACTGGACCGCAGCACCACGCCGGACACCTTGGTCGTCGGCGAGTACCGCGACGGCCGCAGCACGGACCCGGCGATCGACGGGGGCCGGGTGGTGCGCTACGACGTCGTGTCGGACACCCGCAAGCTGGTGCTCACGTCCGGTAAGGCGGTGCCTCGGGACGCGGTGACCGTGCCGAAGAGCAACGTCCAGGGCGTGCAGACCTGGCAGGGGCGCTACTACCTCGGGCGCAGCTCGCTGTACCAGCACAGCTTCATGTATACCGGGCTGCCCGGCTCGACGGTGGTCGCCAACAGTTGGGCGATCGGTGGCGAGGACCTCTACCACGAGCACGGCGCCGGGATCAGCGCCGGAAAGCTCTGGACCGCGACCGAGCACGCGTACGACGGTGCCGGCAACCTCATCGACCGGCGCGCGGTCTTCGCCGTCCCGCTCGCCGAGATCGGCTGACCTCTCCGATATGGCCGACCGAGGGAGAGCTGAATTCCCTCGGAAGTAGTCGCCTGGCCACAACGGCCAGGCCGGAGCAGTAAGAGAAGGAGCACCATGTCCGTGAAGAAATGGCTCACCCCGTCCGCCGCCGGAGGCAGCGCAGTATCTCGTTTCGCGGTGGGTGCTGTTGCCGTCGGCACCGCGGTCTTCGGCTTGCCGTCAGCGAGCTGGGCGGCCGACGGCACCTACCTCGACAAGTGCTCCCGGCCCGACGTCTCGTGCCAGACCGGAGTCAAGGTGGACCCTCCCCTGCTGCTTAGTTGGTGCGAGGAGGCTCCTGCCGACCGCCACTACACCAGGGTCTGCATCCAATTCACCGGCGACAAGGTCTATGTGTTTGACGGCGCCAGCGACGGCCATTCGGCATTGGGGAACGTCTTCACCGGGGCAGGCTCGGTCAATGACCGGTATTGCCGTAACCCCCACGGAGCCGGCACGTGGGCCGAGTGCAACTTTGACTGGGTGGAAGACTCCGCGAAGCATGTCTACGGTGGATATCGCATTGACTCTACTGATTATCGCCTCGACTGGTTGGGGTCGTTCTCCAACAACTAGGGCCGCTTGGGCGCGTCCTTTAGCTGGTCGTCCCGGTTGAACGGACGATCGTCAGGACGTCCGATGTGAATGGTGACCACGGCTCGCGGTGAGCACCGTTGGCGTCTGGTCGACTTGATCCTCGCGAGCCGTGGTCAACCTAATCTGGGCCGGAGTAGGCATCGCACCGGATCGGCGCCCGTCGTAGGCGATGATCCGCCGGTTGCTGCAGGCCTCGTACCCGGGACTGCTCACCGCGGGCCAACGGCACCTGGCTCGCCCCACAAGTCGCGCCTAGCGCCGCCGACCGTCCGGGCGCACCCGCACTGTTGCGTACGACGACGGCAACCTCATCGACCGGCGCGGTCCTCGGCGTCTCGCTCGCCGAGGTCGGATGACCGGCGGCGGCCGGACGTCCCCAATTCCCCTCGGCGTTCGCCGCCTGCCCACAAGGGCCAGGTCAGAGTGGTAAGAGAAGGAGCACCATGTCCATGAAGAACCGGCTCAACCCGTCCACCCCCGGACGCAGAACAGTATCTCGTCTCGCAGTGGGCGCTGTTGCCGTCGGCACCGCGGTGTTCGGCTTTCCGTCAGCGAGCTGGGCCGACGACAACTACTACGACCACTGCTCCAGGTCAGATATTTCGTGCCAGACCGGAGTCGAGGTAGGCGGGCCTGACTATGATAAGTGCTACCAGGAATTCACCCACGACACGATTGTCTGCATCAAACTCGCTGGCGACATCGTCTATGTGTATGACGGCAGCACCGACGGCAATTCGGCAATGGGGCAGTCGCCACGCCCGATGCAGGATCTGTCAGTGTGCGGTACTGCCGTAACCCCCATGGATCCGGCACGTGGGCCAAGTGCAACTTTGACTGGGTGGAAGACACCATGAAGATTGTCTACGGCGGGGTTCGTATTGACTCCGACTCGGAGTCGATGACCCGGCTGTGGTCGTTCCCCAACGGCTAGGGCCGCTTCATACGTCTTCTAGCCGGTCGTCGCGGTTTGAGCGGGCGATCGTCAGACCATCCGATGTGATCGGTGACCACGGCTCGCGGTGAGCATGGCTGGCGCCTGAACAACTTGATCCTCGCGAGCCGTGGTCAACCTGATCGGGGCAGAGTCCATTTGTGAGTCCGTACCCGCAGCCGCTGGCCGGGTCGGTGGAAAACCACCGACCCGGCCAGCGCGCACCTGCGCGTCGCGGACCGCTCGTTCAACCACGACCTGCTGACGACCGGGTCGGGCATCAACGACCTCGTCCACGCCCTCCGCGCGCCGTGAGCGGGCACCGTGCACAACCCGACGAGGAATCTGAGCACCGTGCACGGTAGCTCCGGCAAGATGCCGCCTCATAACGTGCTCGCTGTGCGGATGAAGGTCGCATCAGATCCAGAGAGGATGCAGTTCTTGAGACACATGACGACGGTTCGGGAGGGGCTCGCGCGATCTCGGCGCGCGGTTGGGGGTGCCCTCGCTCTCGTGGCCGCGGCGGCCGTGGTGTTCGCCGCGCCGACGCCGGCCGTGGCCGCAGAGGATTGGTACGCCGAATGCTCCCGCGCGGATGTGAGTTGCCAGACCGGCGTCGAGGTCAAATTTGTGCCAAGCGACAAATGCGCGAAGGCGAGCGCGGACCTGCACCACACGGAGGTCTGCATCCTGTACTACGGTGACAAAGTTTACGTCAAGGACGGCCAAGCCGACACGCACTCGGCGGTTGGGGTAGTCACCTCCAGCACGGGCGATATCAGGCACCGGTATTGTCGCAACCCCCATGGATACGACACCTGGGCCGAGTGCAACTTTGACTGGACCGAGGACAGTTCCAAAACCGTTTACGGCGGCTACCGGGTCAGCACGTCTGTCATATACAAGGAATATCTGTTTTCCTTCTCCGGTAACTGACCGTCATCGGGGCGTCCGGCGGCCGCCGGAAACGGCTGCCGGGACGCCCTTCCCGATCACCAGCCCCTGATCATCTGAGCCGGTCATGGCCCTGCCACCACCAGCAAGGGCGCGTCCACACCAACCGCATCAAGCCGGGCACCCCACGACGTTGCCGGGGCCCTGGCTCCCTGTCCGGATGATGATCGAAATAGCTCCAGAGAGGATGCAGTCCGTGAGGCATATGACAACGAGCATGCGACGGGCCCTGACCAAGGTGACTGCCGCCGTATTGCTCGGCGCCGTGGTGGCCCCACTGACCGGCGCCGTCCCAGCCAGCGCCGTCAACGTGCGGTACCGAGCAGCCAAATCCTGCTTTGTCGATGGGCGGGAGTTCCGCGCCGACATCCACACCTACGGCAAACCGACCCAACCGAACACGTGGACCGAGGTGCAGCTCTGGGGATACAAGATCGAGTCCAACGGTGGAGACACCCGCAACAGCGACGTCATCGCCGCGCTGGCATCCTGGAACGGCAGCTCCTGGGCGCATTTCCAAGGCATCGGCTGGGTCGAGAACGCCATTGAGGACAACGCTTATCACAATGGCCCCTTCGAAGCCGGCCGCCCGATGGAGATCGGCTACCGGTCCGACGGCAAGCCAATCTCGGTCCAGGTCCAGGTATGGTTCGACGGCGACTCCAGCAAAATGTGCAGCGTCCACCTCAGGCCATACGACCTCGAATGGATCGGTTAGCCCGCCCCTGACACGCCAGCAGCCGGACGCTGGTCGGCTACGACGCGGCAGGCGGCAAGATCGGCCGTGCCACCCGCTCACAAGAGGCCCACTGGAGAGCATGCAAGAACAGATCGACGTCCTACTCGCATCTCCGCCATCCGCCATCAGGCGAGGCAACGCTAGGTGAGCCGCGCCCGAGGCAGCGCAGGGGCCGTGCCGGAGCCGGCCGTACCTCCACGGTATGGCCGGCCCCGTGCGCGTTCCCGCTGCTCAGAATGCCGCCGGCACCCGCCCGGCCGGCGAGGCCGCGACCGGCCGATGTGCCGGCCGGGCCAGGGCGCTCGGCCACCAGGTACGGCGACCGACGTGCAACGCCAGCGCCGGGACGAGCAGGCTGCGGACGAGGAACGTGTCGAGTAGCACCCCGACGCCGATGATCACGGCCGTCTGCACGGACGGCACCAGCGGTAGCACGCTCAGCGCGCCGTGCCGCAGTTGGTGGTGACCGAACTGCTGCGCGGCGTGATCACACCGTTCGGGCACGGGCTGTGGACGGCGATCCTCGGCGGGGTCCTTTTTTCCTCGAGCAGCCGGGAGCACTTCGTGGTCACCGGGCGGCTCATCCTGGCCTACCTCGGCGTGTCCCTGCTGCACGCCTTCTGGGACGGCAGGCACGTGATCGCGCTGCTCCTGACCGTGCTGCTCACCGGGGCACCGTGAGCCGGCACGGTGGGCTGGTCCGGCCGACCGCCGGGCAGGTCGCGCTGTTCGCCGGGCTGGAGTTGGCGGGGCTGGCGGTCGTGGCCCTCGTCGGGTTCCTCTGGCTCCGGGCGCTGGTGCGGTCCGCGCGCCGCGCCCCGCATCCGCCGCCGGTGTACGGGTGGCGGGTGCCGATCCGCCCGCCCGGCCCCTGAGACCACAGTTCCGACCGGCCGAGGCAGCCCCGCGGCGCTGCCCTCCCACACTCAGGCGGCGGTCCGCCGAGCCGCGAGCCCTACCTTCGGCCCGCGCCAGCACGCCAGTTGCCCGCCAGTATTTGTCGACCGGCAGGGCCTACACACGGTCCTGCAGGATCTTGCCCAGGCGCAGTGCGACTTCCTTGCGCTTGTCCGGGTCGCTGATGTTCACCTTGATCCCGCAGAAGTCACTCTTGCAGGGGAACCACAGCTCGCCGTGAATGGTGTCGTAGGTGGCGCCATCGGCGGACCCACTGACCTGCTCCCCGACCTCGGCCACAGCCTCGTACTGGGCTTTTGGCAGGACCGTCGCGGAGATCGCCTCGACGAGGCCGTCCTTGGCGCCCGAGGTCGCCGTCCAGATGCACCCGCCGAGCGCGTAGTCGTGCTGGCCGCCATCATTCGGGCCGATCACCGCCTCGACCTCGCTCTTGGTGAGGCGTTCGCATTCGCCGCCCTTGGCCTCGGTCACGGTGCTGGCGGCGTCGTCCGTACCCGGATTCTCTGCCGACGTGGAAGAACTCGAACCGCCGTCGCTTCCGCACGCCACGACCATGGCCAGTGCGGCGCCGACAATCGCGGCTTGTCCGAGCTTCCTGAGGATCTGCATGGGTCATCCCTTCGCCACGGGCTCGCTCGCGGCCCATGGCTGGACTTCAGCACGATCGGTCCCGGCGGTCACGAGTAGTCGACTACCTGTTGTCCGCCAGCAGCGGCAGGGCCGTCCAGATGCTTGCAGCTGTCCCTCCGGAGACCGCATATTTTGTGGTGGAAGATCCTCCGGTCGGTTCCGGAGCCACAGCAACCGGGCGACCTGCTGCTGCGCGGCTCGGGGAAGGTCAAGGTGTGGCTTGTACGGTCCGGGCGCGGCCCAGAAATGGCCGTTGACCGGCCGCGTCGAGGAGCTCCGGTCGATCGGCCAGGCGACCAGGCGGCCCGGCGGGTCGAAAGGCGTGGTGCTGGCCGGGGCTTCCGGGGTGGGCAAGACCCGGTTGGCCCAGGAAGTACTGGCCAAGGCGGCCGCGCAGGGAATCGCGACCCGATGGGTGGTCGCCACCGCCTCCGCGCGCGGCCTGCCGTTGGGGGCGTTCGCGGGACTGCTCGCCACCGCCGGTGACGACCCCGCCGAGGTATTGCGGCACGGCGTCGACTCGCTGCTGTCCCGGGCGGGTGGCGGCGAACTCATGGTGGCAGTGGACGACGCACACCTCCTTGACGAGCTGTCGGCACTGCTGGTGCACCAGCTGGCGCTGCACAAGGCGGTCACCCTGGTCGTCACGGTGCGCACCGGCGAGCCGGTCGCGGACGCGGTGAGCGCCCTGTGGAAGGACGGATACCTGACCCGGCTGGATGTTCCGCCGTTGTCGGAGCCGGACATGGCGGCGCTGCTGACCGCGGTGTTGGGCGGGCCGGTGGACAGCGGCAGCGTGGCCCGCATGTCGGCGCTGACCAGAGGTAACGCCCTTTACCTGCGGCACCTGGTGGCTGGAGAGCTGGAAGCCGGCCGGCTGCACATGGTAGGCGGGGTGTGGCGCTGGTCGGGGGACCTGGCGATCACGCCGGGCCTGGCGGAGCTGGTGGAGGCCCGGATGGGCCGGCTGTCCAAGCGGGTGCGGGACGTGGTGGACGTGCTCGCCCTCGGCGAGCCGCTGGATGCCGGCCTGTTGACCCGGCTCGCCGCTGCGTCAGCCGTGGAGGAGGCCGAAACGCGGGGATTGGTGAGCGTGGAGCGGGATGACCGGGGGCTGCGGACCCGGCTGGCGCACCCGCTCTACGGCGAGGTGCGGCGCGCGAACATCGGCACGCTGCGGGGCCGCCGACTACGCGGGCGGATCGCGACCGCGTTGGCCGAGACCGCCGCGGGAAACCCGGACGAGATGTTGCGCCGGGCCGTACTCAGCCTCGACTCCGACCTCGAACCCGACCCGGCGCTGCTCACCGCGGCCGCCGGGTACGCCGTCCAGCTCTTTGATCTGCTGCTGGCCGAGCGGGTCGGCCGGGCCGCGGTGGCGGCGGGCGGCGGTTTCCAGGCACAGATGACCGTCGTGGCGGCCCTCAACGGGCTGTGCCGCTACGAGGAGGTCGAGGTCGAGCTGACGGCACTCACCGCACTGGCCGGCACCGACACCGAGCGGGTCAGGGCAACGGTGGCCCAGGTTCATTACCTGATGTGGCTGGTCGGGCGGCCGGCGGAGGCCGCAGCCGCCCTCGACACCGCCGAGGAGAAGGTCCGCGAAGAGGCGGCCCGGATGCAACTGGTCGCGGTGCGGGCCTACCTGGAGGCCGGCCTCGGCCACCCGGTACGCGCTGCACAGGCCGGGGCCACGGCACTCGCCTGGCCGGGGCTCCCCGACGAGTCGGCGACGCTCGCCAGCTGCGGGCTCGTCGCCGCCCTCGCCGCCCTGGGCCGCATCGACGAGCTCGGCCCGGCCGCCGCCACCGGCCGGGCAGCGGCTGCCCGATCGCCGGAGCTCGCGTTCCTCGGCGTCCCACTGGCCGGATGGCAGGTGCACGGGCTGCGCCTGGCCGGCCACCTGCGGGAGGCGCTCGCTGTCGCACTCGAGTGCCGAGAGGCGGCCACCGAAGTCGCCTTCGCCGGTGAACTCACCAACATCCTCGTGGCGGAGGCGGAACTCGCCCTGGGCCACCTGGCCACAGCTGTGCACCTGCTCCGCGAAGCCCGCGCCGGCTTGACAGGCGCCGGGAACGCCGGAGGGTTCCTGTATTTCTGCCTGCTGACGACCACGCGAGCGTTGGCCCTCTCCGGTGACCTCGTCGCGGCCCGACGATCCCTCGCGGAGCTGGAGGCACAGCAGCATCCCACGTTGCTGGTACTGCAACCGGAGCTGCTGCTGGCCCGGGCGTGGTTCGCCGCCGCCGAAGGCGCGGTGAGTGAGGCGGTCGCTCTCGCCCATGAGGCGGCCGAGATCGCCGCGTCCCGAGGGCAGCTCGCCCACGAGGTCCTGGCGCTGCACACCGCTGTCTGCCTCGGTGACGGTTCGCTCGCCGACCGGCTCGCCGACCTGGCCACCCGGGTGGGCGGGCCTCGGGCACCGGCCGCTGCGGCGCAGGCCGCCGCGCTCGCGGCCGACGACGGTGACGCTCTCCTCGCCTGCTCGGCTCGCCTGGAACAACTCGGCGATCTGCTGGCCGCCGCCGACAGCGCCGCACAGGCCGCGACAGCCTATGCCCGGCACGACCAGACCGGCCCGTCCAAGGCCGCAGCTGCCCGCGCCCATCGGCTCGCGCAGGTGTGCGACGGCGCCCGCACTCCGGCGCTGGCCGCCGCGGCCAGGCCACTACCGCTCACCGCTCGCGAGCGCGAGATCGTGACGATGGCGGCGCACGGCCTGTCCAACCGGGAAATCGCCGATCGGCTGGTCGTGTCCGTGAGGACCGTGGAGGGCCATCTCTATCGAGCGAGCGCCAAACTCGGCACCAGCAGCCGCACCGAGCTGGCCGCCCTGATCCACTACGACTGAGTGGTCGTCTGCCCGCTGATATGCGGCGCCTGCCTTACCTAGGGGCACGGCAGGCGCGGGAGCTTTCCCCGGCGGGCGTCACCCGGCCAGGTGGTTACGACGCCACAGGTATCCGCTCTGCGGCGGGCCGGGACGCCGGCCGGGCCAGGGCGCTCGGCCACCAGGTGCGGCGGCCGACGTGCAGCGCGAGGGCCGGGACGAGCAGGCTGCGGACGAGGAACGTGTCGAGTAGCACCCCGACGCCGATGATCACGGCCGTCTGGACGGACGGCACCAGTGGCAGGACGCTCAGCGCGCCGAACGTGGCGGCGAGGATCATGCCGGCGCTGGTGATCACCCCGCCGGTCACGGTCAGGGCGTGCAGCACGCCCTGCCGGTGCCCGAGCCGGGCCGTCTCCTCGCGGGCCCGGGTGCTGAGGAAGATGGTGTAGTCGACGCCGAGGGCGACGAGGAAGAGGAACGTCTGCAGCGGGATCCCGACGAACAGGTGCGGGTAGCCGATCGCGTCGAGGATCAGCCCGGCGGCGCCCAGCGCGGCGACGTAGGACAGGACCACGCTGGCGAGCAGCAGCAGCGGCGCGACCAGCGCCCGCAACAGCACCACCAGGATGACGAGGACGACCGCCAGCACCAGCGGCACCACGACCCGGTTGTCCCGGTCGACCGTGCGTTCCTCGTCGAGCAGGTACGCGGTGTCTCCGCCGACGAGGGCCTGCGCGCCCGGCACGGCGTGCACCGCGGCGCGGAGCCGGTCGACGGTCTCGAGGGCCGCGTCGCTGTCCGGCGTGTCGGCCAGGACCGCGGCGATGCGTACCCAGCGGCCGTCGGGGGAGTGTTCCGGCGCGCCGACCTCGGCGACTCCCGGCACGGTACGGGCGGCGGCTACCACCTGCTCGGCCGGGGCGGCGGCGGCGAGGATCTCGGCGGGTGCGACGGATCCCTTCGGGTAGTGGACCTCGATCATCCGCTGGCCGGTGACCGAGCCGACTTCCTTGGTGAACGACTCGTCGTGCGGCATGCCGATGCTGAGGTTGACCATGCCGAAGCTCAGCGCCACGAGCGCCGCCGCCGTTGCCAGCCACACCGCGCGGGGTCGCCGGCCGACGAACCCGGCGATCCGTCGCCACACCCCGTGCTGGACCGCGACGTCGACTCCGACCGTGTCGGGGGAGTAGCGGGGCACGAACGGCCAGAACAGCCACCGCCCGAAGATGACAAGCACGGCCGGCAGCAGCGTGGTCATGGCCAGCAGCGCCGCGACGATCCCGACCGCGCCGACCGGCCCGAGCCCCCGGGTGGACGGCAGTTGCGCGGCGAGCAGGCACAGCAGCCCGATCGCCACGGTCGCCGCGGAAGCGCCGATCGCGCCGATCGACCGGCGCAGCGCGACGGCCATCGCCGCGTGCCGGTCGGCGTGCCGGCGCAGCTCTTCCCGGTAGCGGGCGATGAGCAGCAGGGCGTAGTCCACGCCGACGCCGAAGACCAGCACGGTCAGGATGCTCTGGCTCTGGAAGTCCACGGCCAGCCCGGCATGTTTGGCCAGCAGGTACACCACCGCGCTGGCGAGCTGGTTGGCCAGCGCCACCGTGATCAGCGGGATCAACCACAGCACCGGGCTGCGATAGGTGATGAGCAGCAGCAACGCGACGGTGGCGGCGGTCGCCAGCAGCAGCGTGGTGTCCATGCCGGCGAACGCGTCGAACACGTCGTCCTCGCCGCCGGCCGGGCCGGTCAGCGCTGTCCGCAAACCATCGGGTACATCATTGCCCAGGCGGTCCTTGATGCCGGCGACCGCGTCGGCGCGCTGATCGGCGTCCCCGGCGACAGGGAAGGACAGCAGCAGCGCCTGCCCGTCGTCGCTGGGCACCGGCGGGGACACCTGCCCGCCGTCGGCGTACCGGGCAAAGGTTGCGCGGTCGGCGTCGACCTTGGCGCGGTCGGTGTCGGTGAGCCCGGCCTCGCGGGCGTAGACGGCGACGGCCAGGGGTTTCTGCGAGTCCGGGAACGCCTGCTCCGCCCGCTGCACGGTCCGGCTGGCCTCGGCGGTGGCGGGCAGCGCGCCGAGGGCGTCGTTGTCCTGCACCTCGGTCAGCTTCAGCGCGAGCGGCCCGGCCGCCGCGACGAGGACGAGCCAGAAGACGAGCATCACGTACTTGCTGCGCCGGCCGGACGGCAGGCCGGCCATCTTTTGCCTGGTCGTGGTCATATCGTCGATCCTTCGGCCGGCGACGGTCGAAGGCAGGAGTGCCAGGTCCCGAACGCGGGTGGTGGTAGCACCACCGATTCCCGTGGCCGGGTGGGCGGAGAATGGGCGCCGTGGACAGCTCCGTACGCGCGGTCGTCTGGCGGCACATCCGGCCCGGCGCGGTCGCCGCCGTGCAGGGCCTGGCCGTGGCCCTGCTCAGCCTGATCACCAACGTGGCGCTGTTCGCGCTGTCGGTGGTCTCCCTAGCGCTCATCCCCGCGTTCGGCATCGGGTTCGCGCTGTTCCCGGCGGTGACCGTGCTGGTGCGGGCGTCGCTGACCCTGCAACGGCGGCTGAGCCGGTGGGGCGGGGTGCCGATCGCGTCGCCGTACGGGCCGGTGCCTGACGGCGCCCAACTTGGCACCTGGCGGCGGTTCCGGTGGGTGGTCGCGGATCCGGCGACCTGGCGGGACTTCGCCTGGCTGGTCCCCGGCGCGATCACCGGCGGCGTGTGTCTGCTGGCGTTCGTGCTGCCCGGGTACGGCCTCGAGGGCGTTCTGTTCGTGCCGCTGGTGCTCTACCTGACCATCGACTGGTACGGCTACGGGGTGTTCTGGCCGATGGACAACATCTTCAAGGCGTGGCTGGCCGCGCCGCAGGGGTGGCTGCTCCTCGTCGGCGGGCTGGCCGTCGCACGGTGGCTGCTGTGGCTGCACTTCCGCTTCGCCGGTTTCTTCCTTAAACCCACCCGGGCGCAGGAACTGGCCCTGCGGGTCCAGCACCTCGCCGCCACCCGCGCCGACACCATCGACACCCAGGCCGCCGAGCTACGCCGCATCGAACGTGACCTGCACGACGGTGCTCAGGCTCGGTTGGTCGCGCTGCGGATGAGCATCGGCCTGGCCGAGCAACTCCTCGCTGACGACCCGGCGGCGGCGAAGCGGCTGCTCAGCGAGGCGCAGGAAAGCAGCGGCCATGCCCTCGCCGAGCTACGCGACCTGGTCCGCGGCATCTACCCGCCCGTGCTCGCCGAACGGGGCCTCGACGGGGCGGTGCAGGCTCTCGCCCTGGCCGTACCGCTGCCTGTGGACCTCGACGTGCAGCTGGCCGGCAGCCCACCCGCGGCGGTCGAATCCGCGGCGTACTTCGCGGTCGCCGAGGCGCTGACCAACGTCACCAAACACAGCGGCGCCGGCCGTGCGTGGATCCGTCTGTCTTTTGAGAGCGGCTTGCTGACGATGGTGGTGGGTGACGACGGCCGCGGCGGCGCCACCGTGGACGCGGGGACCGGCCTGGCAGGGGTACGCCGCCGGCTGGCAGCCTTCGATGGCACGATGACCGTGACGAGTCCGCGCGGCGGACCCACCGTCGTGACCATGGAGCTGCCGTGCGAGTTGTCATCGCCGAGGACCTCGCCCTCCTCCGGGACGGGCTGACCCGCATCCTCGACGCCTACGGCTACAAGGTCGTCGAAGCTGTCGCCGACGGGCCGTCCGTGCTGCCGGCGCTCATCCGGCACCGCCCCGACGTCGCCGTCCTTGATGTGCGTCTTCCGCCCACCTTCACCGACGAGGGCCTGCAGGCGGCGCTCGCCGCCCGGGCGCAGCTGCCCGGGCTGCCGATCCTCGTGCTGTCCCAGCACGTCGAGCAGCTGTACGCGCGGGAGTTGCTCGCCGACCGGGCTGGGGGAGTGGGCTATCTGCTCAAGGACCGGGTGTCGAACGTCGGGCAGTTCATCGACGCGGTGCAGCGGGTGGCCGAGGGCGGCATGGTGATGGATCCGGAGGTGGTATCGCAGCTGCTGGCGCGGAACGCCGGCCCTGATCGGTTGGGGGAACTTACTGCGCGGGAGCGGGAGGTGTTGGGGCTGATGGCTGAGGGGCGGTCTAACGCGGCGATCGCGGGGCGGTTGTTCGTCACCGAGAAGGCAGTCAGTAAGCACATCAACAACATCTTCAGCAAGCTGGGGATGCCGCCGTCGGAGGATGACAATAGGCGGGTGTTGGCGGTGCTCGCGTACCTGAACGGCTGAGAGTTAGCAGCGGATTGGCCTCGGCGAGGGCACCGCTGCCTGAGGTCGAGACCGCGCATCACGTCGGGGTAAGCGACCGGTCCTCTGCGGGCCGATGAATCGCCAAGCGTGAACCTGACTATTCTGTCCGAATTAGCGGCATCTGTCGGTCTGATTGTCAAATTCGGACAGAGGTCGCGAGCATGCTGGAAGCAGTCCAACACCCCGGCCGCCTCCTGCACCTCACGGCCGAGGGGACTCATGGTGCAGTTGAGCGCCGGTGAGCTGCAGTTGGGCAGTTGCGGCGGCGATAGTTGCTTCGAGGCAAGAATCGGCTGCGTGGGTTATTGACGGCGTAAGAAGGTCAGCTCAATCAGTCTGATCGGTTGAATACCTGGGGGCCCCGCCGAGAGGACTCGTGTCGTAGGGTCCATGGACGCCTTTGTGGGGAGGTGGGTGTCGATGCTTGCTGGGCCGGAAGTGGTGCCCGCGGTTGAAGTCGAGTCGGCTGCTGGTCCGGTGCTGGCATATTTGCGCTCCGGCAACAGTCGAGGCGTGGTTGACCCGCCGCTGGGGTCAGGCGAATCGGGAGGACGGGTCACCGACGGAATTTGCGCACCCGTGTCAAGGCGCGGTCGTGGCGCCGCGGAGACCTCGCACGTGAGGGGTGCACTTCCGTGAAAAACACGCGCCAGTCTTGGACGCCGGACCCTAGCCTCGCCCAAGAGGTGAAGGATCAGTTCGACAGAGCCATCGCCTCCTACCGAGCAAACCCGCATCTCATCTCCGAGCACGCGAACCACGAGGAATCCATCCGGGTCGGAGGATATGCCAATCGGACACTCCTCGAGCTCGTGCAAAACGCCGCCGACGCCATGTCGGGGATCAGCGACGACCAAGGACAGTTCGCTGGTCGGGTCGAAATCGTTCTCGACACCCGAAACCAAACGCTCTACTGTGCCAATGCGGGACGTTCGTTCTCAAAAAACGGGCTTACCGCCATCACACATGCTCATCTCAGTGGCAAGCGGGGCGACGAGATCGGACGCTTCGGACTCGGGTTCAAGTCCGTCCTCGCTGTTTCGGGTGCTCCGCAGGTCTTCAGCCGCTCCGTATCGTTCGAGTTCAACTCGCGCGCAGCTCAGGCCGAGATCGCGAAGATAGATCCTACCGCGAAGCGCTATCCGGCCCTTCGCACCGCAACGGTCATCGACCCGGTCTCCGCATTCGCCGAGGATCCCATTCTCGCGGAACTCGCCGAATGGGCAGCCACCGTCATCAAGCTTCCACGTGCGTCCAATCTTAATCGGCTTCGCAGAGAGATCGAAGAGTTCTCTTCGGAGTTCCTCCTCTTCGTCAGCGCCGTACGGGAGATTAAGCTGAGGGTGCTCGGCGCAGAGGCGTTCGAGACGAGCCATGTATCGCGCGACTTCGGAGATGGATTATTCAAAATCGAGCGCCCTGATGGCGGGGGCGACGAATGGATCGTCATAGACCGGATGCATGCACCGTCGCTGGAGGCTCGAAAGGAGGTCGGGGAAGCCGTCTCGCGTGCGGAAGTCAAGGTTACCGTCGCGATTCCGAAGCGCCATGCAAGGCAGCGCATTGGCAGGTTCTGGTCCTACTTTCCGCTCGAAGATCAGACCTCGGCGTCCGCTCTCTTCAACGCTCCGTGGAGCGTGAACGACGACAGGACGATGCTGCTCAGGAACGAGTACAACCGCGAGATTCTTCGGACGCTCTCGGAAGTCTTCGTCGGCGTCCTGCCGCGGGTGAGCACCCTGGACGATCCCGCGGCTCACCTCGACTACATGCCAGCACGAGGCAAGGAAGCCCTCTCGTTCGGCGACGAGCTGCTTTGCGCGCACGTGCCGCAGATAGCAGCTAGCCTTGAGCTCGTCCCTGATGCCAGGGGTATCTTGGCACGTGCTACGGGGCTGCGCCCCCTGGACTTCGCCATCGGGGTCGAGGCGAAGGACCATCAGGCATGGGCTAACTCCCCGAACACCGGGGACGACGTTCCGCATTGGCGTTGCTACACCTCACAGCAGCGATTTACGCGCCTACGGCAGCTGTTCGTGGCAGCGACATCCCACGGCCTCATGGATGGCGAGAGGGATACGAAGCGCGCCCTGGAGGTGATGGCGAAACGTGGACTTCTCTCATGGCTGCGGGAGTGGGCCGAAGGAGCGGATGCTGCATCCGCTGCAGATGCGTTCAAGTTCGTATGCAGCAACCTGAATCTGCATGATGTCGATCGTGCCAAGGTGATCCCGACCACCGATGGCATGCGCGCCTTGATGGACAAGAACATCGTCTTCCTCCGCCAGGAGGAGGGGATTGAGATCGAAGGCGGCGTCTTCGTCTCCCCGGAATTCTTGAAGCAGCGCGGCGTGGAAGATGGCCTCAGGCAAGCCGGTTTCCGGAACTTGGACCCGCTCGCCATCCTCAACGCGCGCCTTACGATGCTCTCGAGCACGTCGGGCGACGAGGAGTTCTCGAGGCTCTGGGACGCCGTTCTCGAGCTGCCTGCTTCCCATGCCGTGAAGGTGTTGACCAGAGAGTCCTTCCCGGTGAAGGTGCCGACGCGCGACGGCGGATGGGCTTGGCCTCGACAGGTATTCGATCTCGAAGAGCTCTTGGGTGACGATTTCGCATCGAAGACTCTGGACCGTAGCCGCTGTGTGCCTGAGGTGGCACATCAACTGGGAGTCGTTCTCCGGCCCGTTAAGGACTACTCCGCGGAAGACGAGACGTTTCTGGAACAGTACCGGGAGTGGGTCTTGGCGACCCTCAACTCGAAAGAGGGCCCCGGCGAGCGCCCGATCGAGCGCATCGAGCTCTACCCTGGCAAAGGACCCGGTCCATTCTCCATGCTGTTTATGCTGCGCGACGCAGAAGCGTCGCTGCAGATGCGCGTGAAGTGGACCCTCGGGTTGCTCGAAGCTGACAATCCCGACTGGACCTGTGAGGATCTCGACACCGGCAAAACCCATCGCGTGCAGTCGCCAGTTCGCTGGGCCGTCGACTGTGCCGGCATGCTGCAGTCGAACCGCGGGCTTCGTGCCCCGGCCGATGTTGTAGCCCCATCCCTTGTCAAATACGAACATCTCCTCCCGCTATTCCGCGGGCCAGCGCGGGTTGCCGAGGCGTTGGAACTGCCGGATGAGCTCGAAAGCATACCCGTTTCCGTGCTGAAGGAAGCGCTCGAATCGAAACTGTTTGCGGCGCACATCTCCGACCCTGTGCTCGTCGACTTCATCCTCGAGGCGAGCCGTGTCGCGTATCCGGGTGCTCAACCTCCTAGCATTCCAGCTCGGGTGAAGCGAGCGATCGAGGGACGTGCTCCGGCGTCGGTCTACCTCGCCACAACGGAAGAGCAGGCAGACTTCCTTTCGTCGCGTCAGCGTCCCTATCTGCGAGTGACCGACGACCAGGGCGACAAGCTTGTTGAATCGGTGGGGTGCCGCCGGTTCGAGGACAGCTTTGCGTTCTCGATGCTGATCGAAGGACTGCAGGAGAGCGAAAGGCTCCTTGACGTCTTCACAGGGCTACGTGGCACCCACGTCGCTGACAAGGTCAACAACGCAACCATTACTCGAGCTGTCCAAATTGTCAAGCGGGTCACCACCGAGGACGGTGTCGAGGATCAGTCGCGCGATTGGCACCTCGATGGACTCAGTCTTGTGGTTCGCAGCGATGCCGACGAGCGCCGGCTCCTCCGGTTCGTCAATGAATCCTTTGACCTGCGTCTGTCAAACGCCGAGCTCGAGAGAGTCCTCCAGACGGGCCTCGACCGCCGACTGGAGATGCTCCGACAAGAGGCCAAGGCGGTCTCGACCGACGCCGAGCGACTTGAAGTCTACTTCGGCCCGGACGATCTGCGTGATGCGTTGCCCAAGGGGCTGTGGCAGGCGCTTGAAGCGCAAGGCCTGGTCGATGACACAACCTCCGTCGCCGAGCTGTTCCTCACCGTCTATGGCGCGGACTCCGTAAGCCTGCTCGCGAATCAGTTTCGGGAAGAGGGGTTCCCCGACGTTCCGAAGGCATGGGCGGGGGGCGCAGCGACCATCTCGTGGTTGAGGAAGATGGGGTTTGGATCCGAATACGCCGGCCGCCGCAACCAGCACCAAGACGATGAGTTCGTCGTTCCCGGCGCGATCAAGCTCAACCCTCTTCACGAGTTCCAGCAGAGGATCAGTGATCAGCTCCGAGGGGTGCTCACTCGTCGTGACGCTAACGGTCGTCATGACAAGGCGATGGTGGAGCTCCCAACCGGTGCGGGCAAGACACGTGTTGCGACGGAGACCGTACTCAGGCTTTTCATCGACGGTTCTCTTCGAGGCCCGGTTCTATGGATCGCCCAGTCGCAGGAGCTCTGCGAGCAAGCTGTGCAGACTTGGAGCACCGTCTGGCGCGGGCTCAGAGATGAGCGTCCTCTCACGATCGGCCGTTTGTGGGAGAGCAACACCGTGCACGAGCCGGATACGGAGTTCAGCGTCATCGTCGCGACGGATGCCAAGCTCGACGTAATCCTCGGCAGCCACGAGTACGAGTGGCTGAGCAAGGCCTCGGCGGTCATCGTCGACGAAGGCCACCGCGCGGGCGACTCCGAGAGGTACACGCGGATCCTGAACTGGCTCGGTGTGGCCGGCCGCGGTTGGGAACGCCCTCTGGTCGGCCTGTCTGCGACGCCGTTCAAGGGAACCTCCGAGATTGCGACGGCGTCGCTCGCAAGCAGGTTCGGCAGGCAAAAGCTGCGAGCTTTCGAGGGAAACGCATACAAGGAGCTTGCAGAGCTCGGAGTGCTTGCTCGAGTCCAGCACGAGGTACTAGACGGCATCGAGGTTGCCCTTCGGCCCGATGAGCTCGCCGAAGCCAAGAGGCAGCGCCGGATCAGTCACAGCGTCCTCGACCGCATCGGGCGCGACCAGGCGCGCATGTCGATCCTCGTGAACCACATCATGAGCTTGGACGAGGACTGGCCGGTGCTGGTGTTCACTCCCAGCGTCCTTTCGGCCCAGGTGCTCGCCGCGACGCTACGGTATCGCGGCCGGGAGGCCGCTGCGGTGAGCGGACAGACCGGTAGGCAAGTGCGCCGCGACCACATCGAACGATTTAAGAGAGGCGACATCCGTGTCTTGGCGAACTGCGACCTGCTGATCCAGGGATTCGATGCCCCTGGCGTCCGCGCGCTGTACATCGCTCGCCCGACTTTGAGTCCGAACGCCTACATCCAGATGGCAGGACGTGGCTTGCGAGGCCCTGCCAATGGCGGAAAGGACAAGTGCCTGATCGTGGACATGGCGGACAACTTCGGCGACGTCAACGACTTTCTCGGGTACCGAGCCTACGAGGACCTCTGGCGGGAGCAGCGCGCGTGATTCTTGTTCCTGACCTGAAAGACATCGAGAAGAACGCAAGCAGCGACGCCGAGCGCAGGATCGCTCGATTGCTGCGACAGGTCGACAGCGACGCCGACGCGGTCGCCTTCCACTCCGTGAAACTACGCTCCCACGCCTACAAGCAGCAGGCCGAGGCGGACTTTGTCGTCCTGTGGAAGGGGGTGGTGGTTCTCGTCGAGGTCAAGGGTGGCGGCGTGAGGAAATACGACGGCCTCTGGTACAGCATTGACCGACGCGGCGACTGGCACAAGCTGGCGAGCTCGCCAATGGAACAGGCGCAGTCCGCCATGTATGCGCTTAGAGACATCCTCCAAGAAGAAGGAGTCGGCTGGTTCGCGCACGAGGCCATCGTTATTACGCCTGACATCGAGACGCCTCCGCACTCCGTCGAATGGCAGCCGACTCAATGGCTGGCGAAGGACGACATGAGTGTTGCCGGATTGACCGGTGCTTTCGATGCGATCGCCGCGGCTGCTCGCAAGGCGCCTGCGGGCCGGAAGATCGCGAGGGCCCATGACCTTCGGGCGCGTCTTTTCGGAGAGTTCACGCGCATGCCCGTGATCGATGCCCAACGCGGTGCAGTTATCGAGGAGCAGAACCGTGCCACAGCCGGTCAGGCCAGGGTCCTCGCCTTGCTGGCGCGCAACCCGCGGGTAATGGTGTTCGGTGGCGCCGGGACGGGCAAGTCGCTCGTCCTGGCCGAAGCAGCGAAGCAGGAGGCGGACCAAGGAAGGTCCGTCTTGATCACCTTCCGTTCTCCGGAGCTTACCGGCTTTTTCGCTCCTCACGTCGCCGGTCGGGAAATAGACGTTTTTCCGTTCGATAAACTGAACGCAGTCAAGGTCTACGACATTGTACTCGTCGACGAGGCACAGGATCTGATGACGGCCGAGGGGATGGACACACTCGACACAGTCGTCGTCGGTGGACTGGCCGCGGGCCGATGGCGAATGTGCCTCGACCCGAACAACCAAGCACACGTCGACGGCAGCTTCGACAAGGACGTCTTCGAGCTCGTTTCCGACGAGGCGCTCTCGGTCGACCTGGACCTCAACGTACGGAACACTCAGGCGATAGTGCACGTGGTGCAGGAGTACCTCGGAGCGGACATCGGAGATCCGGGCATCGTCCATGGGGAGAAGGTCCGCTGGCACACACCCGGCGGGGATCCCGATGTCGACGAAGCCGAGTCTGTGGCGAGGCAATTGGCGGCCGACGGAGTGCGCAGGGAAGACATCTGGATCATCAGTACGACCTCGACGGCCGACCCCTACCTGACACGGCACGGATTCACCGTCACGAGCCCCCGGTGCGCGAAGGGCCTCGAAGCAGAGCACGTCGTCCTTTGCGACCTTCCTTCGTCCTTCGACAAAGTCGGCACCGCAGCCTTCTACGTCGCGGCGACACGCGCTCGCGTCTCTCTGCACGTTGTTGCATCCAAGGATGACAAGCGACGACTTCAGCAACTACTCCGACAGCGGCTGGTGACGAAATGACCCGGACCAGAGCGCAGGAGATCACGCTGAAGCACCTGCGAGCGGCATACTTCGGACCCGATGGAGGCGACGACGAGGTCGTCCTCAACATGCCTGACCGTCAGTACGCCGTCGGGATGCTGTTTCCAACCGAATCCTCGGTGCCGAACGCGGAGGAGTCCGATCCTGAGGCTGAGGCTGATGTGGCCTCAGGCGACGTGGAGGAGAGCGGTGCAGGTGTGCCGCTTGCCGAGGACTGGCGCCCTTCGTCAGTCGCGATCTCCTTCGTCACGGACAGGCCGACCGTCTCGTGCGATTTTTCGGGGGGAACCTACCAACCGATCAAGGACGACGGTCCGCCGCGTTGGCAACGCCGCCCTTTCCGGTTCCAAGGACTCGATCTTTCCCAGGAGCGGCCTCCGCATCAGCTCAACACAGGGGACGTACCGATAGAGATCGGATCGAGATGGCGCCCTTATGGCAGCGCCCACCTTGTAACGGTGCACGCGCGCGTGTTGTCGAAATCAACAGGTAACGACCGGCTTGACATCGGCCTGATGCTCTTTCAAGTCGCGCTCAGTGTTACGCCTGAACCCGGCGGGCAGTTCTGCGAGTACGACGGCCCGAGGTCTTTGGATCTGGACGCCGAGTCGGCGGAGCTGCGACTCCGCTACCGGGACAGGAAGGTCTATGCCGTCGGGCACGGCATGGCGGCCGACTGGGACCTCACCGATGGCGAGTGCGGCCGCGTCTTCCTCGACCCCGTGCCGGCATTCGTCGTCCCCGCGGTCGAGACCACGGGGTTCGACCCCGCCTCCCACGAGGCCAAGGCGCTGCGGCTCGACAACCTGTCACGGATCGACAAACAGACAGCCGAAGTCACCTCGATGCTCGACGCGTTTGTCAAGGCATTTTCCGACTGGGTGTCGACGCAGGAGGACCGCGTTGACAGCTTCGGGCCCGACGCACCGATTGCGCGATCGATCACCGGCCGAGCACGCGCCGCCGTGCATCGCATGGAAGCCGGCGTCAACCTGTTGCGCTCCCCTGAACAGGCGTCGCTGCGGACAGCCTTTGCACTCGGGATGACCGCGATGCGACTGCAGATGCGCCAGTCGGCGATCAAGCGTGGGGACGATCCGGACGGGGTCGAGGAGCCCCGATGGCGCCCGTTCCAGCTTGGCTTCCTACTGGTGGCCCTGGCGTCGACCGTCGACGAGGCGCACGATGATCGCCGGCTCGTCGATCTGATCTGGTTCCCGACGGGTGGTGGAAAGACAGAGGCCTACCTCGGACTGGCGGCGATCGAGATCTTCCGTCGCCGGATCGCTCACGGAATCGCGGGTGCCGGAACAGCAGTGATCACCCGATACACGCTTCGTCTGCTGACATCGCAGCAGTTTCAGCGTGCTGCGTCGCTCGTCTGCGCGATGGAGCTGCTCCGGCGCGATGACGAGCGGGCCAAGGGCATGGCAAAGTTTTCGATCGGCCTCTGGGTCGGTAACGAGGTCACGCCTGGCACCCGGCGAGAAGCTAAAGCTGCCCTTGAACGCCTGCACAAGGCGGCCCGACCGGAGGAAGCGAATCAATTCCAGGTCGAGAGCTGCCCGTGGTGTGGTAATGCGCTCCTGCCCGAGGCCAAGTCTCACGATCTGAGCCAATATGGCTTGCGTTCCATCGGCAACGATGTGGTCATCCACTGCACCCGTGCAAGCTGTCGGTTCAGGGAAGAACTCCCCGTGGCTGTGGTCGATGAGGTCCTCTACGAAGAGCCGCCGACGATCCTGCTTGCAACGGTCGACAAGTTCGCACGCCTCCAGTTCAAGCCAGAGGCGGGAAGTCTGCTCGGCCTCGGGACCGCGTTCCGGCAGCCGTCGATGATCATCCAAGACGAGCTGCACCTGCTGTCAGGGCCGCTCGGCACGACGGTTGCCGTCTTCGACGCTGTGCTCCAGATCCTCTTGAGTCGAGGTGGTGCGCCTCCCAAGATCGTAGCCTCGACGGCCACGATCCGTGCATCCGACGAACAGGTCCGAGGGCTGTACGGGCGAAGCGTTGCGCTGTACCCGCCAGCTGGGCTCGACGGCGATAGGACGTTCTTCTCCCGCCCTGTTGAGAGCGGCGAAGGCCGCCTATACGTCGGCCTGATGCCGCAGTCCCTTTCGCAGGTTTCCGCAGTCATCGCCGCGGCCGCGCCTCTGATCGAGATCCCGGAGGTGCTGGCCAAGGAACCCGATCCTGGTGCGACACGGGACTCCTACTGGACCGCCGTGATGTATCACAACAGTCTCCGCGAGCTCGGGCGTACGGGAACGCTGGTAGTCGACGACGTGAACGGGCGCTTGGAACCTCGCTCAGAGCGGTTGGGCCTGCCGTTACGTCGTGTTCGCGCCGATCGAGTGCTGGAGCTCACCAGCCGGCGAGGGCCCGAGGAGCTCCCTAACGACCTGCGTGAACTGGGTCGAAGCGCAGATCGTAGTGATGAGGCGGTCGACGTCGTCCTATCTTCGAACATGCTGTCGGTCGGCATCGACATCCCTCGCCTGGCGTTGATGTTGATGGTCGGCCAGCCGAAGACAACAGCCGAGTACATCCAGGCCACCAGCCGCGTCGGTCGTGGACGGAACAACGGCGTCGTCACGACTCTGTTCAGGTCGAACCGAGCACGTGATCGCTCGCACTTCGAGACCTTTCGGAGCTATCACGAGGCGCTCTACCGCAACGTCGAGCCGACGAGCGTCACACCGTGGTCGATGGCATCCCGCGCGCGATCACTGGCAGGCGCGCTTGTTGCTTTGCTGAGGCACTCCATCCCGGCTCTCGTAGCGAACGACTCGGCATCGAGCCTTGATCTTGACGACAGTCAGTTGGGCGAAGCGATCGAAGGGCTCGTCACGACGTTCGTCGACATGGTGAGTCGGTCGGAGTACATCGAGGCCAAGGAGACTGAAGAAGAGACGTGGCAGCTGCTGCGCGACTGGGATCGCCGCGCGAAGCTTGCTCGCGATGCCGGAGCGAACTTGTTCTACGACCGCCGGAAGGCAGACGACGAAGCACTGCTGAAGCGATTCGGTCAGCGTGGAGAAGGATGGCTCGTCGCCGACTCGATGCGATCGGTCGAGCCGAACGTCGCCGTCCAGGTCCGTGAGCCTTTGGAAGGGGGCGACCGTGGAACGGATCACGCATGATCTTCGGCTCTCCGAAACGATCACCCCGTTCGGTGTGGGGTCCATCGTCGACGTGCTCGGCGAGTCTCTAATCGCGCCCGATACGTCTTGGTGGGATCGCAAGCTCGCTCCCGAGATCAGCTGCGAACGACTCCTCGCCCGGCTAGGCGCAGGCGTCCTTCGGCAAGCACCGGCTCACTCGGGGCGCGCGGGCAAGGACAGCGCCCATTTGCTCTACTGGCGCTTCCCAGCCTGGCGCTTCTGCGAGCGATGCACGAAGCTTTCGCAGCTTACGGGCAGGAAGAAGGGCCGGTGGACCAACAGATGCGAATGCGGTGGGGCGCTTGTGCCGATGCGGTATGTCGCCATCTGCGAGAAGGGCAGCCACATCCAGGACGTTCCCTGGTTCAAATGGGCTCACCGCGGCAACGATGCGGGCGTCACCGAGGCCGTGCGGTTCTGCCGTGCATACAAGGAACTGAAGTTCGTACGCTCGTCCCAGCACGGCGAAGGCCTGGCATCGCTTCGGGTTAATTGCAACGCCTGCAAGCGGTCCCGCCCGCTCTCCGACCTAGTGGGCGCAGAGTCGTTGCACCGTGACGGCATCCGATGCGAAGGCGCCCAGCCTTGGGAAGAGCCGAAGGCTGGCAACGGCTGCGAGCACCGTCTCAGAGCTGTTCAGCGCGGCGCCACCGGCAACTACATCGCCGAGCGCCTCTCGGCGCTCGACATCCCAGAGCAACGCCCGCGGTCCGCAGAGAAGGTGGACCAAATTCGGAGTCACGTCTACTTCGAGAAGGTGGTCGCTGACAACGGTGGACCACAAGCAGAACTTGTGGCCGGATGGATTGCTGACGAGCTAGGGGTATCGGTGGAAGACGTTCTCAGCCTCGCAGCTGGGGGTGACGACTCCGGAGAGGCTCCGCTTCTCGACCTGAAAGACGGGGAGTGGGCGGCTTTCCTCAAGAAGCTTGAAGGCGGCAGGGACCAAAGCGGTGGCGACTTCGTTGTTGACGGGTGGAAGGTGCCGAACGACTCCGCGTGGCCAGCGGCGTTGACAAGCCGGCTTGTCAGCGTGGGCCAAGTGCGACGGGTCCGTGAGGTTCGGGCGTTGCGTGGCTTTCGACGCTATAGCGGCGAGGCTGATTTCGTCCCAGCGGACCTTGGGCCCGATCGGAAGCGAAAGCCGGTATACCCGGCAATCGAGATGTTCGGCGAAGGGATCTTCCTTCGTTTTGACGAGGACCGGGTGTCCGAGTGGGAGAGCTTGCCTGAAGTCCGCGCGCGGGCCGATATCTTGGTGAAGCGGCGGAACTCCAGCCATTGGGCTCACCGCCTGGATGTGCCTGAGCCGCGCTACATCGCATTGCACACGATCGCTCACCTGCTCATCCGCAGGCTCGCGTTCGCGAGCGGCTATTCGTCCGCGTCTCTTCAAGAACGCATCTACGCCCACTCCGACCGGCCAGACCGCACTGCGGGCATCTTGATCTACACGGCCGCCGGGGATGCGCAGGGGACCCTCGGAGGACTTGTCCGGTTAGGTGAGCCGGACAAGGTCCTTTCGCTGTTGCTGGCTGCTTTGGGCGACGCCGATGTCTGCTCGAATGATCCGGTTTGCATCGAGAGTGACCGTCAAGGCTCGTCGCAGCTCAACTTGTCGGCGTGCCACGGATGTGCGCTCGTCAGCGAGACATCGTGCGAGACGGCTAATCGTCTGCTGGACCGCCAGCTCGTTCTTGGTGGAGGGAACGTCCCTGGGCTCCTCGACCACGTCCTCGATCAGGTCCGGCGCGGATCGGGTGTGTGAGTCATCGTGGCGTACGGGTTGCCTCCGGCGGCGGCGCAACAAGCCGGAGTGGGGCCGCTGCTGTGCGCATCTTCCTCACCAACTCTAGGAGTCGGGCCGCGGCATCTTCGGCTGACTCGTGCTCCCAGATCCGCACGACCGTCCAGCCCTCATCCTCGAGTTTGCGGGTGGTCTCGCGGTCTCGCTCACGATTCTTCAAGATCTTCGCCTCCCACCACGCCGCATTGGCCTTCGGCCAAGTTGCGTGTTGAGGGCAGCCATGCCAGAAGCAACCGTCCACGAACACGGCCAACCTGATCCGGGTGAAGGCGATGTCGATCGTCCGTCGACGCAAGCCAGTGACCGGCATGCAGATCCGATACCGTAACCCTGCGCGATGCAGGGATCGACGGATCGCAAGCTCGGGCCGCGTGTCCTTTCGGCGCTGCCGTTGCATGCGATCACTGACGCCAGCTGAGCTCGGCACGGGAATGTCGGGCACAGCCCTCAGCGTAGTGATGTGATCAAATCCGATGGTTGCCGGGATCTCTGGCTCCTCTTCCACTCGCTGCTCGAGCACTGTATGGGCATCCACGAGGTTCGAGACCAGCTCGGTACTCACGGCCGAGAGGATCACGCATCGGGCCGTGGGTACTGAGCGGTTAGCGTGGATCCAGTGTGGCGGCAATATGCTCTGCCAGACCTGCGGCCAGCTCAACCGGCACGGCGTTGCCAATCTGTCGGGCTATCTGGATCTTGGTGCCGCACCACTTAAAGTCATCCTGAAAGCCCTGAAGTAACGCGGCTTCATGGTGGCTCAAAGCTCGGTGTTCCTCGGGGTGCAGGTAGCGGCCTTTCTCGGGCTTGAAGAACTCCGTCCTGATGGTGACTGAAGGCCGATCCCAGCGAAGGCGCGCAAACACGTCCATGCCGTCGGTCCGTCCCACCCAGCATGGCGGAAGGAGATGTTGTGGGACGCTGCGCCGATCCCCCTCCGGTGGGATCCACTTCATGCGCTCGACCGAGATATCCGAATATCGCCGTGCAAAATCGAGGGCCGATGCCTTGAAAACCCCTGGCACCTCCTGATCGAAGAACCTGTCCATGTCGTCCGGAAGCTCTGTGTTGTCCGGGATGACGGAGTGGCGTAGGTCCCAGATTGCGTCGCGTACGGTTCTCCACTCTTCTCGTGGTACTTTCCCGGTCGGCACAAGTATCTGCGGATAGTCTTTGCGGGTCCCAATAACGATGAATCTGCGGCGTAGTTGTGCTGCTCCGAAACTGGCGGCGACAATAGTTTTGAAGCTCAACGTATAGTCGCTCAGCGCCCCGCCAGGCCACGTCTCTTTCCAAAAACTGTGGAATTGGCTGGAGCGTTCGAACTGTGGGACGTTCTCGAGTAGGAACGCTGCGGGCTTGATCTTCACTAGGGCCTGGAAATACTGTCGCCACATGGAGTTGCGCGGATCGCCGATATCGCGCTTGCCCAAACTGGAGAATCCCTGACAAGGGGGGCCGCCGATTACGACCTCAGCCGCCGGTAGATCTTTCTTGACCCATTCAGCGATATCCCCGCAGTAGATGTTTTCCTCGCCGAAATTCGCTGCATAAGTGGAGGCAGCGGCGAGATCGAATTCGACGGCCCCTACCGACCGGTACCGGCCGGTGCTATGGAAGCCTGCCGTCAGGCCGCCGCAACCGGCGAAGAGGTCGACGACTCGAAGCTTGTCCGCCTCGCCTTGCAACGTGTCCGACACTCTCTCCTCCTGGGCCGAAGGCGTCGTCACGCATAGACCGCCAGGGGTGATGGGGTAATGGTATTGATCAGATTGATCGCTGCCGCGGAGGCGCGCTGGCCGTAAGGTGGTGGGAGGGGGGAGCGGTTCCAACGGCCTCTTCCTTCTCGACCAGGGGATCCAGACGCGTTGCGTCGACCGTACAAGCCGCCTGCGACGTCCCTCGACCGCTGGTTCGTGCGTGGCTTGTAACCAGGAGGACGAGGAGACCTGCGGTCCAGCAGCGTAGCTGAAGTTGCTTCGCGTCTTGCTGGTGGGGATGCTGCCAACGAGTCAGACCTTCTCCGTCTCACTCGCAGACGTCGCTGGGATTGCGAGGAGCGCGGACGAAGGGCCTGAGAGCTACCGAGCTGCCTGGCGCCCTTCTCTGGCCCAACGGCTCCAGGAGAGTGGGGCGTAGCGGTTTGCCTGGAGACTGTCCAGCTCTGGATTACGGCGATCGTCGATCCAGCGCATGTCGATCGCGTCGCCGTTGTCGGAAACGTCTATTACGGAGATTTCCAGAGCCAGGTTTGGGAAGCTGCCGCCGGTGGCATCGTCCGTCTGTACGACGGGCTCGAGACGCCGGATCACGCCGACGCCGCAAAACTGTACGTGTCCCTTCGGGAGGGTCTGCCCGTCCCGTTCTACGGTCACCGAGCGGAACAGCGAGAGCGGTGGCGCGAGGAGCCGGTCCTCTACGCAACTCGCTGTATAGAGGGGCCAGGCGTCGAGCAGCAGTTTGTTGCCTGCGGTGGAGCCGAACGAACCTGGAGTATCTGCTTTGTGGTCTCCGTAGTAGCGAACACGGCTGTGGTCTAGGTCGAACTCATCGAACCAAGGGTTAGTTGCATGGCCGGCCTTCCATGGGCTGGACCGCAAGGCAACGACCGGCCGTCGTGCACCGTCCGGCCCCTGAACGGTTGCAGGCGCATTGATTCCTCGCTCCAGCTGGAGGCGTGGCAGGCTCCTGCATGACGACGACATCACGAAGTAGTAGTTGAGGTAGCCGTCCAGCCTCTCCTCAAGCGGGCTGGCGTCACGCGCATAGCGGAGGATTTCGTTCGTCCGGACGATGCGGGGCTTCATGATCGCATCCTGCCATCTTTGAACTGCACGTAGACAGGCCCAACCGGCCATGCGAACCAGTACGCTCAGCTGCCACGGCAGCGGCAAGGGTTGCATCAGCCGTTGGCGTGGCTGACCGGTTGGGGCGCCGCAGCCAGGGATGCTTACCGCGACGCCTTTCGTATCCCGGCTTGGTGGTTGAGCTCTGCAAACGGCTTCCATCGGGCGTCGCGGTTGCCGTCTTTGATCGAGCGCAGACGAGCGTTGAATTCCGCTCGGACGTCAGCAGAGCTTTGGAGCAGTGGAACCGCAGCGGAGATCATCTTCAGTTCCCGCGCGTCCCGCAGCAGGGGCCAGTCCGTGTCGTTGGTGACGTCGTAGCCGTAGGCGGCGGCGAGGGCGGCCTGTGCGCCGCGTCGGCCGAAGCGCGTTTCGCCGATGGCTACCGCGACCAGGTCGACCTGCCACGGGCCGAGGCACGTGGCGTCGAAGTCGCAAAGCACCACCTGCCCGGTCTCCTTCCGGAGCAGGTTGCCCACGTGGGCGTCGCCGTGGACGAGCCACGGGCCGGCCCGCTGCTGAAGGGCGGCGACGGGGGCGTGTAGGCGGTCGCACCAGGCAAGCAGAAACTGCCTGTCCCTGTCGCTCAGCCCCTCCTCGTCGGCGATGCGGGACCGAGCGTCGCCGATGGGGTCCCAAGGCGGCAGGAGCGTTGGCAGGGGACGACGACTGTGGAAGTCGCGTAGGACGGCTCCGAGGTCATCCACTTTCGGGCTCGGTGCGGCTGGCGGGACGTACTTCCAGACGGAGGCCAGGAAGTTACCGGCCCGTAGAGGCTGGTCGACGTCGGGCGCGAGACGGATGGTCGGCGCGTTGACCTGCTCGAACCACCGCCCGAGCTCAATCACCTTGTACACCCGGTCTGTCAGTCGACGGGATCTGGCCAGGCGGATGACGATGCCAGCCGACGGCAGCGCGAACACCGCGTTGTTGGTTAGGCGAAGCAGGCGGGCGTCATCAGCAGGCGCCCTCAACTGACCAGCGACCTGATGCATGGCCGCCGTCATGACCTCTTCTGTGAAGCGACCTGTCCCGGTCATGCCGACTGAGGCTCCAAGGTTGTGAGCTCTCTGGCGAAGGCAGCAACGGCAGAATTTGGCCGATGCTTGACCAGATCACGGTGCAGGTTGCGCACGCGGTCGACCGTTCGTCGGGACGTAAGGCTGCCGGCGCGCTTGATGACACGACGGCCGACAACAATCGCCTGGTCGGGGTCATCGGCGAGGAACAACGCACTGCAGAGGCCTACTTCGTTGAGCACCAGGCTGCGCACGTTCTGCGGGCCGAACGCGGCAACTGCCTCCCGAACCCAGCGCACCGCCTCCGGCGCATACCTGCTGTCAGTCCGTGCCAGATCCCGATAGACGCGGCCGTACTGGGCCAGCAGTTCACCTCGGTCGTAGAAGAGCATCCACTCCGGCTCCTGGTCCACGACGACCCGGTCGAACGCGTCGGTCGACCTTCCGAGCGTGGTCAGGGCGTCTCGGCGCTCGCCGAGGGCGGCGAGAGATGCAGCCTCCGCGCCGTACAGCATCGCCGAGACAGCGGGTGTGGCTGCGGAGCCGAGCTGGAGCCGGGCGAGCTGCAGGGTGGCGAGCGCGTCGCGATTGTGGCGCTGGTGCTGCAGCTGCCGTGCCTGGCAGTAGCGGACTCGCGCCGTGAGCAGTACGTCATCGGCCGCCAACGCGGCGCGCTCGGCGGCGACGAAATGCCGCTGCGCGTGGTCGTGCAGTCCCGCGTCGAGAGCCGTCCAGCCGGCCAGTTGGCGGACCGCTGCGACTGATGCGACGAGCTGGGGTGCCAGCGCCTCAGGGTGCGACCAGTCGAGCAGGCCGTATACCGACTGGGCGAAGCGGTCGACCTCCCGATAGAGCAGCCCGCCACCGCACTCGTAGTCCACCGACCGATACAGCTCAAGGACAGCGTTGAGTCGCACGATGTCCGCTGAGCCGAGCCGACGGGGACGGGGGACCGCGACGGTGCCCAGCAGACCAGCGCCTGCGGCGACAGCCGCTATACCGGCCAGCAAGGCCCGCCGGCCTTCGTCAGTTGCCATTGGCTGATCCAGATCAGGAGGAGTGTTTTCGGCGGGTTGTGGAGGCGGGACGGGGAGCCGCCCGGGAAGCGTGAACCAGAGCCGAGACGCCGGGATCCCCAGCAGCGTTGCCCAGTGGGTCAGCCGATCCAGGTGCACGAGCGGCGGCCCGTTCTCCACCCGGCTGAGCTGCGCCTGCGTGATCCCCAGCCACCCCGCCACCACGGTCTGCGGCAGCGGGTTTCGCCCGTGATACGGGTGGTACCGGTACGCCCGGATCACCCGCCCGAGGTGCCGCTCCGCGAGCGCCTGGCGTACCGGCCCGTGCTCCCAGAAGCTCGCCGGCACGGCGGGCGGGCTGCTCAGGCGGTCACGTTCGGCGGCCTGGCAGGGCGCGCAGCGTCCGCTGTCGTTGTCGCGCGCCAGGCGTCCGCCACAGCGGGGGCAGTTCGCACGTGTCACCGGCAACCTCGCCATTCGCGGGTGGCTATGTCGATGGTGCTCAGTCGAGCCTATCCATTCAAACCGTTCTGCAGGGTCGCGGTATACGCGCCGCGCATATCGACGATTCTCGCAGCGTCATGCTGTCCGCAGCCGGTACTGCGCAGCCTGCTTGTAACGCAACCTCCCGCTGACGGAAGGAGCAGGATGCTCACCATCGACCAGGTCAGCACTGGTCGCGCACTCGTCCCCGACGAGCTGTTCGCCCAGCTGACCGCCCGCATCGCCCACGACCATCCCGAGCTGGCCGCTGACCTGCCGGCCAGGATCATGGACCAGGCGCTCGCCTTCCTCGCCGCCTGCGCCACCGCCACCGAACCGCTCGGTCCGAGCGACCTGGTGGATGTCGGTTGGCACACGTTCATCCTGCACACCCGCCAATACGCCGACTTCTGCCAGCGCGTCGCCGGACGGTTCATTCACCATCAGCCCGACCCGCCGTCCGAGGAAACCGGCCCGTCGGTCCCGGAACCGCTCGGGGTGCCGATCTCCCGAGCGGTCGCCGCGATCCGTGCCGCCGGACTCGCCATCGACCAGGAGCTGTGGGTCGGAGCGGCGGAATGCCAGTCGAAGTGCAACCAGTGCCACGCCGGCTGCCACGACAGTCCGACACGCTGACACCTCCCACGGCGGTTCCAGGCATACGCTGTCTGGGACCGCCGTTCTGGAAGGCTCACGAATGCCGCGCCGCCATCACTGGCACGACCTCTCTGTCTTCGTGCGACGTGAGGTTGAGCGGCACGCCGGCAAGGTCCGTCATGCCGAGTCGCTGTCCGACGGCGCGGCCTGCGAACTTGCCGTAACCCTTTACACCTCCGCCGGGCGCGTCTTCTGTAAGGGCGGCCAGGCGAACGGACCAGGTGCCTGGCTCTACCGCAAGGAAGCCCGGATCAACCCCTGGCTTCCGGACGCGGCACCTCGGCTTTACTGGACCGTTGAGCGGGACGGGTGGCTTGTGCTCGGCTTCGAGCACGCGCCCGGCCGCCACCCGTGCCTGGAACCCGGTTCCCCGGACCTCGACACCGTCGCCGACCTGCTGGCCGCGCTCGCCCGGGAGCTGACGCCCTGCCCGCCAGTCGAGGTGCAGCCGTTCCGTGAACGTTGGCGCGGGCTCATCGCCCCCGAACTGGTCGACGGGGACACCCTGCTCCACACCGACATGACGCCCCGGAACTTCCTGCTCGGCGACCGCCTTCGGCTGGTCGACTGGTCCGCCCCCTGCCGTGGCGCCGCCTGGATCGACACCGCCTTCATGCTGGTCCGCCTCATCCGCGCCGGCCACAGCCCGGCCGACGCCGAGCGATGGGCCGTCCGAATCCCTGCCTTCGCGGAAGCCGACGGGGAGGCAATTACCGCCTTCACCGACGCCATGGTCCGCCTCTGGGGCCGGATGCAGCGCAGCGCTCCGGCACCGCACCGCGGGCCGCTCCTCGACGCCGCCCGTCAGTGGCACGCCCACCGCCTGAGCCGGCAGCCCGCCTCAGCCTGACCGCGTCACCATCCGTATACGCATGGTGCATGCCGTTCACGATCATGTCGGCATACCCGCATGCCTGAACCACAGCGAGATTGGGCGCATGGCCCGGGGCGGGTGCTGGGCTCCGGCGTACCGCGTCCCCCGATCGCGGATCTGCTGTCCCCGCCCGCCCCGGTGCCGCTCCACGCACCACGACGCCGGAGGCGCCCACCGATGTCCGCCGTACTCGCTGACTTCCCCGTCCTCACCCCGGTCACCGACGAGGACCTGTCCGTCGCCACGCTGGCGGTCCGCGTCCACGCGCCGGAGCCTTGGCCGCACGGCCTGCTCTGCCGCAGCGAACGCGTCCCGTACCCGTGCCGCCTGGCCCGCTGGGGCCACGCCACCCTTGACGCCGCCGGCCTCACCGCCGAGCAGCTGGCCGCGGGCCTCATCGGCGATCAGCGTGAAGCCGAGGAGCAGGGCGAGGCCAAGGACCAGATCCGATGACCGAGCCGGAAGCGCGCGAGGCGGTCGCCCGCTGGCTGAGCCTGGTGGCGGCGGACGCGGAGCTGTCCCCGTACCTGATCGGAATGGACTGGGACCGGCTGAAGGCGCACCCGGCGCGGTCGCTGACCAGCGCGACCGGCGTCGAGGTTGAGCCTGAGATCCCGCGTCTGGGCTGGTCGGAGGCGCAGCACCGGCGCGCGGTCGACTACCTGCTCGGGGTCCTGGAAAGGCACAACGAGCGGAGCGTCGCGAGCTTCTGGGAGGCGGTGGAGGACCGCTGCCCGGGCCTGCTGCCCGAACGGGAGGCCCCGCTGCTCCATGCCGCGCTGCACCAGCTCGTGAGCAGAGCTGACGACCGCCCCAACAGGTTGGCGCTGCTGGCGGTGCTCGGCCGCGCGTACCGTCGCTATGGCCTGCGCCCGGCGCACGCCGCCGTCATCGACCACGCGCTACACACCAAGGTGCCCTGGCAAAAGATCGAGCGGGCCGCCGGGCGGATGGGCGATGGCCCGGCCTGGTGGCCGGCCGAGGTCATCGGCCATGACCGGGCCTGCGATGGGGTCGCCATCCTGACGGTACGACCGTGGCGGCGGCTGTCGTTCCGGCCCGGCCAGGCGGTGTCGGTGTGCTCGCCGCGCCGGCCTGGCCGGTGGCGCTGGCTCTGCCCGGCGAACGCGCCGCGCCCGGACGGCACCGTCGAGCTGCACGTCCGTGCGGTCCCCGGCGGCGCCGTCTCCACCAGCCTGGTCCACGAGGTACGCCCCGGCGAGCTGCTCCACCTCGGCCCGCCCGTCGACACCGGGCTGAGCCTGGTCGACGGTGACCTGCTGCTGGTGGCCGGCGGCACCGGGCTGGCGCCGCTGCGTGCCCTGGTCGAGCAGGTCGCCGCCGTCCCGGGCGGTCGGCGGGTGGCTCTGGTCGTCGGGGCCCGCTCGGTGGAGAGCCTGTACGACGCGGTCACCCTCGACAAGCTGCGCCACGACTGGCTGACCATCGTGCCGGCGTTCTCCCACGATGATCTGGCCGAGCCGGGGGAGCGGGGCGACGCGCTCACCGTCGCCCTCGACCACCTGCGCCCCGACCAAGCGGTGTACGTGTGCGGGCCGCCGGCGATGCTGGCCGGGTCGCGGCTGCGGCTGCTCGCCGCCGGGGTGCCCGCCGAGCGGATCCACCTGCCGGAACGGATCCCGTGGCGATGACCGTCTATCGCAGCCGCCACGCGTTGGACGGGCCGCTCACCCCGGACCGGATCGTTGCCGTGCCGATCCCGCTGACCCGCCGGGGCCGGCGAGGCTACCGGGTCGACGAGGTCGACGCGCTGTTGCACCGACTCGCCTACGAGCTGAGAGTACGGTCCCGGGAGCGGGACGAGGCCCGCGCCGAGAATCGGCGCATCAAGGACGCCCTGCGGAGGTGGCAGTCGGCCGAGGCGACGCGGAGGCTCGAGGCGCCCTCCCCGTCCACAGCGCGGGCTGGACCAAGAGAATAAAAATACGACAGGATCGATGGTCCATAGTTGATACACCCGTGGGGAGTGTTCTAGTGGATCAGGGCGAAGAGATCGGCCTGGCAGCCGCGCTCGGTGCGATCAGGAGCGAGCTGTCCCGGGCGATGGCGGCGGCCAGGGCCGAGGACGGGCCGGTGCGACTGGAGGTCACCTCGCTCGAACTCGAACTGCAGACCACCCTGACCCGGTCCGGTGACCTCGACGGCGCGATCCGGGTCCATGTGATCTCGGCCGGAGCGAAGCGTTCGCACTCGCAGAGTGAAGTGCAGACGCTCAAGATCCAGCTCGACGCTCGGACCGCCGAGGGCCGCCCGGTGCAGACCAGCGACCAGCTGCGCCGGCTGCCCCGGTAAGAGCGTGGATCCCTCGCCCAGCGGGCTGAACCCGCGCCGGGTGGCACGGGTTCTGGGCCGCACCCCCGACACGGAGGATATCGAGCTAGCCACCGGCTACCGCATCTCCCATCACCTCGTGCTCACTGCCGCCCACGCCACCAACCGGCCCCAACTGAGCGTGGACCTCGCCGGTGACGGCCGCTACCGGGACGTCGTCCGCGTCTGGCACGACAGCGCCCTCGACCTCGCCCTCCTGCGCTTCACCAAGCCGCCACCCGATCCGGTGCCTCCGGTGCGGTTGGGCCGGGTAAACCGAAACGCCGTGACGGTCGTGAGCGGCGACGCCCTCGGCTACCCCAAGCATCTCGACATCAACGCGGGATCGGACGACTATCTGCGGGGCCGAGCCCACGAGCCGTGCGAGATCCGGACCGCGGAGACAGGCGAGCCGGGCACCCTGCGGGTCCGGTTGGCCAGCACCCCCACCCCGTCGCCGGACCCCGAGGACAGCCCCTGGAAGGGGATGTCCGGCGCCGCCTTGATCACCAGAGCGTCCGGACTGCTGGTCGGCGTGTTCGCGAGCCACCTGGCCGCGTCCGGCGTCAGCACGCACGAGGTCATCGAGCTGGCGGCGGTCAACGACCCGAGCTGGGAGCGCCTGCTCGCCGAGGAGGGCATCCGCCCCCAGCCCTGGCCGGTCCCACCCGACAACTGGAACCAGCTCCGCCGGGACCTGGAGCCGCACTGGATCCACGCGGACTCCCTGGCGGCCAAAGGTGAAGGGCCGGCCGGTCCGGTCACCTTTGTCGACCCGGGCGACCACCCGAGCAAGCCGGACCGGATCCTGGCCACCCTCGCCGCGTGTGCCGACGGACGCCAGCCCGCCAGCGGCGTACTGATCCACGGGCGGCCGGGCACCGGCAAGAGCCGCCTCTGCCTCGAGGTCGCGGCCCTCGCCGACCAGCGGGACTGGTTCGTGGTCCATCTGCTGCGCGGCAAACCGGTGGACCTGGCCTGGGAGAGTGTCCGGGGGATGACGCGACGGGTGCTGATCGTCGTGGACGACATCCGGTCCAGCACGGAGACGGCCGACGACAACCTGTATGAGATCCAGCAGGACGCACTGTCCAGGGGCCTCCAGCTGGCGGTGCTGACCACCGCGCCGACCCGGGAGACGGAGAGCTGGCCGCCCCAGCTCTGGGACAGCTTCGAGCGGGTCCCGATCCGCGACGACGACCAGTACCACCGGCTGATCCTCGACGAGGTGGTCCTTGCGCTCGCCCCCCACGCCGTCGAGCGAGCCGGGCTGTCGCATGTCACGCGGATCAGCGCCGGCGTGCCGGCGGTCGCCGCCCTGCTCGCCCGGTGGTACGACGCGCAGGCCAAAGCCGGCCGGGACATTCGTGCCGCGGTCCCGGTGGGCGCGGCCGGCATCAGTGGCTGGCTACGGCGGGTGCTGGACAGCGAGGAGTTGTCGATGCGCCGCTCGGGTCCGTCCCGCCCGCTGGGCGACCCCGACGGCCGGCTCTTCGCTGTCGCCTACGCGGCCGCCACCACCCCCCGGCCGCTGCCCGAGATGCTGACCTACCTCCAAGTCGAAGACGAGATCCGTACCGCGGACGGGTTCGTGTGGTCACCCCAGGAACTGATCGACACCCTGTGCCGGGCCGGAATCCTGACCCAGGGCCCGGACGGACTGCGGGTGACCCACCACCTCCTCGCCGACGAGATCCTGCATCAGGTGCTCTTCGAGCCCAACTCGTCGGCGCTGCGCCGCAAATGGCTGCCCAAGCTCCTGGACAGCGGGTTCGGTGGGCACCGGGCGCTGGCCAACCTCGTCCGTGCCGTGGACCGGCTGCGCGAGGCCGTCGACCGCGAAGCGGCGGAGGCACTCGCCGCCGGGGTGGACCGGTGGTGTGAGCAGACGGCCACGGGTCTCGGGCGGTACCTCGCCGACGAACCCGACGGCGACACGTTGCGGCTGCTGCTGCGACGCGCCACCTGGGTGCCGGCGGTGCGCCGGTTGGCGGACCGGATCGCCAGGCCCTGGCTCGAGCGGAACGACGACCAGCCGGGGGCCAGGGAGACGTACGTGGCAGCGGCGCTCGACCTGGCACCGGACGTGGTGTATCCGCCGCTGCTCGCCTGGCTCAGCCGACACGGCACGCTCCTCTCCGCCGGCGCCGTCTTCCATCGGATCAAGGTGCCCAGTGACGTCGATCCGGCCGTGCGCCTGCGCATGGCCGAGTACGGCGTCGACTGGCTCGCCCAGCACGCCGACGAACGCGAAGCCTCCCGGGTTCTGCAGCCCCTGCTCGAACTCGGCCGAGGAATCGGCCTGCCACCCGGCCACCCGGCCGCCCGCCCGCTGGCCGCGGCAGCGCTGCGCTGGCTACGACGTCATCCGGCCGACCCCTGGACTGGTTACGTGGCCAGTCGGCTGGTGCTGCGTCCCGAGCTCACCGGGGAGGCTCTCGCCCGCACGGCCCGGTACCTGCTGGACACGGTCGCCCAGCGCGCCCCGCACGAGGCGAGCTTCTCCTACGGGCCCGTGCTCCAGCGCCACCGCAGGCGCCGGGACCTGCCGCCATCCCTGTTCAGGGACGCCGTGAAGGATTCCCTGGAGTGGCTGGCGCACCCCGCCGGCCACGGCCTGCAGCCTGGGGCATCGTATGTCCTGAAGCGGCTGATCGCTCCCGACCTGCCCGGCCGTAACGACCTGCCCCGTGCGGTCCACCTGGCGCTGCGGTGGCTGGAGCACAACGACGACTCGCCGGAGGCGGGGCAGCTACTGGAACGCCTGCTCACCTTCGCGCGGGAGGAGACCCGCGCCGACATCCGCCTCACCGCCGAGGAACGCGACGCGCTCGCGCGGCGCACCACCGCCTGGTTGGCCGCCCCTGCCGCGTTGACGTACAAGCGCACGAGCGTGCTGGGCGCGCTGCTGCACTCCGGGCTGCTCACCGAGCCCGACCAGTTCGAGCGATACGCCAAGCAGGCGCTGGTGCTCTGCGACCGGCATCTCGACGACAGCGTCGCCCGCGATCTGCTGGTGCCGCTGCTGAACCACGAGGCGCTTGCCCCCGACACCCGGATGCTCGTCATGGGGCTGCTGGCCGAGTTGATCCGGCGCCACCCCATCGGCGAACACACGAGCTATCCGCTCACCTCTGTCTTGCGGCGGGCGGACCTCGCCGTCGAGGAGTACCGGTGGGCGCTCGACGCCACCCTCGGATGGCTGGAGGCGCACCCGAGGCAAGCCAGCGCCCATCGTCTCCTCGGCTCCGCTCTGGGGAATCGCTGGGCGGCCCCGGAAGACCGGCAGACGCTCGCCGAGCGCGCAGTGGGGGCGCTCTCCGGCGAACTGTTGGCGACGGAGCGGGAGCACCGGGTGGTCAAGCATCTGCTGGCACACCGCGTCGAGGTGCAAGCTGCCTGGAACCGGTTCGTCGCCAGGTCGTGCGTCGTCCTCGGGGATTCCGGAATGCCGGCGGGGGCGAAACGGGCGCTGCGCCTGATGCTCAAGGGCTGCGGGCCGATCAGCGAAACCATCGCCGAGGAGCTGCAATTGACGTGCGTCGCCTGGTGCGCTGCGAACAGCCGTACGCGGGACGCCACCGAACTGCTCGGCACCGTGCTCGGCAGCCGCATCCTGCCGGACTCCGTGCGACGGGAGGCATCACGGGTGGCGGTCGAATGGATCAGACGCGACAGTTTGGACGACCCGGGCCTCGGCAAGCTGCTCGCCGAACTCTTCCGTCAGGGCGAACTGCCGGATCCGGCGGTCGAGGACGCGGCGGTGAGCCTTGCCCTCGACATACTGGGTCGGGAAAGACCCAACACCTACTATCTCCCGCTGTTGCGCCAGGTCGCGGAGCGGCTGGCGGTGGAGGGAACAGGCACGCGTTTCGTCCCGGAGTACACCGAGCGGACGCTGCGATACCTGGACGCGTGGCTGAACGGGAACCCGGACGCCCATCCCCGTACCCGCGAGGCCGTGACTGCCCGCCGGCTCCGGTTGTCGCAGACGCCGCCGGTACCGCGCCAGCGCCAACGCGGCACCGAGCACCACCGACCGTCGGGGCGCTGAGGGCCTCCCCGGCGGCAGGGCAGCGACATCGAATCGCCTCCCGCGGCAGTCGTCGTCGGTCCTATTTCGCGCATGGTTGGACTTGATCTCCAGGACTGTTCATCCGATGCTCGCATTTCAGGCGTGGCATGTCGTGGAGGAACCGGCCGAAGGGTGAAAGAGGGCGATGAAGCTGTCGCGGAAGAGAAGTCAAGCGATCCTGACGGCTGTGGCGGCGTCTGCCCTGCTGTTGGGCAATGCGCAGTCGGCGTCCGCGATGGGAGGCTTCAGCCCCACCTCGCCGATCACTGCGACCCCGATCAACCAGAACACCCAGCAGATCGCGCCCGGCGTGGTGCAGAGCGACTACATCTTCAACGACCGGGACGGTCAGCGGATGGAGTCCCACGTCCTGGACATCGACATGCCGAAACGCCCTGAGCTGACCATCGAGGCGGGCCTGCCCAACGACGGGAAGGGCACTCTTTGGTACGGCATGCAGCCGATGAGCAAGCAGGCCGCGGCGGCCACGCGTCCCGGCCACCAGGTCATCGCCGCGATCAACGCCGACTACTACAACATGTCTGACGGCTACCCACTGGGTGTGGTCGTAAAGGACGGCACCGTCCTCAAGGGCGACATGGCCGCCAACTGGTTCTTCTTCGGCATGAAGAAGGACGGCAGCTACCTGATGGGTGACCGCGCCCTGTTCAACCAGGTCAAGAACGACCTGCAACAGGCACTGTCCGGTGACGCGCAGGTCATCAAGAACGGTGCCCGCGACGAGAACCAGATCGCCACCAAGGGCGCCCCCAACAACCTCGACCCGCGTATCGGCATCGGCGTCAGGCGCGACGGCACCATCTTCTTCGCCGAGATCGACGGCCGCCAGACCGGTTTCAGCCGCGGCCTGACCATGTCGGACTTCGCCGACTACATGCTGTCCCTGGGCGCCTACAACGCGATCCACCTCGACAGCGGCGGCAGCGCGACCTTCACCACCAGGACGCCGGGCACCGACACCGTCCAGGTGGTCAACCGCCCCTCCGACGGCGAGGAACGCCCGGTCGCCAACGGGTTCCTACTGGTCTCCTCCGCGCCGATGACCCACGAGTTCGCGACTGCCGCTGTCGCCCCCAACGGGATGACCGTCACGCCGAACTCGACCGTGCAGTTCTCGGCCAAGGGACAGGACGCCACCGGTGCCTCGGCGCCCGTGCCGGCATCCGGGCTGACCTGGAGCCTGGCGGATCCCACGTTCGGCACAATCGACGCCAACGGGCTGTTCACCTCGACCGGCAAGCAGGGCCAGACGCAGGCAATCCTGTCCCACAACGGAAAGCAGGTCGGCTCGGCCTGGGTCGAGGTCGCAGCGCCGGACACGCTCGCCTTCGAGCAGACAGAGATCAGCCTCGACTACGGCGCGGTCAAGCCGTTCGGGCTGACCGCCCGCTACCAGGGCCGTGACGTGCGGCTCAAGCCCGGCGACATCACCTGGGGCGGTATCCCTGACGGGATGGGCACGATGGATGACGCGAACGTCTTCCACGCCGCGTCGTCGGGCAGCTTCGACACCCAGGTCACCGCGACCCTCACCGGGAGCGACGTGCAGGCGTCGGTCCACGTGCTGTTGGGCCAGCTACCCGTCGTCCTGTACGACTTCGAGGACGGCATCGGCGACTGGAAGGCCGGCACGGCAGGACGCGGCGAGATCAGCCAGCTGCACTGGAACACCTACCCAGATGACCTGACCCGGTTCGGCGACCATGCGCTACAGGTGAACTTTGACTTCACCAAGGGCCAGCTGAATGCCACCCTCGGCGCCTACGCCGGGCCCGAGTCCAGCAAGCCCATCCCGGGACGCCCGAAGGCGATCGGCGCCTGGGTGTACGGAACACCCGAGGCCCAGAGTTACTGGCTGCGCTGCTACATCTACGACGCCAAGGGCCAGTTCCAGCCGATCAACTTCACCACCCAGACCGAGGGCATCGACTGGCTGGGCTGGAAGTACGTCGAGGCGGAGATCCCCGACGGCCTGGTCGGCCCGTTCACCACCTTCCCCAACCAGATGTTCCGCATCATGTCGCTGAAGTCGGGGATGCCGGGCGGCAACCCGCTGCGAAAGGGGTTCGTGGCGATCGACAACGTGCGGGTCACCTACGGCGCGTCCGTTGACGACATGTTCCCGCCGACCGTGCACGCCCTCAACATCGACGGCAAGACCTTCACAAACTCGCAGGTGGAGATCTCGACGTCCTTCGCCGAGAACACCACCGACAAGTACGCCACCGGGATCAACTACGACCGGGTGCGGATGTGGGTCGATGGCACCGAGTACACCAACGCCGAGGGTGTCTACGCACTCAACAAGGGCCTCAACACCGTCGCCTTGTCGCACCTGAGCTTCGCCGACGGTATCCACCGGGTCGACGCCAGCGTCCAGGACAACTTCGGCAACGAAACCCTCAAGACCGGGTACTTCACGGTGAAGACCGGTTCGGGCACCTCGGTCAGGCTGTCCTCCCCGGACGCCGTCGCGAACCTCGGCGGGACCTACCGGCTCCACCTCACCACCACCGACGCCGCCGATGTCACCGGCGTCGACACGAAGATCCGGATCGGCAAGGACTTCCCGGTGACGGGGGTCGACTTCGCCGCGTCGGCGTCGGGCAGCACCTGGGCCTACGACGCTGGCACCGGTGTCCTCACCTTGCATGTGGTGAACTCGAACGCCGCGGCTGGGCCCGCGACGCTGGCGACCATCAACGTGTCGGTGACCGGCGCCGTGGCACCCGGAACCAAGCTGGGCTGGGAAGTCACGGGCTCGACAATCAGGTATGCCAGCGACCGGCCGGCGAAGTTCGCCCCCACCTTCTCGGAGCGGCCAGCGTCCGTCGATGTCGTGGCAGCGCTGAAGCTGGCAGCAAACAGCACCCTGGTCGGACGGCCGGGGAAGGTGACCGTGACCGATGCCGCCGGCAAGCCGGTCGCCGGTGCCACGGTGACGATGCTGGTGGCTGGCAAGGCGACCAAGCTGGGCACCACGGGTGCTGACGGCGTGCTGACCTCGGCGCAGCTGACCGACACGGTGAAGAAGTACGACCTGTTCGCCCAGACCGAGCAGGGCAGGTCATTTGCGATCACCACGCAGTCGTTCACGCCCCTGAAGCAGCAGACGCCGAGCAACATCATGGCCGGCGCGAGCGCCGACCCGGCGACCACCAAGACCATCACCTGGATGTCGAACCCGCTGACCTCCACCGACGCCGCAGTGCTGCAGGTCGCCACGAAGGCCGCCTACCAGGCTGGCGGCGAGGCCGCGTTCACCAGCTTCAACGGCACCGCCAAGGAGCTGACCTACGCCGGCTACGAGGACATCGCCCAGAACGGCGTCGTGCGCTCCAACTCGGCCACGGCCACCAAGCTGACCCCCGGAACCCACTACGTGTACCGGGTCGGCGACGGCGCCAGCTGGTCGGGCGTGCGCGAGTTCACCACGTCCAGCGACGCAACCGACTTCACCTTCAACGTGTTCGGCGACACCCAGTCGCCAGACCGCGCCGGCCTGGCCGAGTTCGACAAGATCCTGACCTCGATCGAGGGGCAGGCGAAGCTGCCGGACTTCACGATGCACGTGGGTGACTTCACCGATGACGCCGGCAAGTTCGCCCAGATGGACGCCATCGCAGGCATGCTCAGCGACCACGAGAAGATCGGGTCCACCGACATGATCCGGGTACTGGGCAACCACGAGTACATGGGCGACGACGGGTCCAAGGCTGTACGCATCTTCGGGCAGCCCAACAACGGGTCGACGGCAAACCCGGACGGCACCTACTCGATGGACTACCGCAACATGCACGTCGCGGTGATCGGATGGACCGACGACGCGGCAACGCTGAAGGCCGAGCTGGACTGGCTGAAGCAGGACATGACCGCCTCCGACAAGCTGTGGAAGGTCGTGATCACCCACCAGCCGCCGTACGCGACCAACCCGGACGACTCCGACCTGTTCCGCAAGGACCTGCCGAAGGCCGCCGACGAGCTGGGAATCGACCTGGTCTTCTCCGGGCACGACCACGCCTACGGCCGGACCGACCCGCTGAAGGCGGGCGTGAAGACCGACGGCGGCACCGTGTACGTGGTGACCGGAACGACCGGGCCCAAGCACTACTCGGCCGAAAATGACGGCACCTTCGCAGTGATGGACGACGGCCAGTTCGCCATGTACATCACCGTCGAGGTCACAGGCGGCAAGCTGTCGCTGACCGCGAAGCGGGCCGATGAGTCGATCATCGACCAGTACAGCCTCGTCAAGGACATCGACGCGCCCGTGATCACCGTGTCCGGCGTCGCTGACCACGGGGTCTACAACCACGCGGTAAGCCCAGTGGTGAAGGTGACCGATGCCCACGCCGACACCACCACGGTGACCCTGAACGGACGCCCCTACGACGGTCGCCCAATTGAGGCGGACGGGCACTACGACTTCAAGGTCGTCGCGGTTGACAAGGCGGGAAACCGATCGGAGTCGTCGGTGACGTTCGTCGTGGATCGGACGGCACCGGTCACCACGGTGAACGGCATCACCGACGGTCAGGTAGTGAAGCTGAACCAGGCCGTGCCGGTGACGTGGAGCGCCAGTGACGCGACCTCCGGGGTCGCCGAGTCCCGAGGGGACGTGGCCAGTGGCGAACAGCTCGACACCACGACGCCAGGACTGCACACCGTTCGCTTCAGCGCCACCGACCGTGCCGGAAACACGGCAACAGTGACGATCAGCTACCGGGTCGAGTACGTGCTCGGCGACATCGAGGGCCCGCTGAGCGACACAAGCGCCCCGTTCAACGCCGGCCGGGTGATCCCGGTGAAGTTCGTCCTGACCGATGCCGCCGGCAAGCCCGTGTTGGACGCCGCCCCGCGCGTCTTCATCGCACCCGTCACCGATGGGCAGGTGGGTCCGGAGACGCCGGCAACCTCAGCGTCCGGCAACGATGCCAACCACATGCGTCTGGCCGAGACCAGTGGCCTGTACGCGTACAACTGGAGCACGAAGGGGCTTGCCGCGGGAGACTACCGGGTCCGGATCGACCTGGGCGATAGGGCCGTGCACACGGTGACGGTGCGGCTGCAGTAGGACAGCTGGCCACCGCTGCCCCGATCGTCGGTAGCTAACCGCCACTCAGGGGTTGGCATGCCGCCGGGCTCGGACCGCGCGTCACCGCGCGTCCGAGCCCGGCGGCAATGGCGGGTCTGCGCCGAGTGTGGCGGTATTCAGCCATGGCCGGCATCCGCCCCACTCGGTCCGTTGATCCTGCCCCGGCCCAACTGCGAGATTGGCCAGGCGGCTCAGGTGTTCTCGTGTCTGCGGGCTTGGCCGCGCGGTGATGTTTCACCCCTTGGTTAGGAGCACGATGAAACGACGAACAGGTGTGGTTGCCGCGGCGTCGGCCGTGGTGATCGCCGCGGCGCTGATTGCGCCTGCGGCCGCGGCCGCCGCCCCGAGCAGCCCGACTGGCTCCGAGAGTGCTGGCGCGAGCAAGCTCGAACCCGCTGATCCCGACGGGCCACAGGGTCCGGGTCGGTCGCCTCTTGCTGGGCTCGACGACCGGGCCGGGCGCGACAACCCGGATTCGATCTACAGGGCGGGGAAGACCGACGGGTTCCAGCCGCTGACCGACGATTCGCTGTCGGATACTGCGGCCGAGAAGCTCGGCAACGCCGACACCAGGCTGCTGCAGCAGGCGCAGGCGTCGAAGAAGAAGTCTGTCACGGTGTTGATGCTGGCCCGGAAGGGCGCGACCGAGGACGTCGTCGCCGCGGTGAAGAAGGCCGGCGGGACCGTCGGGTCGGTGACCGGAAAGGTCGGCTACGTCCGGGCGACCGTCCCGACCGGCCGCGTGACCACCTTGGCCGGCCTTCGGTCGGTCGCGGCGATCGACCTGGACCGGACGTACAAGATCCCGGGCCCGGATCTGGGCGCCGCGGGTGCGAGGACGGCGGCAACGAAGGCCGCGGGGCCGACCGCGCCCGGCGCGAACACGCCCGCCGACAACCCGTACCTGCCGATCAACGAGACCGGCGCCGAGGCCTTCGTCAAGGACAACCCGGCCTGGGACGGACGCGGCACGGTCGTCGGCGTGCTGGACACCGGCGTCGACGTCGAGCATCCCGCGCTACAGACGACCAGCGACGGCAAGCCCAAGATTGTCGATTGGGTAACCGAGACCGATCCGGTCACCGACCGCGACGGCAGCTGGGTGCGGATGTCCACCACCAAGACGGGTCCGAAGTTCAGCTACCTGGGCAAGACCTGGACGATCCCGGAGGGCACGTTCCAATTCGGCGTGTTCTACGAGGGCGCGACGGCCGGGAGCGACTTCGAGGGCGACCTCAACCGGGACGGCGACACCCTGGACTTCCACGGGGTTCTGTACGACCCGACCACCCACAGGATCTGGGTCGACGGCAACAACAACCAGGACCTCACCGACGAGGCACCGATGGCCCCGTTCGCGGTCGATCGCCAGGTCGGCCACTTCGGCAGTGACGACGCCGCAACACTGCAGAACGAGCGCATCCCGTTCGTCGTCGAGTACCGCGACAACGTCGATCTCTCCCCGCTCGGCGGCAGCAACGTCGGCAAGACCGCGAACTACGTGTCAATCGGGTTGCCGGTCGCCTCGCACGCCACCCATGTGGCGGGGATCATCGCCGGCACGTCGATGTTCGGCGGCCAGATGCACGGCGCCGCACCGGGCGCGCAGATCGTGTCCGCCCGCGCCTGCACGTGGGGCGGTGGCTGCACCCAGGCGGCACTGACCGAGGGCATGATCGACCTGGTCACCAATCGGCATGTCGACGTCGTCAACCTGTCCATCGGTGGGCTTCCCGCGTTGAACGACGGCTCCGACGTGATCGCCGCGCTCTACGACGAGCTGATCGACAGCTACGGCGTGCAGATCATCATCGCCGCCGGCAACGACGGCCTCGGCACCAACACCGTCAGCTCGCCGTCCGTGGCGGGCAAGGCCATCTCGGTCGCCGCGTCCGTCAGCTCCGGCACCTGGTGGGCCGACTACGGGTCGAAGGTCGCCACCAAGCAGGGCATCTTCGGCTTCTCCTCCCGCGGCCCCGCTGAGAACGGCGCGTTGGCGCCGCAGGTGTCCGCGCCCGGCGCCGCCATCTCCTCGATCCCGATGTGGCTGTCCGGTGAAGCCGTCCCCGAGGCCGGGTATTCGCTGCCGGCCGGGTACGGCATGGCCAACGGCACCTCCATGGCGGCCCCGCAGGTCGCCGGAGCGGCGGCACTGCTGCTATCGGCCGCCAAGGCCCGTTCGCTGACGGTCAGCTCGGCGGCGCTGAAGACCGCCCTGACCGGCACCGCCGACCCGATCCCCGACGTCCCGACCGCCGCGCAGGGCGCCGGCATCATCGACACCGTCGCGGCCTGGAAGCAGCTCAGCGCTGGCATCAGCACCAATGAGCTCACTGTGTCGGCTCCCGTTTGTAGTTCGCTGTCCGGCCTGCTCGCGACTCCGAACACCGGCGTCGGCATCTACAACCGTTGTCTGCCAACCGAAGGCGGCCAGGTGACCGGTGCGCAGAAGACCTACAAGGTCAGCGTCACCCGGACCAGCGGTGCCGCCGGCAGCGTCGTGCACCGGATCGGTTGGATCGGCAACGACGGCACGTTCAGCGCCCGCGCGGCAATGCCCCTGCAGCTCGGAAAGGCAGCCGATATCACGGTCACCGCGACCGCGACGACCTCCGGCGTGCATAGCGCGATCCTGACCATTGATGACCCGGCGACGGGCGGCATCGACCAGTTCGTCGCCGTCACCGTGCTGGCGACCAAGCCGCTGGCCAAACCCGACTACGCGGTCACCAGTTCCGGCACGCTCGGCCGAACCGGAACCACCTCGCTGCTGGTGCCCGTCCCCGAGGGCGTCGAAGCATTGCAGCTGACCCTGGGCGGGCTCGCCGACGGCAGCCAGGTCCGCGCATTGCCGATCGACCCCGACGGCATGCCCGCGGACTCCAACGCCAGTTACCACTGCTACAGCAACTACACCGACCCGGCGAACTGCAACGCCACCGCACGACCGGTGTACCGACCCAAACCCGGCGTCTGGGAGTTCGTGATCGAGTCTCGCAGGACGTCTCCGGTCGAACAGAACCCGTACACAGCAACGGTTTCGCTGCAGGGCATGTCGTTCGATCCGGGGACCGTCACAGTCGACAAGGTGACGATGAACTCGCCGACGAATGTCGGCTCGACGGGGACGAACACCTTTGGCCCCGCGATCGCCCACGTCGCAACTGGCGAGATCGGCGATGTCCGCAACTTGTTCTCGACGGTCTCGCAAGGCGAAATCACGTCCAACATGCTCTATGTTCCGCGTCAGACGACCCGGCTCGACGTGACGCTGACGCCCAGAGGCGCTGCCGATCTGGACTTCTATGTGTATTTCAACGGCAGGCCGGTAGGCCAGAGCACCACGACCGGGGACTCGCCCGAGCACATCGTCATCGATGATCCACAACCGGGTACGTACTTCATCGTGGTCGCGGGAGTCACCGTGCCCGCAGACAAAGTCACGTTCGACTACCACCAAGAGATGTACTCGAAGGGCCTCGGCACGATCACGCCGAAATCCGACGCGAAGTACACGGTTGCCACGGGCCAGTCGATGCCGGTCGACGGGGCAGTGATCGTCAGCGCTCGGCAGTTGACCAAGGATCCCATGGTCGGCCGGGTCCGAGTGGCCAACGAGTACGGCACGATCATCGGGGCGGCGGACGTCACGATCGCCACTGTCGATGTCCCCAAACTCGATCTGGTCGCGTGGGCCCCGCCATTCGTCGGCGCGGCTCTCAATGAAAGCGGCGTAGTCGCGGGAGATCGCCAGTACAACGCCAGGATGACGCCGACCATCTGGACGGCCGCCGACGGGTTCACCAACCTGGATCTCGCCGGGGGCAGGTACGGAGCAGCTCTGGACCTGAATGACGGCCAGATCGCCGTCGGTGTCGCGACAGACAGTGCATTGCATTATCTTCCCGCCCAATGGGCCAAGGACGGATCGCTCACCGTGCTCGGCGTCCCGGACTGGCGGCCCTATTCCAGCGGCTACGCGACCGCCGTGAACAACAAGGCGGTGGTCACCGGATTCTCCGAAGCAATCGTCAAAGAGGCTGACGGCAAGAACCACAGCTACAGCGACGGGTTCGTGCGGACGCCGGATGGGACGTTCAGCAAGCTGGCCCACCTGTCCTCGGATCCGACGGGAACCCAGCCGCGCGCCATCAACGATGCCGGAATGATCGTCGGTGCCTCGCGCACCGGTGACCATGCGTCGCACGCGGTCGCCTGGGATGCGACGTCAGGTGCTATTCAGGATCTCGGCACGCTTCCGGGACAGTATTCGGCCCAGGCGAACGATGTGAACGCCTCCGGGACCATCGTGGGGACCAGCGGCGACGACGCGTTCGCGTGGACCAAGGCCGGCGGAATGCGGCGCCTTGCCGACTACGGATACAACGCGACGGGCGAGAAAGTCACCGACGACGGGTGGATCCTCGGAACTGTCGAACTCTTCCCGGACGTCGCGGTGTCGGCGATGTGGGACCCGCAGGGACGGCTCTGGGATCTGTCCGGCATGGTGCCGCTCTCTGCCGGTGACCGATTCACGCCGACCTACAGCTTCGACATCAACGATCACCACCAGCTGATGGTCTACGGCGAGGGCGGCCCGAACGCCGCCTGGTCCAGCTCGGTGATGCTGAGCATCCCGGCAGGTCTGCGCAACTAGACCCCGGCGGCACCTCGTCCCGTCGAGCCACCGCAGTCGGTGGCTCGACGGGACGAAGGCGTTCAAAGCCAGCCCCGGTCCCGCGCGTGCCAGCCAAGCAACACCCGGGAATCGGCGCCGGCCAGATCCATCAACCGGCGGACCCTGCGCTGCATGGTCCGCAGGCCGATCCCCAGTCGGGCAGCGACCGCAGCATCGGTGTACCCGGCCAGCAACAGCATCAGGACCTCCCGGTCCGCCGGGTCGGCGAGATCCTTCGGCGATGCCAAGTTCGGATCGACCCTACGGCCGAGGGCCTCCCGCAGTTGCATGGCCGACCGCCACAGGCTCTCGAAGCTGAACACCAGACAGTCCAGCAGCCCCCCGGCGCGCACCACCGCGACCTCCGAGTGCGCGTGCCCACCCTCGTCGAGCTGCACGATCGCAATCGAATCGTCGACGATCAGCAGCTTCGCCGGTAACGACTGCACCATGCGGATCTCCTGTCCCCGATCCAGGGAGGCGAACAGGTCCTTCTCCGCGGCGGGCTCATCCAGCACGGTCCGCTCGATGATGATCCGCTCCCGCAGACCACGGCCCGCGACCTCGCGCTCGGTGTCAGTTTCGGAGATCCCGAAAACCGCGAACGGTGGTTTCGCGAACATCCGCATCTGCTCCTTGGCGGACAGCAACAGGCCATTGAGCCAGCTGCCGATCTCGCTGCGACCCCGAACGATCTCGATGCCGTTCGACAGCTGCACCTCGCGCGCCCTCCGGTACTCCTCCGCGAGTTCGTCGACTGCCGTTCGGGCGGCCCTGACCTGCTGCTCGCGCTGCGCGACCATCCCCTCGAGCGCCAGCGACGGCGGCACCGCCGAGACTCCTCCGCCGTCGGCCAGGTCGACCAGGCCCACCTGCCGCAACGCACCGATCGCCGTTTCGATGTCCTCGACCGAGATCCCCAGCAGGCCGGCGAGATCCGGCCCGAGCGCCGGTCCGCCGGAGACCAACGCCCGATAGACCCGCTCGGCCGTCGCGTCGACATCGACCCCGATGAGTGAGCCTAGCGGGGAGGGGCGACTGGGGTCGGCCATGGCGCGAACTATACGTCCGTTACCGAACCGCTGCGTCTCCCAGGACCATTCGCTGTGTTCCCATCTTGCGGCGTCGAGCACAAACCGGAGGATCGCGGAGTCACTGGGCCGATATCGGCGCCTACGGCGTCGGGCCGTGCCGAGGGCTTCCCAACCTCCCTCGCCCGTTCGCCGGGCCAGCCCACGGTCGCAGCGAGCTGAGCGCGCTACGCGGCGCCAGCCTCGCCGCCTTTCGGCGCGGCGACCCGTACGCCGGCACGACCCATCTGGTCGTCGAGTTGCTGGCCGATCCCGCCGGCCCGGCAGCTCGGCTGCTGCGTCTGATCGACGTCGACCCGGAGAAGGTACGTGCCGACGCCCAGCGTCGCCTGCCCGCGTTCGCCTGACCGGCGTCACAACCGCGAGGCTTGTGCTGCCCTGGCCGTGCTTCCATCCATAGGAGGCGGCTTCACCCGCCGTAGAGCCAGTCGATGTGCTTGTAGTCGTTCGGCGCCCGGTCGCGGAACAGTTCGTTGCGCAGCAGCCGGGCCACCCCGTCGACGTGCCAGATGTCCCCCCACACCCGGGCCGTGGTCTGCACCCGGGCCGTGCGCTCCGTGCGTACCGTCTGGTACGCGCGCAGGGCCCCGTCCCAGTCCAGGCCGCCCGCCGCCTCGGTCTTGGCGGCCTCGGTGGCGAGTGTGTGCGCGTCCTCGATGGCCTGGCAGGCGCCCTGGGCCAGGTACTGCAGCATCGGGTGGGCGGCGTCGCCGGTCAGCGCCAGCCGCCCGTCCACCCACGTCGGGATAGGGGAACGGTCGTACATCGGCCACTTCCGGGTGCGCCACAGCGATCGCAGCCCCCGGCGCACATCCGGGCACATGCCCGAGAACGCCGACTCCAGCTCGTCCGGGTTGCCCCAGTCCTCCTCGCCTCGGTCGTAGGCGGCGGACTTGAACACCGCGACCGTGTTGAACATGTCGCCGCCGCGCAGCGCGTACTGGACCAGGTGGCAGCCCGGGCCCAGGTACACGACGACGTCTTGCAGAGCGTCCTGGTCCAGCTCGACGTCGATCTCGGAGAGGGGGAACGCCCCTCGGTAGGCGACGTAGCCGGATGCGATGGGCTGGTCGTCGCTGAGCTTGCCGCGCAGCGTGGAGCGGAGGCCGTCGGCCGCCAGCGCGAGGTCGGTGGTGAACTCGCCGGCCCCGCTGACCACGACCGCGGCGTCCGCGGAGGTGATCACGTCGTCGACCCGGGTGTTGGGCAGCAGTTCGACGCCCACCCGTCGGCAGGCCTGCATGAGGATGTCCAGCAGGTCACTGCGGTGGATCACCACGTACGGGGCGCCGTAGCGCTCGATGAAGTCCGCGCCCAGGTCGAGGTGGGTGAGCTCCGCGCCGTCGACGGCGTCCCGGAAGACCAGCCGCCGCGGCACGACGCCCCGCTCGAGTACGGCGTCGAGCAGCCCCCATTGGCGCAGGATGCGGGTGGCGTTCGGGGCCATCTGCAGCCCGGCCCCGACCTCGGCGAACTCCGCCGCGCGTTCCAGCACGCGGACGGTGTGGCCGGCGGTGGCGAGGGCGTACGCGTTGGCCAGGCCGCCGATTCCGCCGCCGACGATGGTGATGGTTGAGCTCATGGTCGTCCTCCTCGTCACAGCCAGGGGCCGAGGGTCGGTGCCTGGGTCGTTCGGCCGGTCAGCCACGCGGCGAGCGGTGTGGCCTCGCCGCCGGCGGCGCGCTTGCGGACGGCGTCGACGGCGAGGGCGGCGGTGAAGCCGGCCGGCAGGTCGTCGAAGCCGATCCCGGCGTTCAGGTCGACGGCGTGGATGGCGACCTCGCGGGCGCGCATCCACGGGATCTCGCTGGCCGGCACGGTGCGGCCTTGGGCGGTCACCACCTCGTGGGTGAGGGCCTGCGCGGAGAGCGCGTCGAACTCCTCGGCCAGGGCCCGCGCCGACCGCCGTACCAGGGTGCGGAGCTCGCCGGCGGGCAGCCGGGTGCCGGCCTCGATCTCCTCGGTGCGCTGCTGCGGGCTCGCATACATCCGGCGTTCCTCGCCGGTGGCCGCCCAGTGCACCAGCCTTCGCAGCGCTTCGGCGTTGTAGTGCACGTGGGCGATCACATGGCGGCGGCTCCAGCCGGGCAGGTCGGTCGCCTTGTCGAGCTCGTGGTCGCTGAGCAGGTCGAGGGCGGTGAGGAACAGCTTGGTTCCCTGTTCCATCCAGTCGCGGGTCGTCATGATGCCCGGGCCACGTTGGTCAGCCGGCCGATGCCCTGGATCTCGGTGACGAGGATGGTGCCGTCGGCGAGGTAGCGCGGGGGCTTGCGGGCGTGGCCGACGCCGCCGGGGGTGCCGGTGGCGATGACGTCGCCGGGCCGGAGCGTCATGATCGTCGAGGCGTACCGGACCAGCGCGACCGGGTCGAACACCAGGTCGGAGGTGTCTGCCTTCTGCACCGTCTCGCCGTCGACGGCGGCGGTCAGGGTCAGCGCCGGCCGGACGCCGCCGGGCAGTTCGTCGGGCGTGACCAGGACCGGTCCGAGCGGCGTGGTGGCCTCGAACGTCTTGCCCTGCAGCCACTCCTTGGTGCGGAACTGCCAGTCCCGCATGGTCACGTCGTTGCAGACGGTGAACCCGGCGATCGCGTCGGCCGCCGCCTGCTCGTCGGCGCGGCGTACGGTCCGGCCGATCACCACGGCGAGCTCGGCCTCCCAGTCGACGGCGGTGGACTCGGGTGCGAGGTCGATGTCGTCGTTGGCGCCGATGAGCGCCTCGGCGAACTTGGCGAACAGCGTCGGGTACTCGGGCAGCTCTCGGCCCATCTCCAGGATGTGGTTGCGGTAGTTGAGGCCGACGCACAGCACCTTGCCGGGGCGGGGCACGACCGGCGCGAACTCGACCCCGCCGGCCGGGTACGTCGCACCGCTGCTCGTCGCCGCCAGCGCCGGCCAGTCCGGCTGGGCCAGCAGCGCTCCGACGTCGATGAAGCCGAGGTCGACGTACCCCTCCTCGGTCACGCGGGCTGCGCGGGTGCCCTCGGCGGTGCGGATGGTGGCGAGCTTCACTGGATGGTCCCTTCCCGGTTGTCGATCTGGACGCGGTCCTGGTGGAGCCGCTCGAAGACAGGCGTGTCGCTGAACCGGAAAAGGTCCAGTCCGCCGTCGGTGGTGATGGTCAGCGGCTGCCAGGACGGCACCACGAACAGGTCACCGCGCTCGACCGTCCAGGAGGTCGCCCCGACGGTCACCTCACCGGTGCCCTGGAAGACCTGGTAGACCGAGGAGCCGACCTCGCGGCGGGTCGCGGTCCCGGTGTCGGGGGCGAGGCGGTGGAACTCGGTACGGATGGTCGGCATGATGTCGCCGCCGGTCGTCGGGTTGGTGTAGCGGACCGCGGCGTGCCCGGGCTCGACGGTGGCCGAGGAGCCCTCGGCCTCCAGCGCGAGCTGCTCGCTCAGCGCCCGGTCGGTGTACTCCCACCGGTAGGCCAGCAGCGGGGTGGCTGGGGTCGGCTGCAGCTGGGTGAGCGGACGCAGTCCCGGGTGCGCCCACAGCCGTTCCGAGTACGAGCGCTCCGGCGCGTCCCGGGTTTCGACCTCGTCCGGGCCGAACTCGAAGAAGGTCGAGTCCGCGTAGTACTGCAACGGGATGTCCAGCCCGTCGATCCAGGCCATGGGCCGGTCGGTGCGGTTGTGGTGGCCGTGCCAGTGCCACCCCGCCTGCGGGAGGAAGTCACCGCGCCGCATCGCGACCGGGTCACCGTTGACCACGGTCCACACGCCTTCGCCCTCGACCACGAACCGGAACGCGTTCTGGGTGTGCCGGTGCACCGGCGCGTCCTCACCGGGGTTGAGGTACTGGATTGCCGCCCACAGGGTCGGGGTGGCGAACGGCCGCCCGCCGAGGCCCGGGTTGGCCAGGGCGATGGCCCGCCGCTCGCCACCCCGGCCGACCGGGACCAGCTCACCGGCCTGCGCCGCCAGGGGGAGCAGGCTGTTCCAGCGCCAGCAGTACGGCTGCGCGTGGGAGTGCGGGTGGGCGGGCATCAGGTCGCCGATCTCGGTCCAGAGCGGGACGAGGAGTTCCTTCTCGAACCCGCGGTACAGCTCCGCCAGTTCGGGGGTGCGGACCGGCTGGCCTGGGTCGTCGGTGGCGGTGATGGTGATCGGCGATTCGCTCATGCCGTCGCTCCTTCCGGCTCAAGGTCGGTTGCGGGGGTGTGCGCGTGGTGCATCCGGCGCGGGAAGGCGAACAGCAGTACGCCCGCGACGGCGGCGGCCAGCGCGAAGGCCAGGAAGTTCGAGTCGACGCCCAGCCCGGCCGCGAGCAGCCAGCCGCCGACCTGGGGTGCCGCCACGGCGCCGATCCGGCCGAAGCCGAGCGAGAAGCCGAGGGCCGAGCCGCGCAGCCGGGCCGGGTAGTGGTTGGCGACCGCGGCGATGATCAGGCACTGCGTGCCGTGCGTGCCGACGCCCGCGAGCACTAGCGCCAGGTACCCGACGCCGGACGACGGGTGGCTGAGCAGCACGCCGAGGCCGATGGCGGCCACGGCCGCCGCGAACGCCGCGGCCTTTACCGGGCCGATCCGGGCCCCGGCGTACGCGGTGACGAGCGAGCCGAGCACCGCGCCGAGGTTGAGGGCGAGCAGGAAGGTCAGCGCGCCGCCGAGGTCGAAGCCGCTCTCCCGCATGAGCTGGGGCAGCCAGGTGGCCAGGCCGTACCAGGCGAACAGGGTCGCCACCGTGGCCAGCGAGAACAGCACGGTGCTGACGCTGAACGGTGGGCGCAGCAGTGAGCGCAGCGGCTGCCGCGTCTGCGCGGCGGGCCCCTCGTGCTGGGGCTCGATCCCGAACTGGGCCTCGAGCGCCGCCGCCTCGTCAGTGCGGCCGCGGGTGCGCAGCCAGATCGGCGACTCCGGCAGGAACCGGACGGCGAGGGCCACGACGACCAGCCCGCCCAGCAGTGCGATCACGAACATCGCCCGCCAGCCGAACGACGGCAGGACCTGCATACCGACCAGCGACGCCGCCACCCCGCCGATCGGAATGCCGGACATCATCAGGGTCGACACCATCGACCGGTTACGAACCCGCACGTACTCCGCGGTGAGCGCGTTGGCGCTGGGCACGAGCCCGCCCAGACCGAGCCCGGCGACGAGCCGGAGCAGACCGAAGACCTCCGGGTTGGGGGCCACGGCGCACAGCGCGGTGAAGACAGAGAACCAGGCGGTGCACGCGATGATCGTCGTGCGGCGGCCGAGTCGGTCAGCCAGGGCCCCGGCGAAGACCGCACCGACGAGCATCCCGGCGAAGGCGAGGCTGCCGAGCAGGCCCGCCCCCGCCTTGGTGAGATGCCAGCCCGGCTCCTGCAACAGGCGGGGGAGAACCGTGCCGTAGACGATGAGGTCGTATCCGTCGAAGACGACGATGACCCAGCAGAGGGCGGTCACGAGCGCCGCCGACCTGCGGGTTTGGGGGACGGTGGTGGTGGGGGTCATACCCACCGATCGTCGGCCTCTTCTGTGAGGCGGGATACAGTTTTCTGCTGTGAAGAATAAGCCGGTCTACGCCATCGACTCGGTCGATCACGCGCTGCACCTGGCCCAGGTCCTGCAGCAGGAAGGGACGCTCCGGGTCACCGACGCCGCGGAACGGCTCGGCGTCTCCGTGTCGACCGCCCACCGGCTGCTCGCGATGCTGGTCTACCGAGACTTCGCCGCCCAGCGGCCGGACCGCACCTACACCGCCGGGCCCGTGCTCCGCCCCGCGCAGCGATCTGAGGCCCCGGTCGCGCTGCTACGTCGGGTCTCCACGCCTCACCTGAACGCCCTCGTCGACCGGGTGCAGGAATCGGCGAACCTCATGATCCTGGCCGGAATGGAGGTGCGCTTCATCGCCACCGTCGAGTGCGCGCGGATCCTCCGGGTCGGCGAGCGGGCCGGTCGGGTTCTCCCCGCGCACCTGGCCTCCGGCGGCAAGGCGATCCTCGCCGCGCTCCCGCCGAACCACGTCCGGGCGCTGTACGAGGACGTGGACGGGATCGACCTACCCAAGCTGCGCCGCGAGCTGACCTTGGTCCGCAAGCGCGGTTTCGCGATCAACGATCAACTGACCGAGGCCGGGTTGACGGCACTCGGCGTGGCGGTGCGGGGCCCCTCCGGAGCGCCCGAGGCGGCGATCTCCCTCGCCATCCCCACCGCGCGGTTCGACCGTCACCAGCTACCGACCTGGGTCGCTGCCATGACGGCCGCCGCGACGCGGATCGAAAGCGACCTCACCGGGCGATCCTGAGCCGCTCCGGCGACCTCGCAGTGTGCGACGAGCCGGGCACGCCAAGCAATCCTCATACCGGCAGTCGCGCTGCTCGCCCTCTCCTCGGCGGTGAGAATCTTCACGCTCGCGGCCTGCGCCAATGGCGCTTCTACGTCGCCGCGATTCGATCTCCATCGACGATTGGGCTGGGCCCACCGGCGGCGAAAAGCCTTTCGCTAGAAGGGAATTGACGGGAAGGCGGCGTTGCTGACGACTGGGACGCATCCCCGTTGGCCAGTCACGGTCGTCATTGGCTGGGTTCAGGAGGCGGGCACCGCTGCGTCCTATGCTGGTCAAGGGGTACACGTCTGACTATTCCGGCGGACTCCGCGAACCGCAGCAGAACGCTGGTAGCACCCAAGAGCAATTCGGGGGATGACACAACCATGACCGGTCCTGCCACACGGTCCTGGGATGGCATCACCATCCCGGCCGCCGGCACCTATCTCCTCGATCAGGCGCACAAGCGGATCGGCTTCCTGGCCCGGCACATGATGGTAAGTCCCGTACGCGGTGAGTTCGGCGCGGCGACCGCCCGGATCGACGTGACCGAGGACCCGTTGGCATCCTCGGTGACCGCAACCATCCAGACGGCGACCGTCAACACGGGCAACCCCGACCGGGACGCACACCTGAGCAGCCCTGACTTCCTCGACGTGGAGAGGTACCCCACGCTGGAGTACCGCAGCACAGGGATCAAGTGGCACGGAAACAACGACCCGATCTTCTACTGGGCTCGCCTGCGGAGTAATCGACTGGGCCGCCGGAGCGAAGCCAGCCACATCCCACCGGAGCCCACAACCGGACGGTTCGTGCTCACCGGAGAGCTGACCGTCAAGGGGATCACCCGGCCGGTCGACCTCCAAGTGGAGTTCGGCGGCGCTCGCCGCGACCCTTACGGGCAGGACATCTTCGGGTTCAGCGCGACAGCGGAGATCGACCGCGAGGATTACGGGCTGGTGTGGAACGTACTTCTCGACAGCGGGGGCGTCCTCGTTGGCAAGAACGTGCGGATCGAAATCGCCGGCGAGGCGATCCGCCAGCCCTGACCGACTCCGGGCCGACCCACCGTGCAGCGGTCGGCGTAGCGGTGCGGCAGACAGTCCAGCCATCGGCCTATAGCAGCTTGACTGCCCCGCGTCCCTTGGCGGTCCATTGTGGCGCTTCGATGATATTGCGCACGTATTGATGAGAGCAGGTTCCCGCAGCAGCGACGCCTACACGATCCGATTCACCGGATACACCTCGGGCGGACACTGCGGCGTGCTCGCCTTCGACACCGAGGTGCACTTCCCGGGCGCCGGCAAGCCGACCCCGGAGCAGCGGGTGACCGTACCCGGCTGACGCGGAGGTACCACTACCCGCGAGCTGTGAGGTGCTGGGATCAACACGGGGGCCAGCTCTGGGCTGCCAGACCGGCGCGGTGTGCACGACGGCGGCCGCACGGGCGTAGGGTCGGTGCCGTGGTAAGGGCGGGGCGCCGATACCGCTATGTCGGCCCGGCGGACGTGCGGGCGTCGGTCGCCGACGCGCCCGAGGGCTGGCCCGTCCAATCACCGGCCGATCTCCACACATATTTGGCAGCCGCAGATCCCCGCGACCGTGACGAGCCGTTCACGTACGTCATCGACACTGGCGGTACGTTGCGCCTCGCACCGAGACGCAGCGAGCACGTCGCCTGCGCCGACGGTGGGGAGGTCCTCGGCGCGGGGGAGATCGCCTTCGCCGACGAGCGCGACGGCTGGGTCGTGACCGAGGTGAGCAACCAGTCCACCGGCTACTGCCCCAATCCCACCTCATGGGCGGCAGTGGCGGACGCCCTCGATCGGGCGGGTATCGGCCGTCCCGAAGCCTTCACCGTCGCCGTCGTTTTCCGGCGCTGCCTCGACTGCGGCGAGCACAACCTCGTCCACGACGACGACTACATCTGCGTGCTGTGTGGTGCGGAGCTGCCGGAGGATGTGGAACCTCGGCTGACTGCCCAGCCCTCAATCGACCAGCGTTCGCCTTGACGACCGAGCCCCTGAAGCGCCTCGACATGGAGGAACAGTGGCTCCTTCGCCGAGTGGGCGGCGCCAGGGCGCAGTGCGCCGATCTTCGTCGCACCTCGGCGGGCGAGGCCGCCGCCAGCGGCTTGATCAGGGTGCCTGCGATGTAGGGCCGGCGAGGCAGCGGGCCGATTCACCACCTTGGTGGGCGGGCCTGCTGGGCGTCGATGGCCATACGGTGCGGCGCTCGGAGCAGAGGCCGGTCGCAGGTTGTCAACCGTGGCGCGCTGGTCAGGGGACGGGCCATCGGGCCCACGGCCGAGACGCTCCGCGCGACAGGGCCCGCAGTTGTGCGCTGGCGATCCGCGGTGCTGGGGACACTGCCGAGCCCGGTGGTCGGCCGGTGCGGCGATGCCGCCTCGCGGGCGCGCGCGTGTTTGGTTATGGATGGTTAAGGACGGTTCGTCGGACGTGTGCGTCCGGTCGTTCGGACGTGTACGTCCGGCCGTTTGGACGTGTGCGTCCGGCCGGTGGATAACCGAGGGGACGTGGACGTCCTCCCGGTTATCCACAGGTTCGTGCCGGTTATCCACAGGTTCGTGGACGTCGGTGGGGCGGCCGGGGTGCGGTTCGGCGTACGGGTCGAGGCTTGCGGGAAGCGGGCGGCGGCGGTGCGTCGCGAGGTCCCAGACGACGGGCCGGCGGTCCGCGGGCAGGAACGCTGTGTGGCGTTGGTCGCCGCGGCGGATGAGGCCGAGGCGTTCCAGCTCGTCCAGGTCGCGGCGTACGGATCGCACGGTCTTGCGGGCGTAGTGGGCGAGGCGTTCCTGGGAGGGGAAGGCGGCGCGACCGGCGGCGTCGGCGTGATTGGCCAGGCCGATGAGGACGGCGAGGCACTGTGGTGGGACATCCGGGGCGTGGTTGAGCGCCCAGGAGACAGCTTCAATGCTCATAGCGGGGCGGAATCTCCGATGTTCGTCGGTGGTCGCACCATCCGCCGATGGCAGGCGGAGGCAGGACGGACACGATCGACGCTCACCTCTGCTCAAAGGTCAAGTCATCGGCGCCGGGAGGGCGCGGCAGCGCTTGGGTTTTCCCGTCCTCCGAGCGCACCGCCGCGCCGTCTGGTCCGCGAGGTCTGCTCCTCTGGCCGGCCTAGGTGGGCCGGCCAGAGGAGCAGCGGGTGCGCTGGGTGGTAGTAGTCGCCGTCGGCGATTGACTCATCGCCGGGGCGGTCGGGGCGTAAATGGGGTGCGGGGCTCGTGGCCTGACCTCGCCGAAGATAAGGGCGTCGGGCGGCCACTGCTCGGGGGTGTGTGGGAGGTCGGCCAGGGCGAGGCGGTGGGTTGCGCCGATCGGTTGCCACACCGGGTCGACCGGGTGGCCCTATTCGAGGTTGCTGGCGAGGACGGTGAGGTGCCGCAGGTTGAGGCGGTCGAGATGCCAGCGCAGTTGCTGTTCCCGTCGCGGGTCGGCGGCGTGGAACAGCAATTCGTCAGACCGGTGTGTTCGGCCAGCGGTGAGTAGCGATGAATGCGGTCGGCGAGGGCATAGCCGGCACCGTGCTTGCCGCCGAGGGGCGCGGATCGGAGCGCGGTGGGCGCCCGGGTCTGTGCATGCTGGGACGAGCGGGCGAGCAGCTGGCCTAGCCTTTCGGTGGCTCGGACCGGCGGTATGGGGCGAAGGGACGGCCGAACGCGTCGGGCTGATGGTCGGGATGTTGCAGGTATGGCAGCGCAACGGCGAGGTCGGCCAGGGTAAGGAGGCCGTGGTGGCCGTGGAGCCACCACAGCGGCCCCGCAGGGCCGACGCCGGCACGGGTGGCGTGGTCGCGGCTCGCGGTGGCCACGGGCGCCCACTGGGTCTGCTCGGCAAGACGCTGGTGCAGGTGGTGGGCTCGGTCGGCGGAGTGCAGCCAGAAGAGCACCGGCCAACGGGGGCCTCCGTAGCGGACCATCCGGTGGTAGCCGTCGAGTTTGCGGACGAGTTCGGTCAGTGGTTCGCTGCCGGTGTCGTACTCGAGGAAGAACGGCACCTGCAGGTCCGCGGCGTGCCAGATGCCGTGGCCGTCCGGGCGGATCGGGGCAGGGCCAGTCTGTAGCTCGATGCTGGAGCCGGGGCTGGCGAAGACACCGACGTCCCCGCACCGCGATTCCGACCACCACCGTCGCAGGTCGTGGTCGGGGTGGGTGCGGGCGTAGCCGGCGAGGTCGGTAAAGAACTGGTTGACGCCTATCCGGTGTTGCAGCACGCGAGCGACGGTCCAACGGCGGCGTCGGGCCTTGGTCTGGCTCGGCCGTGGTGGTGGCTGGTCGCGGTGTACGGCGATGATCTCGGCGCCGAGCTGATCGAGGACGTAGTGGTACGGGTAGGAGCCGCCGTCGGTCTTGAGGGGGCGGAACCGGTCGACGACGCCGACGTCGCCCAGCCGGCGCAGCCGGCGTTGGGCGAAGTCCAGCGACGGGAACAGGGCGTGGGCGATCTGCGGCGTGGTCAGCACGCCGTGGTCGGCCAGCCAGCCGAGCAGGACGTGGTCGCGGGCGGTCAGCGTGGATTGGGCACGAAGCACCTGGTCGGACATGGTCTGTGTCTCCTGCTGGGGGGTGAGGGAGAGACCGGAAGGTCTCTCTGAGCTGGGACGAATTCGGTCACCGGCGGCGTGTGCTGCGGTGACAGGAGTGCTCGGGGTCCGTTCTGGGGTCAGCTTCAAGGGCGACCCAGCAACGGGGGCCGACACCGACGCCAACACGGACCCCGGCACGTGTCACCAGACCGCTCGACCTACCACCGGCCGGGAAAGCCGGCGCGCGTCGCTGGCCCCGGGACAGACAGACGCCCCAGGCGCAACGGCCGTGTACGGGTTCCGGCGTCCGCCGACCCGCTGCGGGCACCGCATCTCCCGGCTACCGTGCGGCGGGTGAGCCCAGCCGTGTTGCTGGCATACGCACGACTGCTGCGGCTTGGAGGGTGGCCCGCCTCCGCCCGGGCGACGCGCCCGACCGCTGCGGCCACACGCCCCTGAACCGACACGGCGGGCGACCATCGCTTCCGGCACCCCCAGCGTGCTCCCCTCTACAAACCGTCGTTTGTGTGCTCTGGCGAACGCCCGTCGAACTCACAAGCACTCACACCGACCCGCCGCACCGTGCGGGTCAACGCCCAGTGGGATCTCCCATCGGCGGCCTGAGCAGGGCTGTGAGGACGATGGGACGCAGTACCAGGCCAGCCAACGAGGCATCTCGCAAGGGACTGGCGCCCCTCACTCACATCGAACCCCGCGGCGCTCACACCCACCCACAGCGGCTCACAGGGACTCACAGCAGCTCACGCGCCCACAGCCTGATATGCGGCAGCGAGGGGGATACGGCAGCGGCTCCCGGACAAGCGACGGACGACAGCTACTGCGACGACATCGGCACGCTCGCTGGACCCAGCTCCGCCCGCCGTAGCATCGCGTCGGCACCCGTGGCTTTCGTCAGGCAGCATCCCGCGGCGTAGCGGCAGAAACCCCCGCTGCAGCAACGGCCCGGGACGCGCCATGTCACGGCGAAACGCCAACGAAGTCTGTCAATGACATCGAGTGATGGCAGGGCGGCGCCGGCCACGGCCACGACGTCACCGCCCGGACAAGGCCACCTGCCGCGTGTCCGGACACACCCATGACCACAACCGATGCCCAGCGAAGACCGCCAAATGACATAGAGGTGCGTGGACATGGTCAAGGCGGCCACGCCGCCAGTGTCCACGACATGGCTCGCCGATGTCCGCGACAGCCGTCGACATAGTCTGGCCGATGTCCGAGGCACTGGCCATGTCATCGACGCCGATGATTGACATGGCGTGCCCCGGCAGAGCCGCTGAGCAGGGCTGTGACAGCCACGCCGACACGTGTCACGTGCACCAGAGGCCGTACCGGCGGCCACGTGGACACGCCCCCGGCGCTGGCAGCGGCCACCGCTAGCGTGACACCGGCCTCGGTCATGCGGCACGCACGTCAACGCCCGGCGGCCACGGCCATCTCCGCTCCGCCGTCGACGTGTCCCAGGATGCCGCCATGGCGTCCATCCATCGACGGGAGACTCACGCGCGGGCCGCCACTGGTCACGAATCGAGTGGCAGACAGGGTATCCGCCGGCGCGGTGGCATGTCCGCGGCGACGGCACCTCCGGCACGAAGCGTGGCATCGCACCGCCATCCCACCGACACTTGTCACTGTCGCTGCGGCCGTCGGCACCGCTGTGCTGACTCGGCTGTCCAGTGCCGGCCGCCGGCGCCTACTCCGGCGACCAGACCCGACCCAGCAGCTCCGTGAGTCGCTGTGAGCAGCTGTGACTGGCTGTGAGCGGGGCAGGCGTTCGCCAGAGCACACAAACGCGGGTTTAAGAGTGCCGGCCCCGATTCCACGTTGTAACGAGAGTTGACGAGGCGGCAGTCCCAAAGACCGGTGCGAGATCAGGCCGTTGGCGGCGGACACCCCGCCTCGATGGCGGCGTCGATCATGTCGGCTCGCCCTGCTCGGTCGCGCTGTCGGTGGCGTCCCGGCCCAGCAGCGCGGAGAGTCTTCCCCTGGACCTCGATCACCTTGCGGGCCTTGTCCAGCTCGGCGCGTAGCCGCTCGTTCTCCGCCCGTAGCCGGGCGGCCTCACGCAGGTCGGTCTTCGGCCGACCAGCGGGCTTGGCCCTAGCCTCACGCGCCCGCGGCACGCTGGTGCTTCCACGCTGCCGTCAGCCACGTGTACAGGCGTTCGCGCCGCAGCAACCCGCCAGCCAAGATCCCGGGTCGTTGGCGTCTCGGGGTCCGGTCATTGGCGCTTTCACCAGGCGATTTAGAGGGCTGGCGCCTCTGAAATTTTAGTGTAATGTCAGCTCCCACCCGAGGTGGTCCTGATCCAGGTACGCCTCGTAGCGCGTCACCAATCGCGCCTTCCGGGCGGGCCGGCCCAGCCGGCACCGCGGTCTCTGTCGATGCGAAGGACAACAGTGTGGATGCCGTCACGAGTGCGCCGTCTCCGGTCAACGAGCCGACCCTGAGCTATGCCCCCGGTAGCCCCGAACGGGACGCGCTGGAGCGGGAGCTGGAGCGGCAGGAGAGCCGAGAGGTGGACCTGACCGCCACGATCGGCGGCCGCAAGCGAATGGGCGGGGGAGCGGACGTCGCGGTGGTGCAGCCGCACGACCATCGCCACGTACTCGGGGTGCTGCGCAACTCCACGCGCGACGATGCCGAGGCCGCGATCATGGCGGCGCGGGAAGCGGCACCCGGCTGGCGGGACATGTCTCTCGACGATCGCGCGGCGATCCTGCTCAAGGCGGCCGACCTGCTGGCCGGGCCATGGCGTCAACGCCTCAACGCCGCCACGATGCTAGGCCAGTCGAAGACCGCCGTCCAAGCTGAAATCGACTCCGCGTGTGAGCTGGTCGACTTCTGGCGGTTCAACGCCCACTATGCCAAGCAGATCGTGGCCGAGCAGCCGGTGGCGAACGCCCGTGGGGTGTGGAACCGCACCGATCACCGCCCCCTGGAAGGGTTCGTCTACGCGATCACCCCGTTCAACTTCACCGCGATCGCGGGTAACCTGCCGACCGCCCCGGCGTTGATGGGCAACACGGTGATCTGGAAACCGGCTCCAACCCAGCAGTACGCCGCCCACCTGATCATGGAGCTGCTGGAGGAGGCCGGGCTGCCACCCGGGGTGATCAATATGCTGCCCGGCGACGGAGTCGACGTCTCTGCGTCCGTACTCACCAGTCCCGACCTGGCCGGCATCCACTTCACCGGCTCCACCGCGACGTTCCAACACCTGTGGTCGACGGTGGGAGCGAATCTCAGGAACTACCGCTCGTACCCACGGGTCGTCGGCGAGACCGGCGGGAAGGGGTTCGTCGTCGCACACGGGTCGGCCGACCCCGACGTGTTGCGGGTGGCACTGCTGCGGGGGGCGTTCGAGTACCAGGGGCAGAAGTGCTCCGCCGCCTCCCGCGCGTACGTGGCCCGGTCGGTCTGGGACAAGGTGCGCGAGGAGTTCCTCGCCGACGTGGAAGCGATCACGATGGGCGACGTCACCGATTTCTCCCATTTCATGGGCGCGGTGATCGACGCTCGGGCGTTCGCCCGGCACCGCGACGCGATCAACCGGGCCACCCGGACGAACCACCTCACGGTGCTCGCTGGCGGTCAGGTCGACGACTCGGTCGGCTATTTCGTTCGTCCGACCGTTGTGGAGAGCAGCGATCCGACCGACGAGATGTTCCGCACCGAGTACTTCGGGCCGATCCTTGCCGTGCACGTCTTCGACGACGGGAACTTCGAAGACGCTGTCGGCCAGTTGGAGTCCTTCGCGCCGTACGGCCTGACCGGAGCGGTCGTCGCCCGTGACCGGACGGCGATCGCCTGGGCGAGCCAGCGGCTGCGGTTCGCTGCGGGGAACTTCTACGTCAACGACAAACCGACCGGTGCGGTCGTCGGGCAGCAGCCGTTCGGTGGGTCCCGCGCCTCCGGCACCAACGACAAGGCGGGCGCCGCGTCCAACCTCTCCCGCTGGGTCTCGCCCCGGTCGATCAAGGAAACCTTCGACCCGCCCCGCGATCACCGCTACCCCCACATGCGGCCTCGCTGATCCTAGGCCCGCCACGAGCGCCTGTGACCAGCCAAAATTCGACCCTCGGCCCTCTGTACGGGCCTGCTCTCCAGGTGTAGCCTCACTCACACTTCACTAACATTTCACTGACATATTCACTGTTTCTGATTGAGCCAATGACCATCGACACGGAGGTGTCAGATGACCAGGTCCCTCCGATCCCTCGGCGTCGCCGCAGCCATCAGCGGGATGCTCGCCCTCGCCGCGTGTGGCACGGGCACCTCGTCCGGCAACGCGGGGTCATCCCCGTTCGGCGACTGCGAGGTGACGAAGAACCCCACCGTCCACGCGATGAAGACCATGACCGAGGGAACTCTCACCGTCGCCGCCTCCCTGCCCTACCCGGCGGGCTACCGGGGCAACACCCTCGAGTCGGTGGACGGCGGCTACATGTACTGCCTCGACGCCGAGATCGCCAACCGCGCCGGACTGCGCAAGATCAAGCTCGTGAATGCCTCGTTCGAGGCCCTCGTCACCGCCAAGACCTCGAACTTCGACTTCGCGGTCTGGGACATCTACGACACCCCTGAGCGACGTAAGGCGGTTGACTTCTCCACGCCCTACAACACCTACCGCACCGGCGTCCTCGTCAAGACCGGCTCGAACCTGACCAAGGAGAGCATCAAGACCGCCACCGTCGGCGTGCTGGCCGGTTCTGTCCAGCTCAAGTACGTCAACGAGACCCTCAAGCCCAAGGAGGTGCGGGTCTTCTCCTCGAACGACGACCTCTTCAACGCGGTCCTGGCCGGGCAGATCGACGCCGCACTCAACGACACCGCCACCGTCATGCCCCGGGCGGCCAGCTCCGGCGGGAAGCTCGAAGTCATCGGACAGTACCCGGCCGGCGGCGACGTCGCGGCGCTGTTCCCCAAGGGCTCGCAGAACGTCACCGTGGTCAACGAGATCCTCGCCGACATGGAGAAGGACGGCACCCTCGCCGCCATCATGAACAAGTGGCTGAACCCGATCCTCGGCGGCGACCCTAACAAGCTGGCCGACTGGAGTGCCTGACCATGAAGGTGCAGGCACCCGAAGGACGTGAGGCCCCGCCGACACCGTCCGACATCAGCTTCACTCCGACCCGCCCACTGCCGACGACCGCCTACCTCACCGCAGCAGCCATCCTCGCCCTACTGGCCGCGACGCTCTGCTACCAACTCGCCGCCATCCTCGTCACCGGATCCGCCACCCGGCTCCTGCTCGGTGCCGTGCTTCCGATCGCCGCGCTCGGCTGGCCCCTGTCGCTGGCCTACCGACGTAGCCGCCAGTCCCAGCAGGACTGGGCCGCCCGCCGGTACGTCGAGGCCCGCACGGGGGCAGCCAGCTCCCGCAACGCCGCCATCACCTCGCTCGGACTCAGCGGCTGCGTGGCCATCGTGGCCGTACTCGCCCTGATGGTCTTCACCAACGACGGGGCGGTGCAGAAGACCTTCTTCAACGGCGAGTACATGACGCGCAGCTTCTTCGACATCCTGCGCGCACTCTGGATCAACGTGCAGATCGCGCTCGGCGCCCAGGTCCTCGCCATGGTCTTCGGGCTCGTGCTCGCCATCGGCAGGCAGCTCCCCGGCCGGGGCTTCCGCCCGGTCAGGGCCCTGTCCATCGCCTACATCGACGTGTTCCGCGGCATTCCGTCCGTCGTCCTGATCTACCTCGTCTGCTACGGGCTCCCGCTCACCGAGGTGCCGTTCCTCAGCGGCGGCTTCCTGATCGTCTACGCGATCGTGGCGCTGGCCATGACCTACAGCGCCTACAACGCGGAGCTGTACCGGGCCGGGATCGAGTCGATCAACCCGGGTCAGAGCTCAGCCGCCCTGTCCATGGGGCTCACCCAGACAGACGTCATGCGATTCGTCATCCTGCCGCAGATGGCCCGCAACATCGCCGCACCGATGCTCAGCACCTTCATCGGCCTGCAGAAGGACACCGCGCTGGTGATCGTCGTCGGCATCATCGACGCGTTCAGCCAGGCCAAGATCTACTCGGCGAACGACTTCAACCTCTCCGCGGTGACCGCCGTCTGCATCGTCTTCGTCCTCATCACCATCCCGCAGACCCGGTTCGTCGACTACCTGCTCGCCCGCAGCGGCGCCAGGAAGACAGGGGTGTGAGCCATGTCGACAGCGTTCATCGAGTTCGACACGGTGACCAAGCGGTACGGCGACCTCACCGTGCTGGACAAGGTCGACCTCACCGTCGACCGACACGAAGTGGTGACCCTGATCGGCGCCTCCGGCTCCGGAAAGTCGACACTGCTGCGCTGCGTCAACGGGCTGGAGAACATCCAGGGCGGGCAGATCCTCCTCAACGGCGACGTCGTATCCGGCGAGGGCGTCGACCTCGTCGCCCTTCGCCGTCGCGTCGGGATCGTCTTCCAGAGCTACAACCTGTTCCCGCACATGACCGTGCTGCGCAACTGCACCCTCACCCCGGTCCGCGCCGGCGTGGCGACCAGGGCCGAGGCCGAAAGCAACGCCCGGGTCATGCTCGAACGCGTCGGCCTCAAGGACAAGGCCGACGCCTACCCCGACCAACTCTCCGGCGGGCAGCAGCAACGCGTCGCCATCGCCCGGGCAATGCTCATGCGTCCGCAGGCCCTGCTGCTGGACGAGATCACCTCGGCCCTCGATCCCGAGCTCGTGATCGAGGTCCTGAACCTGGTCCGGGAACTCGCCTCCGACGGCATCACCATGATGATGACGACCCACGAGATGCCCTTCGCCCGCGAGATCTCGTCGAAGGTCTGCTTCCTGCACCAGGGCACGATCCTCGAGCAGGGCCCGCCCGAGCAGATCTTCGACTCACCCTCCACCCCCGAGCTCCGCTCCTTCCTCCGGAAGATCCACGAAGCCGGCCGGGACTAGCGCCACCCCTCCCTGAGAACGGATCAAGGACATCACCTGATGAGCAAGACGTACGACACCAAGCAGTTCTTCACCTACCTCGGATACCCGAGCGGCGACCAGCCCTACTGGTGCAAGGATCTGCGTAGCCTCTCCGTCTACTGCCGCGGCGACCGGGCCAACCTCGAGGCCCTTCTCGAGCCCACTCCGTTCGAACTCGCCGACGACCGATTCGTCGTGCAGATCGCGGACTTCGGCAACGCCACCCCGGGGGCCTTCTACGACTCGGGCGTCGTCATCCCGGTCCGATACCGCAACCACCGCGGGGTGAACTACTTCTTCGAGTACGAGGACCAGCCCTGGAGCGTCGCCTTCGGCCGGGAGGTCTGGGGCTACCCCAAGCAGTACGCCGAGATCACCCTGACCGACACCGCCGAATCCGTCTCCGGCACCGTCCACCGCTCCGGCAAGCTGATCTTCGGCATCTCGATGACTCCCCAGGAGGGCTACGACAACGCGGCCTGGGCAGACATGTCCACGTACCCGCACCTTCAGGTCCACGCCCTGCCCGAGGCCAACGGACCAGGCTTCCGCGTCTTCGAGATCATCTCCCGGGACACATCCAGCGACTTCGTCCTGAACCGCAAGAGCTTCGGCCCCGCGAACGTCGAACTCACCGACACGCTCTCGGTCAATGGCGTCGAACTGAAGGTGGTGGAGGTTCTCGGCGGCGAATTCTCCGTCGGGGACTACGCCTGCACCGTGGCGAACGGGATCTCGACGGTGATCGACGACCTCCTCGGCAGTCCGCCCGGTGTCGAGGAAGCCGAGCGGCCGTAGCCGTCCGGTAGCTTGCCAGAAAACGGGGCCGCTGCGCACGCGCGGCGGAGAATGTGGGGGAGGAGCAGCATGTTGTCGGAGTATGCCGGAAAGGGCGCGCTCGTCGGCGTCGACCAGACGGGTAACGCCCTGCTGAGCGAATCGGCCTACGCCCGACTGTGCTCCCGACTCGTCCGCGCCGAGATCATGCCCGGAGACAAACTCGTCGAGAGTGCACTGCGGGCTGATCTCGGCCTCGGCCTTTCCCCGGTACGGGAGGCGATCCGCCGGCTGGAGTTCGAAAAGCTGGTCGTCATCTACCCGCGCAGCGGCACCTACGCCACCGAGATCGCTCTCAAGGACTCCCGCTCGGTCATGGAACTGAGACTCGAGCTGGAATCCCTCGCCACGATGCTGGCCTGCAGCCGCGGCTCGAAAGCCGAGAAGGAACAACTCGTCGCGCTCGCCGAGGAACAGGCGCAGACCACCGACCTGCAACGGTGCATCGACCTGGATGCCGCAGTCCACGAGAGCATCTACCGGATGAGCCGCAACGAATACCTTGTCGCGACCGCCCGGGTGTACTTCAACCTGGCCCTACGGCAGTGGTACTTCTGCTCGAAGGTGGTCACCACCCCCGACTGGACCGGGGTGGACCACCGCTCCATGGCGGCAGCTGTGGCCGCCGAGGACGTCGCGACCGCGACCGAGCAGATGCGTGAGCACGTCCGCCACGACTCCCAGCAGGTCTTCGAGATCCTCACCAACTACGGCCTGTAGCCGCCTCGCCAGCCGTTCACGGGCTGCCAGAAAGGACCTTGTCAGTGACCTCGGCCCCCCTGAGCTCTCTATTCACCCTGGACGGCGCACGAGCTCTGGTCACCGGCGCCCACGGCGGTCTCGGCCGCGCGCAGGCCCTTGCGCTCGGGCAGGCCGGCGCCGAGATCATCGCGACGGACCTGACCACCGACCGCGCGGAGCAGGCGTGCGCCTACCTCGAACAGCATGGCCTCCACGCGGCTCCGCTGTCGCTGGACGTCACCTCGGTCGACAGCATCGAGGCCGCGTTCGACGACCTTGAGCGGCGGCGCAGCGTCCCGGACGTGGTCGTGAACAATGCCGGCGTATCGCTGCGCAACACCGCGCTGGACGCGACCCCGGATCAGTTCGATCTGACCCTGGCAGTGAACCTACGCGGCACGTACTTCGTGGCCCAGCGTGCCGCGCGGGCCATGCGTCCACGCGGCGGGGGCCGGATCATCAACCTCTCCTCCATCGGAGGCCTCGTCGTCGACGGTGAACGGTCTTCGGTGTACGACGCGTCGAAGGCGGCCGTTGTGCAGTTGACGAAGAACCTCGCCTACGAGTGGGGCAGGTACGGGATCCGCGTGAACTCCATCGCGCCGGGCTACATGCGAACCGAGATGACCGCCGACCTCCTGCCCACGAAGGCTGTCGAGGATGAGCTGGTGACCAGGCACATACCCCTTGGACGAGTCGGCGAACCGGCGGACCTCGCGGGCGCCGTCGTTTTCCTCGCCTCGGACGCCTCCTCGTATGTCACGGGCCACACGCTCACCGTGGACGGTGGCTGGGTCGTCGCCATGTAGATGGCAGCCTCGGCCGAACCCGCCTCACCCCTCATCCGGGTCGTGGTCAATGCCGCAATCACGGACGCCAGCGCCGACCTGCCCGCCGCGCTGCGCGACTCCTCGGCCACGTCACCGCCCTCGACTTCGGCGAGACCACCCGCAGCGAGGAGGACGCCCAGCACCTCCGCCGCCGAGTCTGGTGCGACGGTCGGCTCGATGGCGGCCGGCGTTGCCGACGACGCGACGGGCACCCCGGATCGTGCGGGACTGCGGGGCAGGGCTGACACCGGTGGCGTCCGAGGATGCTCGACGCCGAAGATCTTCTGGCCGACTTCACGCCTTCTCAGCCGTACACGATGGAAGCCGCAGCTGGCGCTCCCGGCACGCCCGGCGTGCTCGTGGTCCTCGACGGCGGCACGGTCGTCTACGTCGGCTACACCGGGAATCTGCGCAATCGCCTGCGGCAGCACCTGACCGGCAACCGGGACTCGTCGGTGCTGCACGAGCAGGTTGGCCAGCTCCTCGACAATCCCGGTGACGAGGCGTCCGCCGCGGACATCGCTGACTGGCTTGGCCGGTGCGAGGTCCGTTGGCAGGAGACCGACAACCCGGAGGGAACGAAGGAAGCCCTGGTCCTGGCCCTCAGCCCCCGCTTTAACCGTCAGGTGCCAAAGCCGCGCCGGTAGGAAGGCGGCGGCTCCTGTCGGTGCCGGACTCGATCCGGCGTTCTGGTGACAGTTGACGAGGCAGCAGGGGCACGGGGCGGGCCGGACGAATTGGCGGGCCGCGACGCCGATCTCGGCGTCGCGGCCCGCCTTTCCTCACGGTCCCTTCACCACGGCTCGACCATGGTCAAGCCGCAGATCACGGCCTACTTCCCGTTGTTCGGCACCGGCTGCATGACGGTCAGCGTCATGCTGTTGTTCTTGTAGGACACCCGGAACAGGTAACCGCCCACGTTCAGGGCCCGGTTCTCGGGCAGCGCGTGGAAGGCGCCCTCGATCGAGCTACCGCTCATGATCGTGAACACGGTGCCCGGGGTCAGCTTGCCCCGCACGTCCAGGTCCAGCTCGCCGTCCAGCACCAGCTTGCCCGCCGCCCGGACGCTCGTGTAGTCCCGGTCGCCGGAGATCGTGACGGCGACGCGACCCTGCCTGCCGACGGTCACGTTCCCGCCGACGTTCAGGACGTTGCCCGCGGAGTTGCCGGTGAGCTGCGCGGCCTCGTCGGACGCGAGCCCGGGCCGCAGCATGCCGCTGGTGACGGTCACGCTGTCACCCACGCTGCCACTGCCGCCGAGCGTGCCGCCCTTGACGTCGATCGAGCTTGCGTGCGAGCCGGTGATCGAAAGCTTACCGCCTTCAACCGTCGTGCCGCCCTCGTAGGTGGCGTTGCCCGTCATGATCAGCGTCCCGGGGCCTTGCTTGGTCAGAGAAGCCGTGTAGAGGTTGTTGTCGATGTTGTTCTGAATGTAGGCCGCGCGCTCGTCCATCCATTCCTTGCGCCACTTGACGGCGTCCTCATAGGTGATCTTGTCGTACAACTCGGGATGGCCGTTAGTGATAGCTTGGATGTGAGGATCACCCAAAATGCCCTGAAGCATGAAGGCCTGTTCGTCAAGCGTGCCGTCCGGGTTCAGCACGTTGGGGCTGAATTCACCGGCGTAGGCAATGCCGTGCTTCTTGTAGCCCGCCAGCCACTCCAGATCTTCCCTTTCCCTTTCCTTGATCGCGATCTGGCTGATGTCGTTCGACCAGACGTCCAAGGGCGCTTTATCCATGTTGTAGGTCATGGGGCTCAGGAGCTGGCCGGGGCCGTACATGCCCTTGGCCAGATCGGGAATCCCCCAGCCCCAGCGTTCGTCCGGAAGACCGTCGGGAGCGGTCCAGGCGATGGATGCCCCGGAGGGGGAGGTTTGCCCGGTGCCGAGGAATCTCACGCCGTCGGACATCTTGTTGTTCGCCGTGGTGAACATCAGCTCACGCACCTGCTTGGCGTCCATGTTCGGATAGCGGGAGAGCAGAACCCCCATCACCGCTGTCGCAACGGGCGTTGCCGGTGACGTGCCGCTTGAGTTTGAATAGTTAGTGTCACCAGCGCTGCTCGTGGTCCGAACGTTGCTTGAGGGGGTAGACACGTTCCACCATTTGGCGAGCCCCGCCTCGTTATACCCGAAGTGCTTTGTGTATTCGGGATTGGTCGCAGTGGGCGGTTGCACCCCGCCGACGGCTATCCACTGCTTTTCCGCCAAGGGATTGAAGAGGGGATACGCCGGGCGAAAATACGGGTTGCTCCAGTCGTTGTTGCCGGCCGACCTTGCGTTGACGGTACCGCTATCCTTGATGGCGTCCCAGATGGCGTCCATAAAGGAACGTCCGGGGTGGTTCGGATTGTATTGAATGCCGCCTTCCGAATAGCTTTTCTTGAAGAAGAAATACTGGTACTCCAGATCCTTCAGGTGCTCGTTGGGGATAATGGTCGCCATTGCCGTGGCGCTGGCGCTGTCTTTGCCATTCAGTTGGTAAGCGTTGGCGCGGTTGCCGTTGACTCCAAGGTCGTTTCCTAAGCCGTCATAGCGGGCTCTGTCAAGGGTTTGGACATATGAGCCCCAGCTGCTGTTGATGACCTGGGCGCCTGCGTCGACCAGGGCCTTATTGGCTGTATACCAGTACACGTAATCGTGGAAGGGGCCGTGGGACTGGCTATCGGAACCGCCGGTCTTGGCAACATACATCTTCGACCCGAAGGCGATGCCGTGCTGGTCGATACCATCGCGCATGCCGGAGGTAACCCCAAGCATACCGGTCCCGTGCGAGTAGTCACTTGGTCTCGCCTGATCACCGGCCACAGTGAACCACTCGCCGGCAGTAAAAGGGTTCGTCGGGGTCGCGCCACGATACCCGTAACCGGACGTGCCGTAGACTCCCTCCCCTGTCACCGGATCGATCAGCTCGGTCTGAAATGCTTCGTGTGTAGGCCTGTAGCCCGAATCCATCATGCCCAGCGTGACGCCCTGCCCGCAGTACCCCAGGGCGTAGGCGGTGGACGCGTTTACCGCGGTGAGCTGCCATGGGGAATTGACCGCTGTGCCAGGAGTAGAAGGATTATGGCCGGTATAATAACCATATTCCGGCGTTTCCCAACTGGCTTTAGCGGCATCTAGTTCCCCTGGACTCTTGGCGACAAAGCCGGGGTCTTCCGGGTACGACCACTGCGCGCAGTCTTCCGGGTACGACCGCTGCGCGCTGGCCGGGCGTTCGTCGGCCCCCGGCCGGGCCAGGGCGCCGGTCGCCGGCAGGCCGGTGGCTACCACCGCCAAGGCCAGCACCGAGCCGCGCCAGGCAAACTTCCCTCTTCGCATCTGCGTGCTCCTTCTCCCACACCACCCGTCGACCAGCGGCTCGAGGTCCCTCGTCGGCATAGACACGGGCCAGTCGCCACAACGGTCGAACCGAACCTACGGACCGACGTGCGGCAGGTCATCGGCCACCTGTGGAAGATGGCCGCCGTCGGCTCCTACGCCTGTCGCACGGTCGCCGCCGGCGCTGGACCGCGAGCCGACCCGATTCTCGTTTGCGACGACCGGATCGTCGATTCAGCAGCGATCGGTCATTGACAGAGCACAGAACGTGCGTTCAGGCAGCTCGTCTCGTTGCCCTCGTAGGCGGTAAGCCATGCGCGGTACGGGTTGTAGCCGGGATCCCCTCGCCAGCGTCTAGTCCAGCCAGATGACGATGCCGGTCAGGCGGTTGAGTACGGCCGCGACGCCGGCCCGGACGGCGCGGCCGGCGCGCTCGGGGGTGAAGGTGGCGGGGTCGTACGTTGAGGACATGCCGAGTCCTTCGCCGCGGAACGACGCACCCGTCCAGTCGGCGGCGGTGACATTCGCGGTGGGTTCGGCCAGTTCGGCGCCGACCACGAGGAACTGTTGGTCGAGGTGGTGGGGTGTGACGAGGGCCATCGGGTCGACGAGGTCGTTGCCGGCGCTGATGATGAGGTCGGGTGCCAGGTCGATTGCTTTGCTGATCTGCGGAATGAACTGATCGGGCTCAGTGGCGGTGATGGTTTTGAGGCTGGCCTGCTCGTCCTCGGCCCACTGCGTCACGGCGTTCACCAGCGTCCTGGTCTGCGGGTCGTCGCCTGCGGTGAGCAGCACCACCCGGTAGCCCTTCGACGGACGGACCCCGTCCCAGGAGCCGGGCCGTGGCGTGATCGTCGCCTCCGGGGCGGGCGGTGCGGCCGGGTCGAAGAACCCCGGGCCGAGAGTGCCGACGGCGGTGGGCTTCGGGTGCGGCCGGGACCAGTCGTCGCCGGAGCTGCATCCGGTGATCAGTACGGCGGTCGCTACTGCCGCGGCCAGCGTGCCGGCGGGCAGAAGGCGGGAGCGCATGGAGACCGTCCTCGAGGTGGCGGTAGGTGCGCCCTACTTCCTACCCGACGGCCGGGCGTTTGCGAATGCGCAGGCCAGCTCGGTCGGGTGGGTTTCGTCGCTGGTTTGCGCGCAGGCTGCCGTTCGTTCATCTGAGCCGAGCAGATTTCGGTCGCCAACCGAAGAGGAGTCACATGCCCCACGCCGCTCGATGGCGCGCTGGTGTCGTCGTTGCGGCCCTAGCCGTCGGCGTCCTGCTCAGTGCCGCGCCCGCCCTTGCCCACGGCTTCAGCTCGACCGCGTACGTCGACCTCACCTCGCCCGAGACCGGGCACGTCCGCGCCGAGCTCGGGCTGGAGTACGACCTGCTCGTCGTCTCCGCTGCCGACTACGAGAAGGATGATCAGCTCTTCCGGGCGGGCACCGCGGCGTTCGAGGACGGCGATGCGGCGGAGCAGGCCGCCGCGCTCGACGCCCACGCCGACACGGTGGTCGCGTACGTGACCGAGCGTTTCGGCGTCACGACCGAGGGCACGGCGTGCACCCCGGTCCGCGACGGCGACTTCACCGTCGAGAAACGCGAGGCTGTCCCGTACGCGCTGCTGGTTCTCGACTACCGGTGCCCGGAGTCAGCGGGAGCGCACGAGGTCCGCAGCGGGCTGTTCCCGGACTCCGAGGGCTATGTGCGCGACACCAAGACGATCGTCACCTACGACCTCGACCTGAAGTCGGGAAGCACCGCCCTCGACGCCGAGCATCGGTCGTTCTCCACGCAACAGTCCTGGTCCGAGCGGTTCTGGGAGTTCTTCCGGCTCGGAGCCGAGCACCTGCTCACCGGGCTCGACCACATCCTGTTCCTGCTGGCGCTCATCGTGGGGTCCCGCCGCCTGCGCGAGATCGTGCTGGCGGCGACGACCTTCACGCTGGCCCACTCGGTGACCTTCATCCTGGCCGCCCTCGGCCTCGTTCAGCTGCCCGCGTCGTTCGTCGAGCCCGTCATCGCCCTCTCGATCGCGGCCGTCGCCGGTTGGCATCTGTGGCGGATCTGGCGGCGCCGGTCGCACGCCGCGGATCTCGAGTCGGCCGGTCGCAGTCACCTCAGTCTGGACCGTGCGGGCTGGGGACGGCTCGCGGTGGTGTTCGGTTTCGGCCTCGTGCACGGACTCGGCTTCGCCGCGGCACTCGGGATCGACCAGGCCTTCTCGTGGACGCTGCTGTGGTCGCTGCTCGTCTTCAACGTGGGCATCGAGGTCGTCCAGCTGACGATCATCGTGGTCGTCTTCCCGCTGCTCGCCCTGCTGCGCCGCCACAGCCCGGCCGCAGGGGTGTGGACGACCGGGGCGATCGCGGCGGGGGTGTCCGTAATGGGCCTGGTGTGGTTCGTACAGCGGGTCGTCGGAATCTGATTGCCCGGGACAACTTCCGCCAGGCGCAACAGTCCGCCTGCCCGAGGTTCACCTGGCAGACACCGGTTTCCGCGAGCTTGACCAAGGCTTTTCAACACTCCCTCGAATCAGAACGGATGGAATCTGATGAGGCTCGATTGGACACAAGGCCGCGGGGTTGCGCGCCGCCGGGTGGCCGGGGGCGCCAGCGCGGCGGTCCTCGGCGTCGCCGCGGTGCTCGGCAGCGGCCTGGCGTCGGCGGCCCACGCTGCCGATGTCGCGGCGCCCACCGGCATCGTCCTCGGCGTAGGCGCCAGCGAATCGCAGCGCGTCGTGTCGTGGTACTCCTCGACCGGCACCCCACAGATCGTCGAGGTCGCGCCGGCTTCCCAGCTCGTCAACGGCGAGTTCCCCGCGAACTCCGTCACCTTCTCGGCCAGCGTCGCCGCGAACAGCGTCAACGGCGGCTACAACGGCCACGCCACGATCGACAGCCTGCAGGAGAACACCACGTACTCCTACCGGGTCGGCGCGGCGGGCGGCTGGTCCCCGACGTACTCCTTCAAGACCCAGGCCTTCAAGGGCGACTTCGACTTCCTGTTCTTCGGCGACCCGCAGATCGGTTCGTCCGGCAACGTGGCCAAGGACGGTGAGGGGTGGCAGGACACGCTGAAGGTCGCCGCCGCTGCCAACCCGAACGCCGAGCTGCTGGTCTCCGGTGGTGACCAGGTCGAGACCGCCAACACCGAGACGCAGTGGAACGCCTTCCTCGCGCCCGACGAGCTGCGTCAGTACCCGTGGGCCGCCACCATCGGCAACCACGACGTCGGCGGCAAGGCCTACGAGCAGCACTTCTGGACCCCGAACACCGACCGTTCCACGCCGTTCTACAACGGCAGCGCGACGACCCGGTCCGGCGGTGACTACTGGTACACCTACAAGGGCGTCCTGTTCATCGACCTCAACAGCAACGCGTACGCCAACGGCTCGGACGAGGCGCACATCGGCTACATCACCGACGTGATCAAGGCGCACGGCGCCGACGCCAAGTACACGGTGCTCGTGTACCACCACGCGATCTACTCGCCGGCCGCCCACGCGAACGACAGCGACAACAAGAAGCGCCGTCAGGACTTCCCGACCGCCTTCTCGAAGCTCGGCGTCGACCTGGTCCTGCAGGGCCACGACCACAGCTACTCCCGCAGCTACGCACTCAAGAACGGTCAGAAGTCGCACCCGGATGAGCAGCCCGGCGCCGAGCAGGTGGCCCAGGGCCCCGGGGGTGTCATCTACGTGACGGCGAACTCCGCGTCAGGTTCGAAGTACTACGACCTCACCGCTCCCGTCCCGGGCTCGGACTTCGGCCCCGACCCGCTGAACCCCGACAACCACTACGCCAACTCGGTAGAGAACCAGGAGCACGTCCGCACCTACGTGAAGGTCCAGGTGCGCGACAACAAGCTCATCGTCGAGAACATCCGCAGCAGCACCTGCGACGGGCCCAACGCCGCCGTGGAACTGGGCAAGGTGAAGTGGTGCGGCCCGAACAACGGCACCAGCCCCGCTCAGCCGGTCGGATCCACCGCCGACAAGGTGGTCATCCACCCGTACCGCGGCAAGGGCTGGGACAAGCGGGCCGACGTGGCCCGGACGACCCCGTCCGCGTGGGTTGAGCAGACGACCGAGGGTGGCGCCGGGACCACGCTCACCGCGCTGAGCTGATCCGGTCCGCTCCACCCGGTGGGGTGGGCACCGTCGGGTGCCCACCCCACCGCACGTGTTCCATCCCGCCGCTCCCAGACCGTCCGAGGATCATCAGATGCACCTGCCCAAACCGCGTACGACCGCAGCAGTCCTCGCCCAGGCCACTGTCGTGGTGCTGCTCGCCGCGTTCGGCTTCCTCGCAGTGGGGGCCGGACCTGCCGCCGCGGCGGACGGCGACGTCTCCTGGGCGGTCAGGACGGCCTCCAACAACTTCGGGTCCGGCCGGCAGAACTACACCTACACCCTCAACCCCGGCGGGCAGCTCAAGGACGCTCTCGTCGTCGTCAACCACGGCGCCACGCCGCTCAACCTGGCCGTGTACGCCGCCGACGGGTTCACCACCAAGGAGGGCCAGCTCGACCTGGTCACCCAGGACGCCAAGTCGACAGGGATCGGTGCATGGGTCCACACGGATCGCCCCGACGTGACGGTCGGGCCCGGCCAGTCGGTTGAGGTGCCGTTCCAGCTCACCCTTCCGGACAACGCCGCGCCCGGCGACTACCTGGGCGGCGTCGTCACCTCGCTGACGCAAGCCAGCAAAGCGGATGGGACGAATGTGGCCCGCCGTGTGGGCATTCGGATCCGCCTGCGGGTGGGTGGAGCGCTCAAGCCGAGCCTGTCGGTGGAGGATCTGCAGGTGCGCTACTCGGGCACGCCCAATCCGTTCGGGAAGGGTGACGCCGCCGTCACGTACACGATCCGCAACACGGGCAACGCCATCGTCACCGCTCGGCAGGCAGTGTCCATCTCCGGCCCCTTCGGGGGCCTGAACGTCCGCGCGGGGCAGATCGAGGACTCGCCCCCGCTGCTCCCAGGTGACACCTGGAAGGTCTCCGTGCCGCTACCAGGAGTGGCACCCGCGGTGAAGCTGACGGGGACCGTCACCCTCGTCCCACTGCTCACCGACGCGTCGGGCTCGATCGCTCCGCTCGCCACCGTCGAGGCCACGACGCACGCCTGGGCCCTCCCCTGGCTACTGCTGCTCCTTCTCGCAGTCCTCTCCGGGCTCCTCGTCGTCACGGCTCTGGTTTCTCGCCGCTGGCGGGCCAAGCTCCGCGAGAACGTCCCAATCCACAAGCCCGCCGAACATTCGGTGTCTCCACTTGATGTCTGACACTCCAACGAACTGTTGGTGGGGGGCAGGCAAGCATCGGTCTACGGATCAGAAGGTTAGGGGTTCGAGTCCCTTCGGGCGCGGCGTCGACTGGGTCACCGCCAACGCCCGCGGGACGCGGGCGCTGGTCAACATGGGTGTCGGCAGCAGCCCCAGCACCCCACTCGACAACGCCGTGACGAACTCGATCAACTCGGGTATCCCGTACGTCGTTCCGTCGGGTTCGTCGGCCGCCAGCGCCTGCACCTACTCACCCGGCCGGGTGCCGGCCGCCGTCACCGTGGCTGGCACCACGATCACCGACGCTAAGATGAGCTCGGCGAACTACGGCAGCTGCCTGGACATCTTCGCGCCGGGCGAGAACATCACCACCACGGCGATCGCCTCCGACACCAGCTGTTGAGCAGCAGTTCGATGGCCTCCGCGCACGTCGCCGGCTGCATCGCCGTGGTGGCCGAGGCGAACCCCCTGTGGACCGTCGGCCAGGCGGCCAACCATGTCCTCGCCACCGCGACCACCGGCCTCGTGACCAGCCCGGGAGCCGGGTCGCCGAACCGACTGCTCTACTGCGCCCCCTGACCGGCCGCGTCGAGGGTGCCCACCGGCCCGGGGAGCGACGGCTCCCCGGGCCGGGCCCGGCGTCAGTTCCAGGGGTTGGCGGGCTGGTCGTTGATACTGGTCCAGAAACGACCGGCCGGCAGGTTGCCGGAGGCCCAGAGGGACCAGCCGCCACCGTCGTGGAACTCCGCCATCCGCCACCCGCTGCCGAACTGCGCCGCGCAGATCGCGTCGGCCGCCGCGAGGCTGGTCAGCTGGGCGCCCGGGATGGCCGGGGTGACCGCGACGGCGCCGCCGGCCCACCTGCCGAAGCCCGTGGTGGGGATGCCGGCGGGCGCCGGCCGGCCGTCGATGCGGATGCACAGCACCGGCAGGGACGCGGTGGCGGGCGTGTCCCCGGTGTACGCGTTGGTGGTGGCGTCCCGACCCACCTGCACGACGCCGTCGCTGCGTTGGGTCAGCCGCGCCCAGGTCATCCCGGCGTGGGTGGCCGGCGGCGCGCCGACGAACAGCAGCCGGTTGGCCGAGCCGGGGCCCGGGTTGCTCACCTTGTTGGGCGTCGCGTTGGCGTACAGTGCGCTGGCCACCGCCCCGGGTGACGCGCTCGGGTTCCGCTGCAGGTAGAGGGCGGCGGCGCCGGCCACCAGCGGCGCGGAGAACGAGGTGCCGCTGACGGTGTTGTACTGGTTGTCGGCGTCCAGCCAGGCCGTGCGTACGCCGTATCCAGGGGCGAACATGTCGACCTTGCCGTAGTTGCCGAAGCTGGCCCTGGTGTCGCTGCCGTCGGTGGCGCTGACCGAGATGACGCCGCCGGCCCGGGCCGGGCTGGACCGGTCGGCGTTGTGGTTCTCGTTGCCGGCGGCGGCGACCACGGTCACCCCGCGGCTGATGGCGAACTTGGCGGCCCGGTCCGTCGGGCTGGACAGCCGCAGCCAGCGCCGCCAGAAGCCCGGCGGGACGCCGTAGCTGACGTTGGCGACCGAGGGGCCGGAGTGGTGGACGGCGACCCAGTTGAGGCCCGCGACGATCGTCGAGTTGAAGACCGAGACGAGCGGGTTGTACGCGTTGCCGCGGCAGCCCGCGATCCGTACCGAGATCAGGGTCGCGCCGGGGGCGACGCCGACGGTTGCGCCTCCGGCGGCGCTGCCGACCGCGGTGCCGTGTCCGTTGCAGTCGTCACGCTGGCCGAGGAACCGGATGAAGTCCACGGCCTGGCTGGCCCGGCCGCCGAACTCCTGGTGGCTGGGCCGGAATCCGGTGTCCAAAATGTAGATCTTGACGCCGGCTCCCGTCACGCCGCCCCCCGTGTACGGGGCGTAGTCGAGTGGCAGGTTGCGCTGGTCCACGCGGTCGACCGCCCAGGAATACTCGCTCGGCTGCCCGTAGGTGTCCTGCTCGACCGACTCGACCCGAGAGTCGAGGCTCATCGCCTGGGCCTGAGCGTCGCTGGCGGTGAAGCTGAACATGCCCGATTCCATCGTGTCGATGATCGTGCCGCCGTAGCCGGCCACCAGACTGGCCGCGATGCCGGCCACGTCCTCGGGGGCGGTGGACTCGGGAAGCATCGCGATGAACTGTCCCGGTACGGGTGCCTCGGAGGTGAGGAACTTCGGCTGCGGAACGCTGGTCGGCAGGTCGCCCGCGGAGTTCCACGGGTTGGCCGGCTGGTCGTTGATCGCGGTCCAGAACCGGGTGCCGGCCGGGATCGCGCCGCTGGCCCAGAAGGTCCAGCCGCCGCCGTCGTGGAACTCCGCCAGCCGCCAGCCCGCGCCGAACGTCTCCGCGCAGATCGTGTCGCCCTGGGCCTGCGAGGTCAGCACCAGCCCGGGGATCTGCGGGGTGACCTGCACCGCGCCGGCGGCCCAGCCGCTGTAGGCATCGGTCACCACGTCCGGCGGCTTGGGTCGGCCGTCGACGAGCAGGCAGAGGATGGCCCGGGGCTGGTCGACGGCGGTGTCGCCGGCGTACGGGTTGGTCTGCGCGTCCGAGCCGACGTGGACCGAGCCACCCTGCTGGCCGAGGACCGTCCAGGTCATCCCGGTCCGCACCGACGAGGCGGCCGAGGCTGGGCCGGGGACCGCGAGGCCGGCCAGCACCATGAGGGCAGCCGCGCTGCCGGCACGCCATTTCCAGAGACGTCTCGTCACCTGTCACGTCCTTTCCGGGACATGGATAGGAGGGGGATCCACGGTCACCGAGGCCGGGGGTCAGGAATATAACAATGGATCTGGTCGATATCCATTGTGGGTTTTGACTCCTTGCACTCTGGTCGTTGAAGCGGAAACCTCGGCAAATCGAGCGATGTGGCGGCAAAGGCGGACCATGAATTCATCCACCGATTCGGATTCAATTAGTCAACTTCGCGCCCGGTTCGGCGGATCCCTTCTGACCTGCCCTTTTTCGGCCAGGTTCGGGCAACACAACTGACTGTCCGATAGTCGACACGATCACCGGCGGTCCGCCTGTTTCGGCCGGTAGCAGGTCCTGTCACGGTCGGTCACCAGGGCCGCCCGCGCCCCGTTCTCGCAGGCATCTATTCCTGCCGATGGCGCTCGCCTACCTTCCACGGCAGAGGTTGCGTCTTGGGGGAGGCACCATGTCAGGACCACTCGGCCGCCGCAGCATCCGATCGAGGGTCTGGGCCGGGGCCCGGCTGCGGTTCACCGCGACCGTCGGTGCGCTGACCCTGCTGCTGGCCTTCGGCGTCCGGGCGGACCTGCCGGACATCGTCCCGGCCTCGGTCTCCTGCGACTCGGTCGGCTACGCCTACGACGCCGCCGGCCAGTTGGCCGGCGTGCAGGACCAGGCCGGCCGCACCGCCCACTACCGGTACGACCCCACCGGCAACATCACCTCCGTCAGCAACGACGGCAGCCCGGCCCTCGCCCTGGTTTCCGTCGTGCCGCCCCGGGCGGCGGTCGGCGCCGAGGTGACCCTGCAGGGCGGCTGCTTCTCCGACGTGGCGAGCGAGAACACCGTCGAGTTCAACGGCGTCCCGGCCACGGTCACCTCGGCCAGCGGCCGGCGCCTGGTCGCCCGGGTCCCCGCCGGGGCGACCACCGGCCTGATCACCGTCTCCGTCGGCGGGGCCACCGCGACCAGCCCGCAGTCCTTCGTGGTCGCTGGCCCGGACGAGTCCGCGCCCACCGTCACCGGCGTCGCCCCGACCGTGGTGGTGCCCGGCGGCACGGTCACCGTCACCGGCACCGGCTTCGCCGCCGACGCCGCCGACAACGCCGTCACCCTGAACCGCACCCGGGCCTTCACCTCGGCCGTCGGCGCGGGCAGCCTGACCGTCCAGGTGCCCGCCGGCGCCGGTTCCGGCCGGATCGGGGTACGCACCCGCCACGGCAGCGGTGACGGGGCCGCCGACGTCTTCGTCGCGCCCGCCCCGTACACGGTCGCCGACGTGGTGCACACCTCCCGGGTCGCGCTCGGCGGCACCAGCGCGGTGTCGATCCCCAGCGCCGGCGACATCGCGCTGGTCGTGTTCGACCTGACCGAGGGGCAGCAGGCCAGCGTCCAGCTCGCAAACGGCACCTTCGGCTCCTGCGGCATATCCACCGCGAAGGTCCTCGACCCGTTCGGGCGTACCGCGGCCTCGTCCGGCTGCGTCGGCGCCGCCGGCTTCATCGACACGGTGACAGCCCGCACCGCCGGCACCTACACGCTGCTGCTGGCCGCGTCGAGCTCGGCCACCGGCTCGATCGCCGCGACCGTGCGGGAGGTGCCGGCCGACGCCACGGCGCCCACCACCCCGGGCGGAGACGCGGTCACCGTCGCCACCACCGTGCCCGGCCAGAACGCCGCCGTCACCTTTCCCGGCAGCACCGGCCAGCGGGTCTCAGTCAAGCTGAGCGGCGGCACGTACGGCACCTACAACGCCGCGGTCACGCTGCGCAAGCCGGGCGGCGGCACCGTCGTCTCCAACGGCTCCTGCGGCAGCGCCTGCTTCCTCGACACCACGGTGCTGCCCACCGACGGCACCTACACCCTCGTCGTGGACCCGCAGTCCACCTCGACCGGGACCATCACCGTCCAGGTGTACGACGTGCCCGCCGACGCCACGGCGACCGCGAGCCCCGGCGGAGCGCCGGTCAGCGTCGCCACGACGGTGCCGGGCCAGAACAGCGTCGTCTCGTTTCCCGGCACGGCCGGCCAGCGGGTCCTCGTCCACCTGACCGGCGGCACCTACGGCACCTACAACGCCTCGGCGATCGTGCGCAGGCCGGACGGGTCGAACCTGACCGGCAGCGCCTACTGCGGCAGCTCCTGCATCTTCGACACTACCGTGCTGCCGGTCGACGGCACGTACACCATCCTGGTCAACCCCGACGCGGCCTACACCGGCGCGGTCACCGCGCAGGTGTACGACGTGCCGGCGGACGCGACCGTGGACGCCACGCCCGGCGGCGGGCCGGTGACCGTGGCCACCACGGTCGGGCAGAACGGGCTGATCTCGTTCCCCGGCACCGCCGGGCAGCGGGTCTCGGTGCAGTTCAGCGCGGGCACCTACGGGACGTACAACGCGTCGGCGGTGATCCGTAAGCCGGACGGATCCAACCTGCTCGGCAGCGGCTACTGCGGCGCGTCGTGTTTCTTCGACACGGTGACGCTGCCCGTCGACGGCACGTACACGATCGTGCTCAACCCGGACGGCGTCTACCGGGGCCAGGTCACCGCGCAGATCCACGTGGTGCCGCCGGATGCCACGGCCACCGCCAGCCCGGGCGGCGCCGCCGTCACCGTGACCACCACCGTGCCCGGCCAGAACGCCGCGATCTCCTTCGCCGGCACCGCCGGGCAGCGGGTCTCGGTGCAGTTCAGCGCCGGCACCTACGGGACGTACAACGCGTCGGCGGTGATCCGTAAGCCGGACGGGTCCAACCTGACCGGCAGCGCCTACTGCGGCGCGTCCTGCTTCTTCGACACCATCGTGCTGCCGGTCGACGGCACGTACACCGTCTACCTCAACCCCGACACCACCTACGTCGGCGAGGCCACCGCGCAGATCCACGACGTCCCCGCCGACGCCTCGGCGACCACCAGCCCGGGCGGCGCCGCGGTCACCGTGACCACCACGGTGCCGGGCCAGAACGCCGTCGTCTCGTTCCCGGGCACCGCCGGACAGAGCGTCTCGGTCACCCTGGCCAACGGCACCTTCGGCACCTACAACGCCGCCGTCACGCTGCGCGCCCCGGACGGCACCACCGTCGTCAGTGAGAGCTACTGCGGCACGAGCTGCTCGTTCAACGCCGTCACCCTCCCGAGCACCGGCACCTACACGGTGTTCGTCAACCCGACCGGCACCACGCTCGGCGCGATCACCGCCCGGGTGTACGACCTGCCCAACGACGCCGTCGCCAACACCACCGCGGGCGGTGCGGCCGTGACGGTGACGACCACCGTCCCCGGCCAGAACGCGGTGGTGTCGTTCCCGGGCGTGTCGGGTCAGCGGGTCGCGGTGCAGCTCTCCGGCGGCACGTTCGGGTCGTCGGAGGCGACGGTGACGCTGCGCCGGCCGGACGGCACGTCGATCCTGTCGAACACGTCCTGCGGGACGTCGTGCTTCCTCGACACCACCACCCTGCCGGCGAACGGCACGTACACGGTGCTGGTCGACCCGAGGGGCACGGTCGTCGGCAGCATCACGGTCAAGGTGCACGATGTGCCGGCCGACGCCGCGACCACCGCCACCCCGGGTGGCGCGGCCGTGACGGTGACGACCACGGTCCCCGGCCAGAACGGGGTGGTGTCGTTCCCGGGCGTGTCGGGTCAGCGGGTCGCGGTGCAGCTCTCCGGCGGCACGTTCGGGTCGTCGGAGGCGACGGTGACGCTGCGCCGGCCGGACGGCACGTCGATCCTGTCGAACACGTCCTGCGGGACGTCGTGCTTCCTCGACACCACCGCCCTCCCGGCGGACGGCACCTACACCGTCCTGGTCGACGGCCGGACGACCGCCATCGGCGCACTCACCGTCCGGGTGTACGACGTGCCGGCCGATCGCACCGCCGCGACGACCCCCGGCGGGGCCGCGGTCACCGTGACCACCACCGTCCCGGGCCAGAACGCCGTGGTGTCGTTCCCGGCGACCGCCGGGCAGGTCGTCACCATCAACCTCTCCGCCGGCGCCTTCGGCGGCGGCAACGCGGCGGTGTCCCTGCGCGCCCCCAACGGCAGCACCGTCGCCAGCACCTCGTCCTGCGCCACGAGCTGCTCGTTCAGCTCCCTGACGCTCGCCGCCGCCGGCACCTACACCGTGCTGGTCGACCCGGCCGCGGCGGCCGTCGGCAGCCTGACCGTCCAGGTGTTCGACGTGCCACCGGACGCCACCGTGAGCACCACCCCGGGCGGCGACCCGGTCACCGTCACCACCACCGTGCCGGGGCAGAACGGCGTGGTGTCGTTCCCCGGCACCGCCGGCCAGCGGATCCTGGTCCAGGGCAACGGCGGCACCTACGGCACCTACAACGCCACCGGGATCGTGCGCAAGCCGGACGGGTCGAACCTGACCGGCAGCGCGTACTGCGGCACCTCGTGCCTGTTCGACACCGTGGTGCTGCCGGTCACCGGCACCTACAGTCTGCTGCTCGACCCGTCCGGCACCTACACCGGCGCGCTCACCGTCCGGGTCTACGACGTGCCGGCCGACGCCACCGCCAGCACCACCCCGGGCGGTGCCGCCGTCACCCTCACCACCACTGTCGGCCAGAACGCGGTGCTGTCGTTCGCCGGCACGGCCGGCCAGCGGATCGTGGTGCAGGGGACCGGTGGCACGTACGGGACATACAACGCGTCGGCGATCGTGCGCAAGCCGGACGGGTCGAACCTGACCGGCAGCGCCTACTGCGGCGCATCCTGCTTCTTCGACGTCACCACGCTGCCGGTCACCGGGACGTACACCATCCTGCTGAACCCCGACGCGGCCTACACCGGCGCGGTCACGCTGCGGGTCTACGACGTGCCCGCCGACGCCGCGGCGACCGCGACCATCGGCGGTCCGGCCGTCCCGGTCACCACCACGGCACCCGGCCAGAACGCGGTGCTGTCGTTCGCCGGCACGGCCGGCCAGCGGATCGTGGTGCAGGGGACCGGTGGCACGTACGGGACGTACAACGCGTCGGCGATTGTGCGCAAGCCGGACGGGTCGAACCTGACCGGCAGCGCCTACTGCGGCGCATCCTGCTTCTTCGACGTCACCACCCTGCCGGTGACCGGCACGTACACCATCCTGCTTAACCCGGACGGCATGTACACCGGCACCGTCACCCTCCGGCTGTACGACGTGCCGGCCGACGCCACCGCGACCGCCGTCGTCGGCGGCAGCCCGGTCACCCTCACCACCACCGGCCCCGGCCAGAACGCGGTGCTGTCCTTCGCCGGCAGCGCCGGCCAGCGGATCTCGGTCCAGGGCAGCGGTGGCACGTACGGGACGTACAACGCGTCGGCGATTGTGCGCAAGCCGGACGGGTCGAACCTGACCGGCAGCGCCTACTGCGGCGCGACCTGCTTCTTCGACGTCACCACCCTGCCGGTGACCGGGACGTACACCATCCTGCTGAACCCGGACAGCATGTACACCGGCTCCGTCACCCTCCAGGTGTACGAGGTGCCGGCCGACGCGACCGCCGCCGCCACCCCGGGCGGCCCGGCGGTCACCCTGACCACCACCGTGCCCGGCCAGAACGCGGCGCTCACCTTCCCCGGCACCGCCGGTCAGGTGGTCACCGTGGTCATGACCGCCGGCACCTTCGGCCGTTACAACGCCTCGGCGATCATCCGCAAGCCGGACGGGTCGAACCTCGGCAGCAGCGCGTACTGCGGCGACACCTGCACCTTCACCTCGGTCACCCTGCCGGCCACCGGTACGTACACCGTCTTCGTCGACCCGTCGTCCACCACCATCGGGGCGCTGACCGGCGAGGTCCGGCTGCCCGCCGGGGCCGCCGCGAAGACCACGCCAGCCCCGCCGGCCGCCCGGACCGTCGCCGACGTGACCGAGACCTGGACGCCGGACCGGTTCAACCTCGCCGGCGAGGACTGGGCCAGCCACCGCACCGGCGCGTACGGCCACCTCCAGCCGGCGCTGCGTGCCCCGGTGGGGGCGACCGCGCTCGCTGGGCAGGCCCTGCTGCTCAACGGCAAGCCGCTGGCCGACGTCACCCTCTCGGTCGGCCGGCGCAGCACCCGCACCGACGCCACCGGCCGCTTCCTGCTCACCGGGCTCACCGCCGGGCACCACGTCCTGGTCATCGATGGCGCGACCGCGAGCAGCCCGGGCCGCGCCTTCGGCCGCTTCGAGACCGGCGTGGACCTGCGGGCCGGGGAGACGGTCGAGCTGTCCTACCCCATCTGGATGACCCGCCTCGACACCGCCCACAGCGTCCGCTTCCCGTCGCCCACCCGGAAACAGACCGTCCTCACCACCCCGGCGATCCCCGGCTTCGAGGTGCGGCTGCCCAAGGGCGCGGTGATCCGCGACCGGGCCGGCAAGCGGGTCACCGAGCTGTCCATCACCGCCCTGCCGGTGGACCAGCCGCCGTTCCCGCTCCCGGCCGGCGTGCGCACCCCGGTCTACTTCACCGTCCAGCCCGGCGGCTCGGTGATCCTGCCCGAGGGCGCGCAGATCATCTACCCGAACACCCAGGGCCTCGCGCCCGGCAGCCGGCTCGACTTCTGGGACTACGACCCGGGCCGGGTGCCGTGCACCAAGACGCCCGTCAAGTCGTACCCGAAGAAGCCGGGCAAGGCGGGCAAGGCACCCGCGGTCTGCGCGGTGACCGGCGCGGAGGCCGGCTGGTACATCTACGGCCACGGCACCGTCACCCCCGACGGCAAGCAGATCGTGCCCGACCCCGACGTGCGGGTCTGGGAGTTCACCGGCGCGATGTTCAACGGCAGCGGCAAGCGGCCCGCCGGGAGCGGCCCCGGCGAGGACGGCGACTCCGGCGGCGACCCCGTCGACCTGGCCAGCGGCCTCTTCGTCGACGAGCACACCGACCTCGTGGTCAACGACGTCCTGCCGATCGCGATCACCCGCACCTACCGGCAGAACGACACCCAGAACCGCGAGTTCGGCATCGGCGCCAACTTCACCTACGGCATCTTCATCTACTCGGAGCGGCAGTACAGCGAGGCCGACCTGGTCTTCCCGGACAGCGGCAAGGTCCACATGGACCGGATCAGCCCCGGGACGGGCTGGACCGATGCCGTGTTCAAGGCCGTCGACACCACCGGGCCGTTCCGGGACGCCGTGATGACCTGGAACGGCAACGGCTGGGACCTCGTCCGCACCGACGGGATGACCTACGTCTTCGGCGAGAACGCGCCGTTGCAGTCCATCCGGGACCGGCACGGCAACCAGATCACCCTCACCCGGTCCAGCGGCGGACAGTCCGGCGACATCACCCAGATCACCTCGCCCAACGGCCGCTGGATCAAGCTCGCCTACACCAGCGGCCGGGTCACCCGGGCCCAGGACAACGCGGGCCGGGTGGTGCAGTACGGCTACGACAGCTCCGGCCGGCTGACCACGGTCACCTCGCCGGGCGGGCGCACCACCACGTACACGTACGACACCGCCAACCGGATGACGACCGTCACCGACGCCCGGGGCGTCACCTACCTCACCAACACCTACGACACCGCCGGCCGGGTGGCGACCCAGACCCTGCCCGACGGCGTCACCTACCAGTTCGCGTACATCACCGACGCGGGCGGCAAGGTGGTGAAGACGGCGGTCACCGAGCCGGACGGCCAGGTCCGGGAGACCAGCTTCGACACGAACGGCCGGGTGGTCACCGAGACCACGGCGGCCGGCACCGCCCAGGCCCGGACCGCCACCACCGAGCGCGACCCGGTCACCCACCTGCCCACCGCGCTGGTCGACCCGTACGGGCGGCGGACAGCCCTCGGCTATGACGCGAACGGGCAGCTCACCTCGCTCACCGCGCTCGCCGGCACCGCCGCCGCCCAGGCCGCCACGGTCACCTCCGGCGGGCCCTACCGGCAACTCACCTCGGTCAGCGACGACCAGGGCCGCACCACCCGGATGACGTACGACGACCGCGGCAACCTCACCGCCGCCACCGACGCCGCCGGCCGCACCCGCCGCTACGCCTACAACGCCGCCGGCCAGGTCACCTCATTCACCGACCCGCTGGGCAACACCACCCACTACACCTACGAGAACGGTGACCTCGTCGCGGTGACCGACCCGCTGGGCCGCACCACGCGCAGCTTCGTCGACGCCGTCGGCCGCCCGGTCGCGGTCACCGACCCGACCGGCGTCCAGGAGTACGTCCGCTACGACCCCGACAACCAGATCGCCACCAGCACCGATGGCCTCGGCCGGGCCACCAGCTACGAGTACGACGGCAACGGCAACCTGACGACGGTCACCGACGCCCGGGGCAACCGCACCACCGTCGCGTACGACCAGTCCGACCGGCCCGTCACCGTCACCGACCCGCTTGGCAAGCAGGCCCGGCAGACGTACGACGTACTCGGCCGGGCGGTCTCCGCCACCGACCGGCGTGGCATCACCACCGTCACCGAGTACGACACGCTGGGCCGCACCACCTTCATCGGGTACGGCGCGTCCACCGGCGGCGGCTACGAGAGCACCAAACGGTTCGGCTACGACGGCCTGGACCGGCTCACCACCATCGACGACTCGGCCGGCGGGCTGCTCACCCTCGGCTGGAACGACCTCGACCAGGTGGTCAGCGTGACCGGCCCGGCCGGCACCGTCGGCTACTCCTACGACGCCGCCGGCCGCCGCTCCGGGATGACCGTGCCCGGGCAGCCGGCGATCTCCTACCAGTACGACCAGACCGGGCTGATCGAGCAGATCACCCAGGGCGGCACCACCGCCAGTTGGCACCGGGACGCCGCCGGCCGCACCGACCGGGTCGAGCAGGCCGGTGTGGTCACCCGGTACGCGTACGACGCGGCGTCGCAGCTCACCGGGATGTCGTACCAGACCACCGGCGGGGTGCCGATCGGCAACCTCGGCTACTCGTATGACGGCGCCGGCCGGGTGCTCGGCCTCACCGGCAGCCTCGCCACCGTCACCATCCCCAGCACCGGTCCACCCGCCAGCTACGACGCCGCGAACCGGCTGACCAGCCGCGGCGACCGGACGTTCAGCTACGACGACGAGGGCAACCTGACCGGCGACGGGGTGCTCGGCTACACCTGGAACGCCCGGGGCGAGCTGGCCGGCGTCACCGGCCCCGGCCTAGCCGTCTCGTACGGCTACGACGCGGCCGGGCGGCTGGCCGGCCGGACCGCCGGCGGGACCACCACCACCCACCTCTACGACGGCCCCAACCTGATCCGGGAGCTCACCGGCGCGACCGCCGTCGACCGGCTCACCGCCGGGCTCGACCAGACGCTGGTCCGCACCGACTCCGCCGGCGCCCGGGTGCCGGTCACCGACGCTCTCGGCAGCGTCCTGGGCCTGGCCGACGCCGCCGGCACGCTGACCACGCAGTACCAGTACGACCCGTTCGGCGCCGCCACCGCCAGCGGCGCGGCCAACGGCAACACGCAGCAGTTCACCGGCCGTGAGCGCGACCCCGACACCGGGCTGTCCTACCACCGGGCCCGCTGGTACAGCCCGGACACGGGCCGCTTCCTCAGCCAGGACCCGGCCGGCTTCGGCGGCGGCAGCACCAACCTCTACAGCTACGCCCTCAACGACCCGGTCAACCTCTCCGACCCCAACGGCGACTGTCCCATCTGCATTCCGATCCTGGTCGGGGCGCTGATCGGCGGTGCCTCCTCGGTCGGCATCGGCGCCGGCATCGCGGCGCTGACCGGTCGCAAGTACACGATGGGCGACGCCCTCAGGGACTTCGCGATCGGCGGCGCGCTGGGCGCCCTCAGCGGTGGCCTCGGGGCGGCCCTCAAGGCCGGCAGCTCGGTCTGGAAGCTCAACCAGTTCCAACGCGGCCTGGCCATCGAGGCGAAGCTCGGCGGCAACCTGCCACGCAGCTTCCCGACCATCGACCGGTTCGCCAACGGCACCGCGACCAGCATCAAGAGCGTCGACCTCTCCGCGAAGACATACCAGAGCGCCAGCCAGCTCACCAGCCGGCTCCAGGGCTATGTGGACAAGGCCGCCGGGTTCGCCAAGAACAACCCGGTCACCTGGGACGGCGTCACCATCCGGCCCGGTCAGGTCGCCGCCCGGGAACTGGAGATCGTCGTCCCCCGTGGGACGGCCACCGCCGCCCAACAGAACGTCCTCAACCAGATCGTCCAGTACGGCGCCGGCAAGGGGGTCACCGTCCGCGTCATCACCATGAGATAGGCCGGCGGGACGCCCCACGGGTATCCTGGGGCGTCCCCTCCCCACCGAGGACATCCATGACCAGACTCGCCGCACTCGACCTGCACAGAGGTCGGTACGTCGCGCACTCCTCCTCGCTCACCACCGACGGCATGTGGATCGCCAACGGCGTCTTCGACGTCCTCGACGAGTCGGTCGACGCCCGCGACCTGGGCGCCGCCGTACGCCGGATGCTCGCCGCCTCGCGCACCGGCCTCCCCAGCCCCGACCTGCGGGGCGGCCCGTCCCCGTTCGCGCCCGTCCTCGACGCGCTCGGCCTGCGGTCCTGGACCAGCTACGCCAAGGGCACCCGGCACGTGGACGTCGAGCAGGACGCCGACGCGGTGCTGGTGAGCCCGACCCGCAACGGCGGCGCCCGGGAGGGCTTCGTCGGGCTCGCCGAGCACGCGGTGCGGCTGACCGACCCGGGCGACGCGGAGCTAGGCGCGGCCCTGCGCGCCGCGCTCGACCGGTCCCGCTGACCCATGGCCGACGAGTCCCGGCTCCATCGCCGGACGGTGCTGGCCGGCGGCGCGCTGGCGATGGCCGCCGCCGCCCTCGCCGCCTGCTCCGCCGACGCCCGCACCCCGCACCGTCCCGCCGCGCCCGACCCGGCCGCGGGCCTGCCCGACATCCAGTTCGACGTCGCCCGGTTCAGCGCGCCCGAGCAGACCTCGCCCACCGGCGGGCCGTTCGTCATGCCGCCGGTGCACACCGTCTACCTCACCGCCACGCTGGCCCGCACCCCCGGGCGCGACGACCAGCGGGAGCTGGCCCGGGTGCTCGCCACCCTGGAGTCGCGGTACCCGTTCGGCGCGGCCGGCCTGATGACCTTCGTCTCCTACGGGCTGCCGTACTTCCGGCGGCTGCCGGGCGGCCTGACCGGCGATCTCGTCGGCGCGCACCTGCCCCGGCTGCTCGCGGACCCGTCCCGGTCCGTGCTGGAGGAGGCGACGCCCGCGCCGACCGATGTCCACCCGGACAACCCGGGGGTCACCAAGCAGCGCTTCACCGTCCCGGTGCGGATCGAGCAGCACGACCTGCTGTTCACGTTCCGCAGCGATCGGGCCACCGTCATCCAGGACGTGCTGGCCTGGTTCGACGGCAGCGGCACGCTGGCCGGACAGGCGACACCCTCGCCGGCCCTCGCCGGGCTGCTCACCGTGACCTCCAGCCGGCACATGTTCACCCAGGTCGGCCTGCCCCGCTCGGTCGCCGAGCAGAACCGGCTGCCCTACGCCCGGTTCATCCAGCCCGACTCCCCGATGTGGATGGGCTTCTCCGACCAGCAGTCCAACGCCTCCGGGCCGCCGGCGATCTGCACCTTCGCCGGCCACCCCGCGGCCCGGCTGACCACCGCCCGCGCGGGCGACTATCTGGACAACGGCAGCATCCAGCACCTGTCGCACGTCATCCTCGACATGCTCCAGTTCTACGACATGGCCGCGCCGGACACCCCGCCGAGCGAGAACGGCAACTTCACCAAGCGGGTGCAGTACATGTTCCACGCCCCGGCGGTGCATCCCGGCAACCCCGACCAGCTCAGCGACGGCGGCGGGCCGTCCTTCCTGCCCGCCGAGAACCGCGGCCCGGACTACGCCGAGCGGACCGCCCGGGGGATCGGCCTGCCCGCGGGCGAGCGCCGGATGGGGCACCTGTCCACCCTCCAGCGCAGCTCCCGCGCATCCGACGGCACCCCGATCCACGTCCGCATCGACGGCCCCGGCTTCGACCCCCTGGACGTGCCGGACGGCAGCAGCCAGCCGAAGCTGCACTTCAGCATCTTCGTGCCGACCGCGGAGTTCTTCACCCGGATGCGGCGCAACCAGGCGGCCGTGGACCTGGCCCGCAAGCACCGGGTGGCCGAGCAGGACAACGGCCTGGAACGCTTCCTGACCTGCACCCGCCGCCAGAACTTCCTGGTCCCGCCCCGGCGCCACCGAGCCTTCCCGCTGGTCGAGGTCGCCGACTGAGCCCGACCGGGCTGCTACCCGCGGATCACCACTTGTCCCACGGGATGGTCCAGTCGCGCTCGGCCTGCTGGCGGCGCAAGCGCCGGCATCGGCCGGCGCGCCGGCCGATTGCAGACTGCCCCAGTACCCGGAACGTTGCCTCCGGCGGGGATCTTCGACAGAGATGGGCTTGAGGCAGAGGAGCGGTATGTGCAGAGGTGTTGTCCTCAGCGATCTTCCGGCTCGTTCAAAGCAGCGCTCCGGCCAGTTCGGGCGGACCGGACAGCACTGCGCGGAGCTTGTTGATTTGCGGGAACTCACTTCTCCTGCCTCGACCCATAGGCTCGCTTTCGCGAGGCCGTGCGGGGGCCCTTGAGGTGCCGCCGCCGGTGACCGGCGGCGGCACCTTGCCGTGGTGGTCAGGCTGGTTGTGCGGGAGTCACCTCCTGGCGGTGGACGATCACGTCGAACCACTGGCGCAGGGTGCCACCGTCCATGAACGCATCCGGGCCGCCGTCAGGTAGGCCACGGGTCTTGATGGGGGCGTCCAGCCAGTTACGGACCGGCGGCGGGGCGGCCGTGTGCAGGTCCAGCGTGAACTGGCCGACGCCGACCCTGCCGAGGGGTTGCTCGAACCAGTCCGCCGCGGGTGGTGGCATGGGAGTCATGGTGCCGAAGGCATTCACGGTGCCGTGGTCGAAGGTGAAGCCAATTGACCGGTACTTTTGGCCGTACCAGCGGCGCAGGTACGAACCCGCGCTCGGGAAGCGCTTGTCCGTCTGGCCTGGTGCGCCCATGCGTAGCTGCGGGGCGTTGGCGGTGTGCGGGCTCGCCGCCCAGTAGGCGATCTTGTCACCGCTGAACTCGCGCCACCACCTCAGGTTCTCGGCCGCGCGAGCGTCCCGGTAAACGAGGGCATCATCGGCTGACAGGTTGTAGTGCTCGTAGAACGAGACGATCTGCCTGGCGTTGTGCAGCGCCAGCGCGTGAGCACGGTCCCCCGGCTGGTGCGGCAGGCGAGCGACCAGGTCGTACACCTCGTGGGCTTGACGGATGTACGGCTCCTTGTCCGGCTCCGCCTGGTACTTCTGGAAGTGCTCCAAAACAGTCGAGCCGGGAGCGGGACGGATCTTGCCCAGGTGGCTGCGCAGCTCCGGCAGCCGCTGGGCAGCGGCACGGGCGACATAGGCGTCGACCGCGTCGTATGCCTCGAGCCACGTCCAGTAGTACTCGACACCGACGAAATGCACCTTGTCGGAACGGCCGGCGTTGAAGTCACGCAGCCACCGCAGCACATCCGCGACCTCACGCGTCTGCCACTGGGGGCCCAGCCGGGCCATCACCGTGTCCAGATCACCTTGGCCGAAACGGATGTACTCGTTGACGACGGGCCCGGTCGTCCACTGTTCCTCCCAGGCAATCGACCGGAAACCCATCCGCTCGACCAGGAAACGCAAGGCCCGATGCTTGAGTCTGGTCTCCTCTGCCGTCCCGTGCATCGACTCGCCCAACCCGACGATCTCCGCATCGCCGACCGACCGCCCAACGGGCGCCAGGTCGTCGAGCGCAGCAGCGGGGTCGATGCTGCTCAGCGTCGCGGCATTGTGCCTGACCCAGCCGGTCACCGGCTGCTCGGGCACTGGCTGCGCCCGACCCCGAATCTGAGCGTGCGCAGCGAGCCCGACCGGGAGCACCACAACGGCGGCTACAGCTGCGGTTAGCAGCCGTAGCGGCCAATCCCCGAACCGTTTGCGCTGATTCATCAAGATCTCCCTTTCTTCGGCCAACGGAGCCACGATCGTTGTTGCCATCCACGTGCGGATCCCCAGGGGCGGCGCACGAGATGCGCTCCGGGCCAGGACCAGCTGCCCTTGACCTGGCGTCGGGCGACAGTCACGCCCACACCCGGGCACCACTGCCTGCCCGTCGTTGCAGGCTGAAGGATCACGCTGTGATTTCGGCGCCGTCGCCGTCCCGCAGGAGGGCTACGAGTTGTTTCGTGTGTCCGGGCAGTTCCACTTCTGCGAGGCCGGTGATGATGTCCCTCAGCGGCAGCGGCTGATTGACCAGGAGTGTGTCCCTGGAAAGGAGCCGGGCGGGCACCAGTGTGTCGAGTTCGGCCTCACTCAACGCCGGTCCGCCGAGTGCGCAGAGGGCGTCTCCTTGGAGGCGGATGCGCCCCCGGAGCCCTACGTTGCCGCCGGCGAGCGCGATGACGCGTTCGATGGTCCAGGTGTCGAGAGCTATGCGGTTGTCGTAGGTCGTGTTCGCTCCCCCAGCGACAGCGGAAGCAGCGGTGATGGTGGCGGCATTGATGAGGGTGACGTGCGCCAGAATCTGGTCCGCGTTCCACTCGCCGGCCGGCTTGCTCGGGTGGCCGGAGTCCGCCACTGCGGCCGCAGCATCCAGCAGCGCACGGTAGGCGTGCCGGAGCGGGGCAGTGCCCATTGCGTCCTTTTCCTTTCTTCAGTCGTGCGCCCAGTGAACGCTGCCGGCGCTTTGAGGCCCGCGATACACCGTGCCATCCGGCCGCTTCAGATTGCCTTCCAGCAGGGTCCCGGGCCTTCGGGTGATGCCGGCGCCATCGGTCCGCTCGGCGTTTCCTGATCAGGAAAACAAGCAGATGGTCGCAAGGACCCCCGCGCTGCGCGGCCTTCCCGCGAGGTCCGGGCCCCAGCAGCAGTAGCCCCACCGGAGGTACAGGCCAGGCCCGCTGAAGGCCATCTGAAGCAGCCGTACGGGACACTCCTTCCGGGTCCAACCAGCCGACTGATACGAGGAGCAACGATGAGGCTGACACGGCGATCGGCGCTGGGTGTCCTGGGGTCGGCGGTCCTCGGCGGAAGTCTGGGCCATGCGGCGGCGTCGGAGGCCGCACCCGCGTCGATTCCCGATGACCAGCCGGTTCCGGTGATCTACGACAGCGACATGGACTTCGATGACGCCTCGACATTGGCTTACCTCTGCGAGGAGCACAAGCTCGGACGGATCGATCTCCGCGCCGTCACCGTGGCCAACAACGGATTCGGCCATCCCGAGCGGACCCTCCGGCATGCGCGCAGCGTGCTGGAGCAGTGCGGTCTCCCGCAGGTACCGGTCGCCGAAGGAGCGACCGGTGCCGGTGTCCATCCCGCCCCTCCCGAGCTGGTGGCGACGATCGAGAACGTGTTGACCGGGGCGTTGGGCGATGCGTCACTGCCCCGGTACCGAGCGCCCATGTCGGCGCCCGACCTGATCTGCCGCACTGTGTTGGATTCCGCGCGGCCCGTCACCGTCGTGGCCACCGGCCCGCTGACCAATCTGGCCGCCGCGCTTTGCGTTCCGCGTGTCGCGGCGCGGATCGGCCGCATACAGATCATGGGCGGTGCCCTGGAGGTCCCGGGCAACCTGTACGGCTCGGCACTTCCCGGGTTCGACAACTCGCAGGAATTCAATATGTGGCTCGATCCCGTCTCGGCCCGCACCGTGCTCCGCAAGGCTCTTTCCAGCAGCGTGTATCTGGTCCCGCTGGACGCCACCGCGTCCGTACCCATCACGCGGACGTTTATCGCCCGGCTTGCCGCGAATCAGGACGCACCTGGTGCCCGCCTGGCGTACCGTATTGCCAGTCAGCCGGACCTGCTCGCGCTGATCGACCTGGGCATCATGTACTGGTGGGACGCCGCGGCGGCGGTTGCCCTGGTCCACGAGGAACTCGCGCCGTTCCGCGACGCGCGCGTGGACGTGGTCCAGGACGGCGTGCAGTCGGGCCGGACGATGGTCTCCCCGGCCGGCAGCCGGGTCCATGCGGCTTTCGACGTCAACACCGAGGCGTTCGAGCAGCGGTTCCTCGACTCGCTCAACGGCCGCCCCTGACCACGTCGCCCTCGTCCGCGACGGCCGACCCGAGTGTCGCCCGCAGCTGAACTGCAGGTCGAACGCTGCCCGTCGGCGTCGGCGCGCACCCGCGGACCGAGCGTCCTGACCAAGCCGTGCAACCCGCCGGTGAGCAGCAAACTCCCCCTCGCCGAACTGGAACGAATAGTGGCCATGATGGTCTTCTCGGTGCCTACTGGAGGAGGCCGCGGGCCATGGCGGTGGTCACGGCCGCCGTGCGGTCGGTGACGTCGAGCTTGGTGAAGACGCGGTACATGTGGGTCTTGACGGTGGCCTCCGAGATGAACAGGGCCGTGCCGATCTCCGCGTTGGTCAGGCCCCGCGCGACCAGCCGGAGCACGTCGATCTCGCGTGCCGACAGTGGCGGCTGGGCCGGGGAACGCACCTGCTGGACGAGTTTTGTGGCCACCGACGGGGCCAGCACGGTCTCGCCGTGGGCGGCGGCGCGCACCGCGCCGGCCAGGTCCGTCCGCGTTGCGTCCTTCAGCAGGTAGCCGGTGGCGCCGGCGGCGACCGCGCGCAGGATGTCGGCGTCGGACTCGTAGGTGGTCAGCACCATCACCCGCGGCGGCGCGGGCCCGGCCACGATCTCCGCCGTGGCGGCGACGCCGTCCATGCCCGGCATACGCAGGTCCATCAGGACGATGTCCGGCGCCAGGTCGGTGGCGAGCCGCACCGCCTCGGTACCGGAGGAGGCCTCACCCACCACGGTGAGGTCGGGTTCGGCCTCGAGCATTCCGCGCAGGCCTTCACGGACCACCGGGTGGTCGTCGACGAGCAGCACCCTGATCACTGCGGCACCTCCAGTGTGAGCGTCGTACCCTGGTCGGCGTCCCGGCCACTCTGCACGGTCAGCGTCCCGCCCACCTCGTCGGTCCGGGCGCGGATGCTGCGGAGCCCGAACCCGCCACTGGCGGAGGCGGGGTCGAAGCCGCGCCCGTCGTCCGCCACGACCAGCCGTATGGCGTCCGGTTTGTACCCGAGCGTTACGGAAACCTCGGACGCGAACGAGTGCCGGCGGACGTTCGCCAACGCCTCCTGAGCCGCGCGCAGCAGGACGACCTCGACCGCGGTCGGCAGCGGCCGTACCGTGCCGGACAGCCGGTAGGACGCGCGGATCAGCGTCTGCTCGCCCAGCCGGGCGACGAGGTCTCGGACCGCCTCGTCGAGCGGGCCGGCGTCCAAGGCGACCGGCGCGAGCGCGGCCACGAGCGCCCGGGATTCGGCGAGGCTCTCCCGAGCCGTGCGCACGGCGACGTCTATCCGGTGCCGGGCCCGGTCACCGTCCGGGTTGCTTTCCAGGTCGTCAAGATCGGAGCCGGCGGCCTGCAGCAGCGCGATGATGCTGGTGAAGCCCTGCGCGAGCGTGTCGTGGATTTCCCCGGCGAGGCGGGCCCGTTCGGCGGCGACACCGGCCTGGTGCGAGAGTCTGGCCACCTCGGCCCGGGACTGCTCCAGCTGCACGATGAGGTCCGCCCGTTCGCGGCTGCGGCGCACCACCTCCCGGATCCACAGGCCGAGCCCCAGCGACAGGATCGCGCCACCGACCGCCATCGGCAGCAGGTGGGTGTGCAGTTGCCCGGCGAAGCCCTCACGCTGGATCGCGACGATCGCCGGCAGGGCGTTGGCGAGTGTGGTGACGGCGGCGGCCGGCCACATCGGCAACATGCGGAAGACGAGCGGGCAGATCGCGAACAGCAGGAACGAGCTCGGCGCCGCTCCGGTGAGCGCCACGAGGAACAGCACCAGCACTGCCGCGAGGAAGCCACCGGCGCGGCTGTCTATGGTGCCCCGGCGCGCCAGGCCGCGCCCGTACGCCAGGTACAGCGTCGCGATCGCACCCAGCGTGATGGCGGCGAGCCAACGCCGGGCGGCGGACGCCTCGGACAACGCCACGGCTGCCAGTGTCAGGGCGAAGACCGCCGCGAAATAGGCGTCCCAGAGTCGGCCCGCACCCTCGCCCGCGCCCTGAAGGCTGGGCCGCGCGTCCACACTCACTCCCATACCGACCATCGTCGCCCGTCGTCGGGGGCGAGGGAAGCTCGCCCGTGCCGGGCGAGGCGGTCGAGGAGGCCGTACCGCGCCAGGACGCGCCGTCGGGCGCTGTCGAAGGCCCGTGCCAGCTCGACCGCGTACGCATGGACCAGCCGGTTCATGACAAAACTGCCCGGCTGCGGCTCGGCGATCAGGTGCTCCGCGACCAGCTCGTCAAGCAGCGGTCGCACCCCGGCCGGCCCTGCCTCGACCAAGCCCGCGGCTGCCGCCTCGCGGATTGCCGGGCTCGGATGGAGCCCGAGTCGACGAAACAGTTGCGCCGCCTGGGGTCCAAGGGCCTGGTAGGACCAGGACAGCACTGTGCGGACATCGGCCCGCACGTCGGTGCTGGAGAACCGGTCGAGGTCGGCGTCGGCTGCCTGCAACTGCCCGGGTAGATCCGCCAGCGGTGCGGTGGGACAGGCCACCCCGTGGGCAGCGACGATGGCCAGCGCCAACGGCAGGCCCCCACACACGTCGACGATGCCGTTGACCGCCTCGGGCTCGCCGTCCACCCGGTCGGCGCCGAGCCGGGCGGTGAGCAAAGCACGCGCCTCCTGCCGATCGAGGGGTTCCAAGCGGAGCGCTTGCCCTCGGGCGCGGACCACCACGTCGCTGAGCATGTGACGGCTTGTGATGAGCAAGAGGCTCGGCGATCCGCCGGGCAACAGCGCACACGCCTGGCCGGCGTCTCGGGCGTTGTCCAGCACGATCAGCGCACGCCGGTCGGCCATGACCGACCGGTACCGCTCGGTGAGGCCGTCCAAGTCGGTGGGCATCTGCGAGCTCTGCTCACCGAGCGACCGCAGGAGGATCGTCAACGCCTGCGTGGGTGTGAGGGCCGGCCGAGCGTCGTACCCGCGCAGGTCGATCCAGAGCTGGCCGTCCGGGAAGGCGTCCGCGGCGCGGCGGGCGAAGTGGGCCGCCAGTGCGGTCTTGCCGATGCCTCCCATGCCGGTCAGCGCCGCTACTGCCGGCTGCCGGTCACTCCTGTCGATCAGTGCCTCGAGCTGCCGCAGTTCTGGTGAGCGCCCGACGAACCCTGCGATCGCATTCGGCAGTTGCCGCGGCACGTCCGGCGGGCCGGCCAGGTCAGCGGTCGCGCTGTGGCCGGACAGCACGCTCGCGTAGAGCCGCTGCAACGCGCGCCCGGGGCCGACGCCGAGGTCCGCGGCCAGCTGTTGCCGAGCCTGGTGGTATGCCTGCAGCGCGTCCGCCCGCCTGCCACTGCTGTGCAACGCCGTGATGAGCTGGTGCCACAACGGCTCGGCAAGCGGGTACCGCGCCAGATGGCGCAAAGCGGACTCGGCCGTCTCGTCGAAGCGGCCCAGCTGGAGGCCGACGTCGTGGTACCGCTCGACGATGCGTAGGTGCTGCTCGTCGAGGACTGGGACATACCTGCCGTGCAGCAGGTCCGACGGCACGTCGCACAGCGGTTCACCGCGCCACAGGTCCAGCGCCCGGCTGAGCGCGGCGAGTTCGTTTTGCGGATCCGTGCGACGGGCTGCCGCGTCCGCCTCGTCCACCAGCCGCGTGATCGACCACGCGTCGACCGCGTTCGCGTCGATGTCGATGCGGTACCCGCCGGCGTCTCTCGCGATCACCGGAGCGAGCCCGGCCTCCATGAACAAGGCGCGCACCCGCAACACGTGCAATTGCAGCGCACGTCTCGCGTTCGCCGGCGGACGCGTGCCCCAGACGGCCTCGGCGAGATTGGCGACCGGCACGGCCTGCCCGGGCGCGAGCAGGAGCGCGGCGAGGAGGATCCGGTGCTTCGGCGAGCGGATGTGCAGCTGACCGTGCGTGGCGGAGCGCACGGCCAGCGGTCCCAGCAGACCGAAGCTCAGGTCGCCGCGGTTCATGGGCCCTCCCCGCCGTCGAGCTTGTTCAGAGGCAGGACGCGAGCGCCGTTCGCCGCGACCAGACCGGCCAACCGGTCACGGCTCGTGACAAGGACGGCGCTGCCGGGCCCGCCGGGAAGCAGCGGCCGGACATCCTCGGCGTTGCGAGCGTGGTCGACCACGACCAAGGCCCGTCGGCCGTCCATCAAGGTTCGGTACAGCCCAGCCCGGCTGTCTGGATCGGGTGGAATCACCTCGTCCGGTGCACCGAGCGCCCGAAGGAACCGGCCGAGTGCGTCGCCCGGCGATATCGGATTCTTCTGGTGGCCGCGCATGTCGACCCAGAGCTGGCCGTCCGGAAACCGGTCTGCCGAAAGTCGCGCCCAGCGCTGCACCAGCGCTGTCTTGCCGACGGCCGCCGCGCCGGTGACCACCACGACGGGCGCCGGTTGCGGCTCGCGTGGGCCGTGCCCGGCGACCATGGCATCCAGTTCGGCGAGCTCCGCCATCCGTCCGGTGAACCCGGATACGTCGGCCGGTAGCTGACGCGGGACCGCAGGCGGCAGAATCGCGCCGCTGGTGCGGGACCGGAGACCGTCGAGGATTGACGCGTGCAGGCGCTGCAGTTCCTCGCCGGGATCGATGCCCAGTTGCTCGACCATGTGCCGGCGTCCGGTGTGATACGCGGCGAGCGCGTCCGCGCGTCGACCGTCGCAGTGCAGCGCGGTCATGAGCTGCGCCCGCAGCCGCTCGCGCAACGGGTGCGCGGTCGTCGCCTCGAACAGTTCCTCCACCACCTCACGATGGCGTCCGAGGCGCAGTTCGGTGTCGAAGCACCGTTCGAGTACGCGTAGCCGTTGCTCACGCAGACCCGGCGTGTGCAGTCGGTGCAGCGTCTCGGAGGGGACGTCGGCCAGCGGTTCGCCGCGCCACAGGGACAGCGCTCGCCGCAGGGCCGCGGCCTCCGCGGCGAGGTCCGGCCGGTTCGCCGCCCGATCGGCGTCGTCGAGGCACCGTCGGAACCGGTTGAGGTCGAGGGACTCCGTTGGCAGCTCGATCCGGTAACCGTCGGCGCTGGTGGTGATCACGCCGGCGCAGCCGGCCGCGTCGAGGAGCGCGCGAAGCCGCACCACCGTGAGCTGGACCGCACGTCGCGGACTGTCCGGCTCGCGGCCGTCCCACAGGGCGTCAACGAGGTGCCGGACCGGAAGGACGCGGCCGCCTCCCAGTAGGAGCGCGGCGAGCAGCGTCCGGTGCTTGGGCGAGCGGACGGGCACGGGTCGGCCCTGGACCAGCATGACGAACGGGCCGAGCAACCCGAACGTGACGGCGTCCGCGGGGGAGCGGTGGACCTCCGGCGGCACCATGACATCGGGCGGCCCGATGCGCCGACCGCTCGAACTGCTCATTACACGGCTGCCGGAGCGCGGTGGTCGTCCTGCTGCACCGGTCGGCGTGTCCGGCGCCGGTGTACGGCCAGCCCACCGGCGAGTAGGGCCAGGCCGGCTAGCGCGAGGACGACCGGGCGGAGGGTGCGCTCCCAGGGCCAGCCGCGGCCGGTGAGGGTGATGTCTCCGGTCGGGTACTCCAGGAGTTTGGCTCGCCACGCCGCGGAGGGGACGTCGACGTTGGTGGCGATGTCGCGTAGTGGTCCGTCGAAGGCGAACCCGGGTGTCGCGTGCAGGTACGTCGGCTGGAGGTCGTGGGTCGTGGGCGCGTCGTGCCGGGCGGCGGCCGCCGCGCCGGGCACCAGCAGCCGGTCCAGCTGCGGTGCGTCCGCAAGCGTCGCGCGGGGCACGAACGTCAGCCCGTGCCGGGAGCGGACGGTCGTGGCCCCTGACGACACGGCGAGCGTGCGGGCGGCGTAGACGGCCTCGGTGTAGGTGGTGAACGGCGAGGCGAGTTCGAGTTCACCGACGCCCTCCGTGAGCAGGACCCCGGCCGTTGGCGCGTCCCAGCGGTAGGACTGGTTCAGTGCGGCGATCGCGTCGCCGGCACCGAAGCGCTGCACGGGAATCGGCAGCGGCGTTCCGGGTGAGTAGTGGCGCCAGCCCACGGCCTGTGCCGCAGCGGCGGCGACCTGCGTGTCGGTCAGGCGTTCGATCACGCGTAGCGTGCCGTCGATGCCGGAGAGCACGCCGGCGGTGCTGATCACCTGGCCGTCGTCGACGTAGCGGACGCCGCGCTGCCACCGCACGTCAGGGAAGTCCTTTTCCAGGCCGTCCAGGTAGTACCAGTGCGATGTGGCGGTGTGCCCGTCGAGCACCCCGGCGGCTGCGGCGACCTCGCCGCCCACGCACACGCTGAGGATCAGCGCGCCGTCGTCGGCCTGCCGCCGGAGGAAGTCGAGCACCGCCGGCTCGTCGGTGCGCGGCATGGCGGGTACCACGACCACGTCTGCGGCGCGGCCGCCGAGCCGGGTGGTCAGGGACTCGAACGTGACATCGGGTACCAGGTCCAGGCCGCCGGTCAGGGCGACCGGTGCCGGGGTCGGGGCGGCGGTGAGGACGTTGAAGCGTCCCGTGACGGCCAGCACCTCGAATGGTCCGAGCGTGTCCCCGGCGTGGGCCCCCTCGGCGCCGAGCACGACGACGGCGGTCGGCAGCGTCGGGTCGAAGGGCCGTGATGCCGGCGCCGGAGCGCCCGGCGAAGGCGCCGGCGGCGCGTACACGCTTCGTTTGTTCATTGTGGCGACCGTCGCACCGACCGACACCGGCAGGATCGCCAGCGCCAGCACCACCGCGCCGATCCGTACCACGGCGCGCGGCAGTCGGTGCCCGCCGTGCGTGTACTCCGACCGCCGCCGCAGCATGACCGCGACCATCGCGATCACCATCAGCACGTGGCCTCCGGTCATGACGACACCGGCAGAGACGGCGCCGAACCAGTACGGCACGAGCAGCACGATGAACGGCGCGTACATCGCGGTGGTCATCTCGCCGATGCCGGCCCAACCGTGGCCACGTACACGCATCCAGACCGCCATGCCGATGGCCATGCCGGTGGCCATCGCGAGCGTACGTACGTCGGTCCGCTCGATCGCGCCGGGCAATGTCAACGCCCACAGCGGCCGCAGCGCGAACATGCCGACCAGCATCGCCACGACCATCTCAACAAGATGTACGCCAAACCGGAAGACGGGTCGCATCGTTGTCTCCAAACCGTTGATTGCGGAGAAGGCTGCCTGCAGCTCGGCAGGCCGCCGGTCGATGTGTCGATCGTGCGCCGGCCGGGGTGCCGCGCGGGACGGCGACAAGACGGAATCCGGTGTCAGTCGATCGATGGACAGTCCCGCCGCCGACTACCCGAGATTCGCCGGCAATCCGGATCGGTATCCGCTCCTGCCCGGGGGCGCCACTGATCGACCACACCGGTGCGACGCTCGGCACCATCTGTGTGGTGGACACCGAACCGCGCCCCTGGGGGCGACCGGGACTGGAGACCGTCAAGGCCCTCGCCCAAGAGTTGGTGGAGCGGATCAACCAGCGTGACCGGCGTACGCAGTAGTCAGCGGGCACCCGCAGCCGCCGTCACGGCTGCGGCAAGCCGCTGCGACCACTGACCCTTCGAGTGCCCCAGCGCCATCTCGCCCAGCCGGAGCATCTGCACGTCGGATGTTCCGGCCGGAGCGAAGATGTGGTACGCGTCGCGCACGTACCGTTCCAGCGGCCGATCGGTAAACAGACCGCTGGCCGCCTGCATCTCCATCGCGTTACGCGCCGAGTCCAGCGCGTATTCGACGTTGACGAGTTTGGCGTTCATCAGCTCCGCGTCGCAGGGCTGCCCCTGATCGAGTAGGTGCACCGCGTGGTACGCGGCCAGCCGCGCGGTCATCAGCCGCGACTGCATCTGCCCGATCTTCAATTTGATCGACGGTATCTCGTGCAGCGGCTTGCCGTAGCGGTGCCGTTCCGCGGCGTACGCCACCGTCTCGTCCATGACGGCCTGGTGGATGCCCAGCGAGACGGCCGTCAGGTTGGGACGGCCGTAAAGAACGCTGGACGAGTAGGCCACCGCCAGCCCGTCTCCCTCCTCGCCGAGCATGTTGGCCGCAGGAACCCGGCAGTCGTCAAAGTTCAGCTCGCCGAAGCTAAAGCCGTGCAAACCCATGGCAGGCCGGTGCGGACCCAGCGAAAAGCCCGGACGGTCCGACTCCACCAGGAACGCCGACAACCCCTTGGAAGCCGGCCCTGTCCGCACCACGACGCCGTGCAGGTCGCCCACGTGGCTGTTGCCGACGAAAACCTTCCGGCCCGTGAGGATGTAGTCGTCGCCGTCACGCACCGCTCTGGCCGTCATGCCGAGGACATGTCCACCTGACTCCGGCTCGGTGACCGCGATGGTGGGCAGGCAGTCACCGCTCGATATGGCCGGCAGCCACGTCTTCTTCTGGGTATCACTCCCGAAGTGGACGATTTTGGCCACGCCGAGCTGCGAGGCCTGCACCATCGCGCCCATCGCGCCGCTGACCCGCGCCAACTCCTCGATGACGATGGTCTTCGCCATGTGCCCCAGGCCCATGCCACCGTATTCGGGGCTGATCGTGACACCGATCCAGCCCTGACGGGCGATCAGCCGAGAAAGCTCGTGCGCCACAGCACGGGAAGCTTCCATCTCCGGTACCCGGGGCCGCACCTCGGCCTCCGCGAACGCTCTGACTTCCTCCCGCAACCGTTCGTGGCGGGCGGTAGCGAAATAGCCATCCATCCCCAGGACCCCTTCATGAATTACCCGTTGACGTGATCAAGGCAGGTGCACAGCGGCACCGCTCGTAGGCCGCCCTGTGCGCCTTGGTGCGACTCAACGCGGGCTTCTCACACGGCGTAGAGCGCGTGGGTGTTGACAAGACGCCACGCGAAGCCGGGCGATCCGTCAGCGAGAGCGTTGATGCGATCGAGCGCATTGCCCGGCCAGCCCTGGCAGGATGCGAGCTCGAGGTAGCTGTCCACCGGCGGAACCGTATTCGCCGCCCACCCTCTGGGGACAGGTGCGGCGGTCATCAGGTCCGGGATTCTGGGAAACGTGTCCTGTCGGACCGCTTCATGCGCCCCGGCCAACTGCTGCATTGCGCTCCTTGATCCGCTTGACGCTGTGCGACACCAGCAGCGTGCCGGCCGTCCAGTCAAGGCGGCCCGCAAGCGGGCCGCGCCGGCCGCGCTCGGCCTGCTGGCGGCGCAAGCGCCGGCATCGGCCGGCGCGCCGGCCGATTGCGGACTGCCCCAGTACCCGGAACGTTGCCTCCGGCGGGGATCTTCGACAGAGATGGGCTTGAGGCAGAGGAGCGGTATGTGCAGAGGTGTTGTCCTCAGCGATCTTCCGGCCAGTTCAAAGCAGCGCTCCGGCCAGTTCGGGCGGACCGGACAGCACTGCGCGGAGCTTGTTGATTTGCGGGAACTCACTTCTCCTGCCTCGACCCATGGGCTCGCTTTCGCGAGGCCGTGCGGGGGGCCGAAGTTGCAGGTGCTACTGCTTCGGAGGACGGGTAGACGCGCAGCGGTGGCGGGTGTTGTTCGACGACCTGATGTTGACGGTCGGGCAGCGTTTCCGCAGGCCTGAGCCGCGTCGCCCCGGTGCGTGACTTCGTCCGAGGGCTGCTGGCGCCCTTCACTGCGCCTGACGGGAACCGGGACGTGGGCCGCGGACAGTTATCACGTGTGGAGATGAATGTGCGCCAACGGGTTCGCCAGGGGGATCCTGAGGCGTTCCGTGAACTGTTCGACGCGCACGCGCGCGCCGTCTACAACCATGCCTTCCGGCTGATCGGTGACTGGTCGGCGGCGGAGGACGTGGTGTCGCTGACGTTCCTGGAGGCGTGGCGGCTGCGCGAACGGGTCGACATCGATGATGCGGCCGGGTCGCTGCGGCCCTGGCTGCTGGGCATCGCCACCAACGTGGCGCGCAACGTGCGTCGGACCGCGCGGCGCCACGAGGGTGCGCTGGCGCGATTACCCGATGCCGAACCGGAACCGGACTTCGCCGAGGGCGTCACCGCCCGGCTGGCCGACCGCGAGCGGCTGGCCCGGGTGGTGGCGGCGCTGCGGTCGTTACGGCGCGCCGAGCGTGAGGTGCTGGCGTTGTGCGTTTGGTCGGGCCTGGACTATGCGCAGGCTGCGGCAGCACTGGACGTACCGGTGGGCACGGTCCGCTCCCGGCTCTCCCGGGCCCGCAGGAAGCTCACCGCACTCGTCGCCGGGGGTGTTGTGGAGCCTCAGCGGATACGGCGGGAACCGCCGGCCCGCCCCGGACAGGTAACAGTCGACCGCGACAACGCGGTCCGGTTCGTTCAGGAGATCTGATGGACATGACCCCGAACCAGCCCGCCGGCGATGACCGTGACGAGGTGGCCCGGCTGCTGCCGGAACTGGCGGAGGTTGATCTACCTGGCGGCCGCCAGCGCCAACTTCAGGAGTTTCTGATGAGCGAGATCCAGCGGGACCAACGCGAGTCCGGGGCGGCCCGCCGGGTGCAGCGGCGGCTCCTTTTCGCCACCGCGGGCTTGGCGGCCGCCGCTGTCGCCGCCGTGGCGGTCGGTACCGGGGCCCTGCACACCGGCACCGTGCCCGCTGGCAGCCTGCCCACTGACACCACACCGCAGCATACGGCGCAAAACCCACCGTCGAAGCACGCCCCGGCCCCCGCGTTCGAGCTGGCCGCCCAGTACGCAGCCGCGCAACCGTACACGCCGCCCCGCCCGGACCAGTGGGTCTACGTCAAGGACCACAAGAGCAACCCGAGCTCGATCGCCAAGGACAAGGGCCAGCGGCAGGACGAGATCACCGAGGTGTGGCGCAGCGTCGACGGCTTGAAGATGGCCGAATGGAACCCCGACACCGGCAAGTTCGACACGTGGACGCAGGACAACGGCTACCCCGAGGCGGTCGCGCTGCCCACCGACCCGGGCAAGCTGCTCGATGCCGTCCGCGGGCAACTGCAGCATGAGGCTGGCGGCGTACCAGCGCACATCAAACCGTCGGATGACATGGACAGCCTTCTGTTCGGCCGCCTCGCGATGATTCTGGAGAGCAACGTGCTCCCGCCGCGGGTTGCGGCGGCGCTGTGGCGGGGGATCGGCATGGTTCCTGGGGCTACCCAGGAACCGGGGACGGTCATGGTCAACGGGCGGCCGGTGGTGGCGGTCGGCCGGGTTCAGGAGGGTTGGCGCTTCGAGCAACTTTTGCTGGATGCCGGCACGCACGAGTTCGTCGGGTACCGCTCCGTGGCGGCCAAGGATCACACGTTCACGTCGCCCACCGGGCCCATTCGGATCAAGCGGGGTGAGGTCCAGTTCACCATCACCCGGGTGGCGGCGAAGTTTGTCGACAAGGCCGGCCAGACCGGCTGAAGCCCAGCGCCCGGCGCACCTGGGGGGTGACGGCATGGCGCGGATAGACCTGGCCGCCGAGCAGATCGACTGGTCACGCGGGTAAGACCCTATCGGCAAACGACCTTAGGAGATGTCCACCGCCCACCGGGTTGGGCCATTAGCGGGCCATTACGCCTGGCCGGACTAGCTAGGACGGCGGGCCGCGATCGCGGCCCGCCGTCCCCGTGCCGCCCACGGCCTCCGGGTGGGGAGTGTGGATCTGACGGCTTTGTCTCACATTCGGTGGTGACCGAAGGTAGTCGATGTCGTCGAGGTCATGTGGGCAAGATCGATGATCTTAGGAAGATGGTGTTCTCGGGGCTGCTGCCGGTGGCGATCGACGACGTTGCGGACGAGGGCGAACGGATCCTGGTGCGGACTCGGACTCCCGAGGGGTCGGTGGCCTGTCCGGGCTGCGCGGCGGTAACGGGCTGGGTGCACGGATGTCATCAGCGGACTGTCGCGGACGTGCCGGTCGATGCTCGGCCGGTGGTGGTCCGGGTACGTCGGCTGGTGTGCGACCCAAGGCTGCCGTCAGACTTTCCGGGAACACCTGCCCGGGCTCCTGAACCGCTACCAGCGCCGCACACCCCGGCTGATCTCCCAGGTCGGGGCAGTGGTGCGTCAGTTGGCCGGCCGCGCCGGCGCCCGGGCCCCATCGGGGAGTGTCACGCAGGTCCCGAGACCGGACAAGTCATCCAGGAGCCGGCTCCACAGCCGTTCAGGGTCAGGTCAACCGCTCACCTGGGAGAGGGAGGGGCGGCCGCCGGTGGCCGGCGCCGACCCGGGGGGGCCGGGTCCGTGCCGGGCGAGGTTGGGTCAACTGCGCCACTGTGGCGGTGTCCGCCGGGGTCGCGGTCCGTGACACGAGATGCGACTCAGTCTGTCCCGGCAGCGTCCGTACGTGCGTCAAGGTCAGCTTGACGTAGCGGCCGGGTGGCAGCTCGCTCTTCCCAGCGGCGGGTCGACGGCGAACGCGATGGCAGGAGGTTCCCTACCGATTCTTGCCACCCGCTCGGACAATGATCGGCATGGCAGAGATGAGCCCGCGCAAGGTTAGACGGCTGGGCTGGCTGTTCATGCTGGGACTCCCGTTGTATGGGTTTGCCCTCGACTTCGTCCTCCTCCTTCTCACGTATGTGGTGCTGGCCTCGATCGCTCCGAGCGTGCTGGGTGAGGTGGCTGCCAGCCCTGCGAGGTTCGCTGCGTGGATCGTGCTGGTGAGGCTGCCGATGATGCTCGCCTATGCGCTGGCCGTTGGGTGGCGCGGCTGGATGGCCTTGGTGATCAGGGGCGAGTTTCCCGATCCTCCGGTACGGAAGGGTTGGCGGCGCGCCCTGGTCAAGGTGCGCGACTGGGGAGCAGATGCCGCTTGGTCAGTGATGGCCGCGCTGATCGTCTTCGACCATGTGGCCGATCCGGGCGATGCACGGGTCTGGCAGCTCGTTGTCGTGACTGCTGTCGGACCGTTCCTGCTGCCGGAGTCAGTGAAGGGATTGTTCTGGTTGCTGCGCTGGTGGTGGCGACGGAGGCGCACATACCACGCACGGCACGGGAGGCCCGATGAGGAGCCCATCAATATCTGACACCCGGGCCGTGCGACCAACTGGGTGAACGACCGAGGCGACCAACGCCGCCCGCGCCGTGCCGTAGAGCCCGGGTGTCGGCGATGGTGGCTGCGTCCGGTTCACCCCAGGTGGTGGGATCGCCGAAGACGAACTCGTCGCCGTGCCTGCGGGGTCGGCCGATCGTCCCGGGTTGCCGGGCTGCCACTGCTCGGCGTAGTACCCGGTCTGAGCGCATCCGAGCGAGGACCTGCACGGGCAGGTCACGCAGGAGGAACTACCAGGCCGTCCTGCAACCAGGCGCCACCATCGCCGGACCCCTCGCAGACACGCTGCGCCGCGGTGAAGTGGACCAGACCGTCCTCGACTGGCTGCAGACCAACTTCTACAAGACCGAACTCGAATTCGGCCGCTGCCTACGCCTGCCCCAAGAAGGCCCGTGCGACATCTACCTGACCTGCCCCAAGTTCGTCACCACCCCGCAGTACATCTTCCGCCTGCAGGAACGCCTGCGCACCGAGGAACAACTCATCGCCGACGCCAACGAACGCGGCTGGGCCCGCGAGGTCGAACGACAGCGCTGCACCGCCGACCGCATCCGCGGCCTCCTCGACGAAATCGCCCCCCACTGCACCAGCCAACTCATGAACGGCGACAGGCAGCTGCACACGAACAGTGACGATCCCCGCAGAGACTCCATGCGTTGTCAGCGGCAGATCCGCGTGCCAGATCATGCAGTGATCCACGCGTCGCGCCGGCCGTTCGTGACATGGGCGGTCTCGCCGTCCCCGTCGCGCAGCATCGCGGCGTTGGCCCCCTCCAGCGCCACCAGTCCCGACGCCTGTCCGGTCCATCAAATCGACCTGTGTCGGCGCGATCCGTCGGCGCGCCCAGATCCCCGCCCAAAGAGTCATCTACCTCTGCCGGCGGAGGCGTCGTCGGGAAGCGCCGGGGTTGCGGCGAGGGTGTGCCCGCAGCCGAACGTGGGCACACCCTCGCACGCCTCTCCTCACGGGTTTGGCCGGTGGAACTGCTGGGTCTCGTCGCTGACCTTGCCGGACCGCTACGTGCGGCTCTGCCGGCCCTGGGTGCCTGACACCGACGATGGCGGCATCACCTGGGTGGTCGCCGCGCCCCGGTCGGCCATCTGCCGTTCGTAGTCGGCCCGGCCGGCGGTCTGCGCCTGCCGCTGCTCGCGGATGGCCCGGGACTCCTCCGCCATGCGGTTGAGCCAACCGTCCCAGCGGGCCTGCATCGGCTTCACCAGGCCCCCGCCGACCCCGATGATCAGGATGCCGGCCACGGTGGCGAGGAACGCGATCAGCACCGGAGTGGTGACCGTGGTGGCGATGCCGACCTGGTTCAGTGCCGCGATGATGCCGAGCGCCAGGATGAAGACCGCTGTCAGATTGGCCAGCACCCGCCCGTACGAGAGCCCACCGAGCGCGCCGGTCACCAGGTCCCGGACGGCGTTGGCGATGGCGGCGGCGACGATCACGATGATGATCGCCACGAAGGCTCGCGGCAGCCACGAGATGACGCCTCGGATCAGCCCACTGATCGGGTTTGGTCCCCAGACCCCGAACGCGAGCTGCAGGGTGAACAGCAGGACCGCGTAGTAGGCCAGCTTGGCCAGGATGTCGCTGGCGTCGTACTTGCTGCGTTCGAGCGCGCGTTTCACGCCGCCGCGTTCGACCGCGCGGTCGAAGCCCACCCGTTCCAATACCTTGTCCACGATCTTCAGGACGGCTCGGGCGATGAGCCAGCCGATCACGAGGATCACGATGAACGCGACCGCTTTCGGCACGAAGAGCAGCACGGATCGCCACAGGTCGGTCAGGGCGCCACTGATGTTGACCTGTCCGGCCGCGAGGGTTTTCTGCATGATGTCCCTCCTGTCGCATGAACTGCGAACGCCCGCATACCCGGTCGGTCCGCCGGCACGCCCGCGCCGAGTCGGCGGAATCTATGCGCGAGTTAGTAGACATGCTCGCCGTCGCCGGTTATATTTTCTCGGGTTGAGAGCAAAGGAACGACAGCGACGCGGACGGAACCGCCGGACGAGGCGAGGGGGCAGGGCCAGCAAGCGACACGGCCCTGCTCAGCACGAGAAGTACCAGGCAGTTGAACGACAGCACCTTGTAGTTGAAGTGGAAGTTCAGTACGGCGGTATCCCGGGGGCAGACATGCTCCCGGGTACCGAAGTGGTGGGGCCGACGTCAGGTTTCAGGGGTTCCGCTGCTAGCAGTAACCGTTCCACCGCACGTGTCTGGGGCCATGGAGTCGCGTGGGGTTTCGACACCGGCGGACAGCAAGTAGTAGTAGAGGAAGTCAGAGGAGAGGGAGGGCTGTACACACCGTTGGATCGCCCGCTGCCGGCCGCATCGACTGGGATCGGCGCGGACACCGTTGTTTCCATCGAACGAGAGGTGGTCTCCGGTCACGCTTATGCGATCCCCGCACCCGAAGCCGACTCGCGCGGCTGGTGCGGATATGACTCACCGACGTTCCTGTCGGTGAATGGTGTTTCTGACCCGTAACCCTTGGGCCCCGGCGCTACGGCGCCGGGGCCCTCGTGATGGAGGTGTGCATGGCACAACCGGATGACAGGCTCGACGACGAGGATTACCCGGCCTACACGATGGGCCGCGCGGCGGAGATCGTCGGCTGCTCGCCGGACTTTCTACGCCGGCTCGGCGAGGCGAAACTAATCGACCCGTACCGGTCCGGCGGCGGTCACCGCCGCTACTCCCGATACCAACTGCGGCTGGCCGCCCGCGCCCGCGAGATGTGCGACCAGGGCACCGACATGGCCTCCGCCGTACGGATCATCATCCTCGAAGACCAACTCGAGGAAGCCCTGCGGCAAAACCAATCTCAGCAGCCCCGCTGACCACACCCGATCCGGCGACAGGCCGGGCGACGCAACCGCCACACGGTCCCGCCCGTCAGGGCAGGGGCCGTTTGTCGTCACCGCCCGCAGCCCCGGCCCGTGCCGCAGACGCCCGGACGGGCGCAACGACTCGTCCCCGCCGCCATCCTGCCCTAACCGGTCCGCCCGGCTGAGCGGCTCGACGTGGCTGCCCCAGTTGCCCTTTCTGCGGGCCAGCCCCCGGAGTTCGGCCCGTCGCCAGCCTAACGTCAGGTGTGGGTGAGGTAGTAGGACCTGAGGGGGATAGCACGTGCTGGGGCTTTCATCCGTAGTTGTCACCGGTGCACCGCATCTGACGTGGTGCGCTCCGCAGGGGAGATCACCGAGCGCCGCACCGCCCGCTTAACCGGCACCGACGTGTCCGCTTGACAGGCCACCCCCGGGCCCTACCTGACACGCATGCTCGCAACAGGCCGCTACCCCACCGTCGCCCGGCTCGTCATCGACGGCGCCCACCTCAACGCCGAGGAAACCTTCCACCACAACCTGATCACCATCCTGGACGGCATCACCAGCCATCCCCGCACGTCACCTACTGCTCGCAGGCCAGTACCGGCTGACCACCGCCTCACAGCGGGCCTACGATGATCGAATGCCTGTGCTGGGCACCAAGCTGCACCTGCCCTCGCCGCGTCGTCGGCTGGTGCAGCGCGCCCGCCTCACCGACCAACTGCGCACGGACGGAGGCGAAGGGCCGCGGCTGGTCCTCGTCGCGGCACCGGCTGGGTTCGGCAAGACCACACTTCTGGTGCAGTGGCTGGCGGCGGTCGAGAAGTCGCAGCGCAGAGTTGCGTGGTTGGCTCTCGACACAGGCGACGCCGACCTCCGACAGTTTCTGACCCACCTCGTGGCCGCGATTCAGACCGCCGAGCCCGAGGCTGGTGTCGACGCGCTCGCCCTGCTGGAGGCCGGCGGCGCCACGCCAACCGACACCGTCCTGGTCAGCCTGATCAACGATCTCGACGTCCTCGCCGGTCCCACGGTGGTGGCGCTCGACGACTACCACGTCATCGACGCGGCCGCCGTCCATGAGGCGGTGACCTTCCTCCTGGACAACCTGCCTCCGCAGGTCACACTGGCGGTGACCACTCGGGCCGACCCGCCGCTCCCGCTGTCCCGTCTGCGTGCGCGGGGCGAGCTCGTGGAGGTGCGGGCCGCTGACCTCAGGTTCACCACCGACGAGGCGGAGGTGTTCCTCAACGAGGTGATGGGGCTGCAGCTCGAGCCCGCGCTGGTGGCCGCGCTCGAGGCGCGCACCGAGGGGTGGGCGGCGGGGCTGCAGCTGGCCGCGCTGTCGGCCCGGACCCATGCCGCCGCCGACGGGCCTGGAGATGTCGCTGGGTTCGTCGAGGCCTTCTCCGGGAGCCATCGGTTCGTCCTCGACTACCTCGTTGAGGAGGTTCTGGACCGGCAGCCGGACGAGGTGCGCGCGTTCCTGCTCGACACCTCCGTGCTCGACCAGCTGACCGGCGGCCTTTGCGACGCCCTGACCGGTCGCTCCGACGGTCAGCCGATGCTGGAGACCCTTGAGCGCGAGCACCTGTTCGTCGTACCGCTCGATGACGAGCGCCGGTGGTACCGCTACCACCAGCTCTTCGCCGACGCATTGCGTGCCCGCCTGGCGGCCCGGCAGGCCGACCGGGTCGGTGAGCTGCACGCCGCGGCCAGCCGATGGCTCGCCGAGAACGGGCTGCTGGCCGACGCCGTACGGCACGCGATCGCGAGCGGCGACCACGAGCACACCGCCGACCTCGTCGAGCTCGCCGAGGCCGACATGCGCCGACGACGCCAGGACCGCACCCTTCGCGACTGGCTGGTTGCGCTGCCCGGCGACGTCGTCCGTCGCCGACCGCTGCTGGCCACCTTCGTGGGGTGGAGCCGGCTCTCCGAGGGCGACTTCGACGGGGTGGAGGCGTGGCTCGACGCCGCTGAGGCTGCTCTCGACACGATGCCGCCATCGACCATTCCTACCGCGGGCTCACTGGCCGAGGCGGCCCGGGACCGGGAGGGCGAACTCCGCTCCCTCCCAGCCATGATCGCGGTCTACCGCGCCGCGGTCGCCCAGGCCAGGGGCGATGTCGACGGTACCGTCTCGCACGCCCGCCGGGCACTCGCGCTGGCCGGGCCGGAGGACCACTTCCCGCGCGGAGCCGCCGCCGGCTTCGTCGGCCTGGCGGCTTGGGCGGCCGGCGACCTCGGCGCCGCGGTGGACACGTTCACCGCGGCGGTCGCCAGCCTGCACGCGGCCGGCATGGTCGCAGACGAGCTGGGCGCGACCGTCGTGCTGGCAGAAATGTGGCTGGCGCGCGGACGTCCGGTCGAGGCGCGCCGGCTCTACGAACGGGCGCTGGCCGCGGCCGAGAGCCACCCCGGCCCGGTGCTCCCCACCACCGGCGACCTGCACGTCGGCCTCGCCAACGTCCTCCGCGAGCAGGGCGACCTCGACGCGGCCACGGAGCACCTCGAGCTCGCCCGCGAGCTCGGCGACCGGGCGTCGCTGCTGGAGAACCGGCACCGCTGGTACACCGCGACGGCCGCACTGCTGCAGGCGCAAGGCGACCTCGACGGCGCGGTCGCGATGCTCAACCAGGCGGAGCCGCTCTTCCTGCCCGGCTACTTCCCGGACGTGCGGCCGATCGCCGCGACCCGAGCACGGGTGCGGATCGCCCAGGGCCGCCTCGATGAGGCGCGAGCGTGGGCCCGCGAGCGCGGCGTCGTGCCGACGGATCCGCTGGCCTACCTGGCCGAGTACGACCAACTCACCCTCGCCCGGCTGCTCATCGCCGAGGGTGACGCGCACGCCGCGCTCGACCTGCTCGACCGCGTGCTGGACGCCGCGCGGACGGCGGGCCGCGACGGCAGCCTGGTCGAGGCGGGCCTGGTGCGGGCGCTCGCCCACCAGGCGAACGGCGACGTGGACTCGGCGGCGCGCGACCTCGCTGCCGCCCTCGCTGACGGGGTGCCGGCCGGCTACTGCCGGCTCTTCCTCGACGAGGGATACCCGATGGCGCAGCTGCTCGGGAAGGTCGCCCGCGCCGCGCCGCACGACGTACGGACGCACGCCGAGCACCTGCTGGCCGCCGCACAAAGACCGTCGGCACCCGCACCCGCCGGACCCACCTCCGAGGAAGGACTCAGCGGGCGTGAGCTCGAGGTCCTGCGCCTGCTGGCGACCGACCTCAGCGGGCCGGAGATCGCGCGACAGCTCTTCGTATCGGTGAACACGCTGCGCACGCACACCAAGCACATCTTCACCAAGCTCGACGTGAACACCCGCCGCGCCGCGGTACGCCGAGCCGCGGACCTCGGCCTGCTCTGAGCGTCACCGCGGAGCCGAATCACCACCCCGGTCACATCACATGGCGATGTGACCTCACCACGTCGGTTCCTAACGTCCCGGATATCGCCGGACACGCCGCCCGGCACCGCGCACCAAGGAATCCGACATGAACATCACCACCCACCGCATCACCGCAGCCGCCGGTCTGTGCGCGGCCGCCGCCGGCGCCATCTACGCAGGCGTCCAGGTCAACCACCCACCGGCCGACGTTGCGCACATCGTGACGACCGAGATGGCGGTCCGTGAGACCGCCAAGGCCGTGATGGCCGTCCTGTCGCTGGCCGGCTTCGCCGGCATGTTCCTCCGCAACCACCGCCGGTTCGGGGTTCTCGGGGTGGCCGGCTACGTGCTGCTGACCGTCGGATACCTCGCGATGTTCGCCAACCAGGTCATCGTCGCCTGCGTCCTGCCGACCGTGGCCAAGACGAGCCCGGGCTACGTCCAGGACTATGTTGACGCCGCCATGGGTGGCAGCTCGAGCGGCGATATCGGCGGCATGACCGTCCTGTTCGGCATCACCGGCATCTGCTACTCGCTCGGCGGCCTGCTTTTCGGCATCGCGCTGTTCCGAGCGGGCATCTTGCCCCGCTGGGCCGCCCTGCTGCTGGCCTATGGCACCGTCTCCGCGCTGGCGCTGTCCGTGCTCCCGGAGTCCTTCGACCGCCCGTTCGCGGTGCCCACCGGCGTCGCACTGATCGGCCTCGGCATCTCACTGTGGCGCGACGGGCGCCGGCGGGTCGACGCCGCCGAGGCGGTCGACGCCCGGCCCACGGTCCACGCCGACGTCGCCGCGGTCCGGTGAGCACCCGGAAACGGAGCTGGCCGGTGCCGATGGCGCTGGTCGCCCTAAGCGCGATCCCGCTGACGGCCGGGGCGCTGCGGCTGATCCAGTTGGCCGGCGGCCCGGCCGTCATCCCCGCTGACCACCGGTTCACCGGCCTCCCGCTCCCGCTCGTGGTGCACATCGTCGGCGCGACGATGTACTTGCTCGTCGGGATCCTGCAGCTCATGCCACGGTTCCGCCGCCGGCACCTGGCCTGGCACCGCCGTGCCGGCCGGGTGCTGGCCGTGGCCGGCCTGCTGGTGGCGGCCTCGGCTCTCTGGATGACGCTGTTCTACGAGGCGCAGCCCGGCACCGGCGGCCTGCTCTACGTGCTCCGCCTGGTCTTCGGGTCCGCGATGGCCGCCTGCCTTGTGCTCGGCTCGACCGCCGTACGTCGCCGGGACATCGCGGCCCACCGGGCGTGGATGATCCGGGCGTACGCGATCGGCCTGGCCGCCGGCACCCAGGCCTTCACCGAGGGCATCGGCGGCGCGATCTTCGGCCCCGGTGTGCTCGCCGCCGATCTCGCCAAGGGCGCCGGCTGGGTGATCAACCTGGCCGTTGCCGAGTGGGCCCTTCGAAGTCCCGCCCGTCGGCGCCCCGCACTCCCCACAGGTCCTCAGCAAACTGGAGCGCCCTCATGAACACCGCCCCCACGACGTACACGATCCGCGTCGACGGCCACCTCGACGACCACTGGTCCGCCTGGCTCGGCGAGCTCGACCTGACCCGCGACGACGACGGCACCACCACCGTCACGGTCTCGGTCGCCGACCAAGCGCAGCTCCACGGTGTACTCGCCGGACTGCGCGACATCGGCGTCGTCCTCACTGAGCTCCGCGCCACCGGTACGCCGGCCCCCATCTGCGCGTCGGTGCTCGAGCGCCCGTTGCAGACCGAGCGCCTCACCCTCCGTCCCGCCACCGCCGACGACGCCGACCCGACCTGGGCGTTCCGTCAGCTCGAGTCGGTCAACGAGTGGCTCACTGGCTGCCCCGCGGACCTCGAGGGCTACCGCGAGCTGTTCTCGAAGCCTGCCCGCCTCGCGACCACTGTCATCGTCACCCTCGGCCACGACCCCGAGGCCCCGACCATCGGCGACTTCATGCTCCGCCGCGAGGACGCCTGGGCCCAGCTCGATGTCGCCGACCAGGCGCGCGACACGCAGGCAGAGCTCGGCTGGGTCCTCGATCCCGCCTTCACCGGCCACGGCTACGCCACCGAAGCCGTACGTGAGCTCCTCCGCTACTGCTTCGAGGATCTCGGCGTGCGCCGGGTCACCGCGAACTGCTTCCTCGGCAACGGCACCTCCTGGCGCCTCATGGAGCGCGTCGGCATGCGCCGCGAAGTGCACGCAGTCCGCGAGTCACTGCACCGGTCCGGCCGATGGCTGGACACGGTCGGCTACGCCATCCTCGAACAGGAGTGGTCGCCGGCGTGAGCCAGTAGCCGATCGGCTTGTCGGTGCCGCTCACGTCGACTCCTTCGGGTCAGTTGTTCCTCAACCACAATTCGGCTCGGTGTCAAGTGGAGTCGGGATCGTGGTTCCTCGGCGCCGCCAAGATCACGGCCATGACTGTTTCCACTGCTGACCTGTCCCGCTTCCGCCGGTCCGGGGCGATCGCGGCAGCGACCCTCGCCGCGGTGGCGCTCGGTGTCGTCCCGCAGGCCCGGGCCGAGGCCGCCACCGACGCCCTTCCGCTCGGGGACGCCGACCTGACGGAGGTACGCACCAGTCGTGCCCTGACCGAGGGCCTCACCCTCACCCGCATCGAGCGGGGCAGCGCGCCGGCACCCGCCGACCAGATCAACACCACCAGGCGGGGCCCGTGGGTGATCAACGTGCTCACCATCGACCCGAGCAAGGCCCGCGGGCACCTGAAGGCGACGTACGGCCCGGACCTCGCCAAGGTCGAGAAGACCACCGACCTGGTCCGCGCCTCCGGCGCCCTGGCCGGGGTCAACGCCTCCTTCTTCACCTTCACCGCCAGCCAGCTCTACCCGGGCGACCCGGTCGGGCTGGGGCTGTTCGGCGGGAAGCTGCTCAGCGAGCCCATCGCAGACCCGGCCGAGGTCAACTTCGTCGTCGACGCCAACAGCAACCGCGCCCTGACCGGGAAGCTGAGCTGGTCGGGCAGCGTACGGAACCGGCAGACCGACGCCACCCTGCCGCTGGAGTTCATCAACCACCCGCCGGTCGTGCCCGCCGGCTGCGCCGCCCTCGCCGACCAGACGCAGTGCACCCTGCCCGGCGACGTCGTCGAGTTCACCCCCGAGTTCGCCGCGGCCACCCCGTCCGGCGCCGGCGTGGAGGTCGTCCTCGACCGGCTCGGCTGCGTCGTGCATACCGCGACCACCCGAGGCACCACCCTCGCGGCCGGCCAGACCTCGCTGCAGGCCACCGGGCGGGACACCGCCGCCCTGCTCAACGTGACCGCGCAGGGGTGCGTGAGCACCACCTCAACCCTGACCGACCAGAACGGCGAGCACCTGCCCGCGCGACCCGGCCTGTTCGGGGTCACCGGGCGGTACCCGCTGACGGCAGATGGCCAGATCGTCGTACCGGCCGGCTCCGGCAGCTTCTTCGACCGCAACCCGCGCACCATCGCCGGCACCACCCGGGACGGGAAGATCGTGCTCGCCACCATCGACGGCCGCCAGACCACCAGCGTCGGCACCACCATGGACGAGACCGCCGCCGTCGCCCAGGCGCTCGGCATGTCCGACGCGGTCAACCTCGACGGCGGCGGCTCCACCGCCATGTCGGTCGAGGGCGCCCTGGTCAACCGGCCCAGCGGGTCGACCGAGCGGGCCGTCGGCGACGCGCTGATCTACGTGGACGGCCCGTACCGCAGCGGGAACTAACCGCCACCACCAACGAGGGCCGCAGCAGCGGCCACGCGAGGGGCCGGCCGAGGTGACGCCCGGCCAGGCGATCGACCGCCTGGCCGGGCGCACCGGTACGGATCAGTCGAGCGGGGGCAGGTTCGACGGTGGCAGCGCGGGCCCGAGGTCCGGGGCCGTCTCGGTCGAGACGATCCGCCGGGGCGGCCACTTGACGCCGGGCGGCGGCCACGACTGCCCGGTCCGCTCCAGGAACCATTTTGGCGGCTCGTACAGCGGCAACTCGTAGTCGCCGGGCAGCAGGCTCTTCCACTTGATCTTGGCGGTACGCCGGTCGAACTCGTCCTTCATCTCACCCAGCACCGTCGGTTGGGTCAGCAGGTCGATGGTGGTTGCCGCCAGGTACTTGGCGGCGATCAGGGTGGTGAGGTGGCCGGCGTGGGAGGCCGCAGTGGCGGTGTGGTGCCACGAGTGGTTCTTCGTACCGCCGGGCTGATGCGCGGTCCCCATTCCGATCGTCGGCACCTGCCAGCTGATGTCGGCGACGTCGGTCGAACCTCCGCCCATGAAGACCGTGGCCGGCGGCCGCAGCTCGCTGATCGTTTCGGAGAAGCCGGTCTCCGCCGTGCCGTTGGACCGCTGCAACGCCTTGCCGAACGCCTGGTCCTGGGCGGAGAACTTCGGCGCACCGATCTGCGTCATGTTGGCGTACATCAGCTCGGCGCCACGCTTGTTGCCGAGCTGGTTCCAGACCCCACCCATGATGCGGTACTGCATCCGGGTGCCGGTGGCCATCGCCGCCGCCTCACCACACTTGATGATCTTGTCCATCAGGATCTTCGCGCGTTCCGGGCTGCCCTCGCGGGCGTAGTACCAGATGCTCGACAGCGTGGGGAAGACGTTCGGCGCTTGACCGGTCTGCCGGATCGCGTAGTGCATCCGGGAGGTGTGCGCCTGGTCGCTCTCCCGCAGATATTCCGTCAGCATCGCCATCGCCGTCACCGCGTCCTGGCTGGATCGGGTCGCGAGCGGTGACCCGCCGTGGCCGTCGGTGCCGAGGAAATGGAAGGCGATGCTGTACATCGCGTTGCTCGACGACCAGCTCGTGCTGTTGCCGCTGCTGGGGTGCCAGTCTACGAAGGCGTCGAGGCCCTTGTAGACCCCGGCTCGCACCGCCACCGACTTGCCGACCAGTTGCTCCTCCGCGGTCGAGCCGAAGAACTTGATCGTGCCGTCGAGGTTGCGAGCCCGCATCGCCGTGGCGGTCGCGACAGCCGCACCCGCCGCGGCTGCGCCGAGCGCGCAGTGGCCGCACCCGTGTCCGAAGCCGTACGTGGGGGCGTACGGGTCGTGGTGGTAGACCAGGGGCGAATGCTGTGGGTTGCCCTTTTCCTGCGACAGCCCGGGAAGCGCGTCGTACTCCCCGCTGAATCCGATCACCGGCTTGCCGGTGCCATGGCTGAAGGTGGCGACGAACGCGGTGGGCATGCCGCCCGCGCCCCACTTGATGGTGAAGCCGTTGGCCTGCAGGAAGTCCGCCTCGGCCCAGGACGAGTTCCACTCGGCCAGGGAGGGCTCGGCGTACTCCCAGATCCGGTCGTTCAACCCCACGATGCGGTGTTCGTTGCGGTCGATCCAGGAGATGGCCGAGTCCTTGGCCTGCGAGTCGATGGCGAGTGTGGTCGGTGGCTCGTAGTTGACCGGGTCGGCGGGCATTGTCTTCGGGTCGAGCGCGAGGTCTGACGCGGCGGCCAGTGCCGGGTCTGACGTCAGGACGGGGGCGACGGCCAGCCCGGCGCCGGCCGCGCCGAGAAGTCCCAGCAGGTCGCGACGGTTCATGCCGGAGGGCTCAAGATGATCGGTGTCACACACCAGGCACTCTCCTTCATCCGGTGGGCGAGCTGACTCGGACGACGGAGCACCGGCGTCCGGGCCATCAGCGCAATCATCCATGCGAATGCAGAGATTAAACAATGGGTGACTGATCAGTAACTCATCGTTTTTTGATGCTCGTGGCCTGCTCACGCTGGGCCCGGCCACCCGCTGGGGGCCGGGGCCACGGCACGCGAGTGGATATCTGGTCTCAGGGTGTGATGGCGTACTCGGTGAAGCGGCCGCAGGGTTGGAACCCAAGCCGGCGGTAGACCGGTTCGCCCTCTGAGGATGCTTGCAGGACCACCGTGCGGTAGCCCGCGTCGTACGCGGTGCGCAAGGTCGCCTGGGTGATGGCGCTGCCGTAACCGCGCCGGCGGTCGGTCGCCAGGGTAGCGATGTTGTAGATCCCAGCGACTCCCGAGTGGAGGAAGACCTCGGCCGAGCAGACGGGGCGATCGTCGACGTAGCCGACCAGGTAGCGAGCGGGGCAGTCGGGGGCGAGGGCCCAGTCGGCGGCATCAGCAAAGAAGCGGCGCACCGTGGCGGCCGGTGGGTTCCAGTTCGCAGCCAGGACGGTCGAGTAATCGGCGAGTTGCTCGGGGGTCCTCACCCGGTGGATGGCCAGATCCCCAGCAGGTTGCTGGGGCGGGCCCCCACGTAGGTCCTGCCACATGCCGGTCTCGGTCTCGGATGCCTGGAGACCGGCGCTTTCCAGGAGCGACGCGAGATCCGCTGGCGTGGAAGCCGGGCCCACCCACCACGAGAAGGGACGCCCGGTGGTGGCCAGTGCCTGAAGGGTCTGCGCGATCCGGGTCGCGGCGGTGTCCGGCGTGAGACGCGCCGCTGCGACGATGTTGAAGGTGTCGTCGTCCAGGCCGCTGTCGGCGATCAGGAGATCGTTGGTTTCAATGACGGTCGAGCCCGCCACATGCCGGTGCAAGTGACAGGCATGTTCGGCGAGGTTCTGCTCCATTGCGAGCATCAGGTCTGCGCGGCCGCCGAGGAGTTGTTTCCCTTCACTCACAGCGGTTCATCACATCATGTGTGTTCGCCGTTTGCGCGCGAGTTTGGTGGCGCAACGCGGGCCCTGCTCAGTCCAGCCTGCGGCGGCTCAACGAGGACGGTTCGCGGCCGGCGAGTAGCCAGCCGGCGACGGCGGCGAGCACCGGCAGAACGACGGTCGTCGCGGCCAGGTGGGCGAGGGGTACGTCGGTCAGCGCGTCGAGGTCGCGGTGCAGGACGCTGACCAGCGCGAGGTACGCGCCGGCCAGGCCGAGGACGGCACCGAGCAGGGCGAGCGCACCAGAGGTCGTGGCGGTCAGCGTGCGCCGTACGCGTCGTGGGGCGCCGGTCGCGGTCAGGGTGCGAAGGTCGCCGGCCGCTTCGCCGCGGATGAGGCCGACGGTCATGGCGAGGATGCCGAGGGCGAGCAGCGCGCCGGCGGCGACCGCTCCAGTCCGCAGCGCGGTGAGGGAGGCCTGCTCGTGGCGGGACTCGATGGTGAGGCCGGCGCTCGCGGCGAGGTTCTGCGCGGTGGCCAGCTCCTGCCCGGTGAGGGGGTGGTCCGCCTCGACGAGCCAGCCGACCCGCGCGGGCTGCCAGCCGTGGCGGGACATCATGCCCGCGGTGACCAGCGAGTTCGGCATCGAGGAGTACCGGGTGTCCGGAAGCGCCTGGGTCTTCGGGTAGACGCGCCGTTCGGGGATGTTCACCAGTTCGAGCGCGCCGGCGCGGACGCTGAGCACCTCGGTGTCGGCGGCGACCGCTGCGGTGTCGAGCCGGTAGAGCCGGAGCAGTTCCGGCGTGGCCACGTAGAGGGGGTACGACGTCATCGTCTGACCGTCGGCGACCGGCGTACCGATCTCGACGGCCGGATGGCCGGGCTGGCCGCCGTTCTCGCCCGGGTCGGTGTAAGAGGCGACCACCGCCATGTCGAGCGGAGTGACCGTGGGGGTGCCGAGGTTGCCGGCGATCGCGTCGAGCTGCGCCTGCAGGCTGGCCAGTTGCTCCGGGGTCCGTACCGGGATCACCGGGGTGGGTCGGCCGATGCGGACCAGGAGCTGGCTGTCGGCCAGGTTGCCCAGCCCGGCGGAGTGCCTGGCCTGGTACTCGGCGGCGGCGGACCCGGCGACGACCGCCACCGAGATCCCCAGCGCGAGACTGATCGCGGCGAGCGCCGCGCCGGCCCGGGCCTGGTAGCGGACCAGGTCGGTCAACGCCAGGCGGACGGCCACCGGCATCCCGCCGCGCGCCGCGGCCAGCAACCGGATCGCGGTCGGGCCGACGAAGAGCACCCCGACCGCCGTGGCGAGGGTGCCGGCGGAGATCAGCACCGGGTTGGTGCCGCCGGACAGCACCAGGCAGGTGACACCGGCGGCGAGCAGGACCACGGCGGCCACCGCGGTGCGCCGGGCCGGTCGGGGGCGCGGCGGCCGCGCCGACAGGGCGCTCATGATCGGGGTACGCGCGATGGCCCGCGCCGGCCACCACGCGGCGGCGGTGGCGGTCGCCACGGCCAGCACCATCTCCGCGCCGAGCGTCGCCCAGGGCAGGTCGAACCGGTCGATGCGGTGCCCGGCGGCCGTCTCCACCCGCCCGGCGACGAGCAGCCAGGCGGCGACGCCGATGGCGGTGCCGAGCACCGCGGCGACCGCTCCGACGACGGTTCCGTTGGCCAGCATCACCAGCCGCAGGTGCCGTCGGGTGGCACCCATCGCGGCGAGCATGCCGAGCTGGCGCAGCCGGCGCTGCGCCACCACGATGAACCCGGCCGCGGCGACCAGCGACACCAGCAGCAGGCCGATGGTGGCCAGCGCCAGCGTGACGGCGGCGATAACCGCACGGGTCATGGCGGGCCGCGACTCGCGTACCAGCGGACCGTCGATGGTGTTGCGGAACGCCTCCAGGGAGGCCTGGTCCCCGGCGACGAGGACGGTGACGGTCTGCGGCGGGTCGGCGTGCGCCACGTCGACGAGGGCGAACTCGTCGGCCAGGTCCTTGGGGTTCTCCACCACCCCGACGACCAGCCGATCGTGGCCGTCGAGGCTGACCCGGCGGCCGAGCCCGGTCCGCAGGGTACGCGCCACCCCGTCGGTGACCGCCACCTCGTCCGCGCCGGCCGGGTACCGCCCCTGCCGCAGCGCCAGCATCGGTGCGCCGTACGCGCCGTCAGGGTTCTGCGCGCGGACGTCGACCGGGTCGAACAGGCCCGGCACCGCCACGTACTGGTGGCCGATCGCGTCGATCGTGCCGAACCACGCCCGTGCGGCGGCGAGCCGGGAGTCGAGCACGGCCGAGTCGCCGCCGTCGAGGCGCAGGAGGTGGTCGGCGCGCCCGAACGTCGCGTCGCTCGACGAGGCCATGTTGTAGGTCGCCGAGACGGCGAAGGTGGCCCCGATGACGGCGACGGTGAGCAGTGCGAGGGTGAGCATCTGCTGGCGCCACTCGCGCCGGAACAGCCGTACCGCCCACCGGATCACGGCCCGGCGGGCTGGCAGGCCGCCGCCCGGGGCGCGGCGGGGCGCCGGCCGGTCAGTTCTCGGCGGGGTGGCGGTGCTCGCCGTCACGGGGTCACGTCCCCGGCGAGCAGGGCGTCCGGACCGGGCGACGCAGTCTGGTCGACGACCCGGCCGTCGCGGAGGAACACCACCCGGTCGGCCCAGGAGGCGAGCTGCGCGTCGTGGGTCACCATGACCCCCGCGATCCCGCGTTTGCAGGCCGCGCGCAGCATCCGCATGACCGCTTCGCCGTTGGCCGAGTCCAGCGCACCGGTGGGCTCGTCGGCGAGCAGCAGCCGCCGGTCCCCGACCACGGCGCGGGCGATCGCGACCCGCTGACGTTCGCCGCCGGACAGGTCGTCGGGGAAGGCGGCGGCCCGCTCGGCCAGCCCCAACTCCTCCAGTACGCGCATGCCGGCGGCCCGTGCGGCACGCGCGCCCACGCCGTCGAGTTCGAGCGGCAGCGCCACGTTCTCGACGGCGGACAGCCCGGCGAGCAGATTCAGGTCCTGGAAGACGAAGCCGATGGCGCGGCGACGCATCCTGGCCTGAGCGTCGGCGGACATGGTCGACATGTCGTCACCGCAGACCAGCACCTCACCGTCGGTCGGCTCCTCGAGGCTGCCGGCGATCGTCAGCAGGGTGCTCTTGCCGGAGCCGCTCGGACCCATGACGGCCACCAGTTCGCCGCCGTCCACGGTGAGGTCCACCTGCCGCAGCGCGTGTACGGCGGCGTTGCCCAGGCCGTACACCTTGGACACCTGGCGCATGCTCAGCACGGCACTCATCGGCGGGCCCCCTCGCGTGTCGGGGTGGATTCGGCCGGTTGCCGGTCGGCGGGGCCGGCCGGTGGGGTCGGGGCGCTCGGCGCTGCCTCGGCGGCCGAGGTGGGCGTGGCGGGTAGGCGGCGCAGCCGGGCGTCGGCCGCGTCGAGCCAGCGGACCACCGCCTCGAGCCGGAACAGTTCCGCGTCGACGACGAGGCCGAGCGCGATGTCGTCGGGGTCCGCCTCGGCCTTGAGGTGGGTGTACCGCTGCATTTCCTCGACGAGGCGCCGGCGGTGGACCTGCAGGATCTCCCGTACGTCGACGTCGGGCAGGCGCACCGCCACCTGCACCTTGATGACGAGCTCGTCGCGCGGGGGAGGCGTGGCGCCGGGCGGGGTCCGCAACCACCGGTCCAGTTCGCGTTCGCCGTCGGCGGTGATCCGGTACCGTCGCTGCGCACCGTCGCGTTCGGTCTCGTCCGATTCCACGTGTCCTTCGCGCTCGAGGCGTTGCAGCGTGGTGTAGACCTGCCCGACGTTGAGCGGCCAGACCTCACCGGTGCGTGCCTCGAACTCCTGCCGCAGTTGCAGGCCGTACTTGGATCCTTCCGCCAGCAACGCCAGCAGTGCATGTCGGATGCTCATGGTCCACCACCCAGCCGTCGATATACTGGGTATAATACTCAGTATCATCGTTCGGTCCAGTCACTTCCGCAGATGAGTTGGTACGGCGACGGCGACGCGGCTGCGTGCCATTTCCGGCGTCACCAGCGCCGGTCGGGCATGGACAGAGCCGCCCGGCACCCACGATGACCAGGGTCATTTCCTGGTCCGGCAACCTGCCCGTAAGAGTTCGCTCGGTTTTTGTGATCTTGCTGGTCACCTGCGGCCGGAACAGTCATTGCGTTTGCGACCACCGAGCGGATGAGAGCCTGTTGTGCCTGCCCTGCGCCGTGCCCTACGCCACGCCTGGCGTTGCTCCTGGGCCGTACTCGCACTGGTGCTGATCGGAGGGCTGGCTCCAAACCCGGCCTCGGCGCATCCCTTCGGCGCCCCACAGCAGATCAAGGTCGCGGGCGAGGGCGACCACAATGTGCGGGTCCGGTGGCTCGTCGGCGGCACCGACGACCTGACCCAGCTCGGCATCGCCCTCGGCGTCCTCCCGCAGGACCGGGTGTTGCTGGACGGTGCGGTGATCTACGAGCCCGCCGACGCGGTGGCGTTGGCTGAGGCTCCCACGTTCGCCAAGTACTTGACCGAGCGGATCACCGTGAAGCAGGAAGGGCGGGCCTGCAAGGGCGAGGTCACCGTGGCCGACGATCTGGCGGCCGGCGGCGCCGAGGTGCTGTTCACCTGCCCCGAACCGGTGAGCACGGTGACCGTGACGTCCCGGATGCTCACCGACCTGCACGAGGCCTACCGGACGCTCGCCAGAGGTCCTCGTGGGCAGAAGGCGGTGTACGACGCCGCGCACGAGTCGGCGGACTGGACCATCAGTGACGGCTCAAGTTCCCGTCCCGCGGCAACTCGGACCGTCGCCGCGACCTCCTCAAGCAGCAGCGCCCTGCAACTCTCCGTCGTCGGGGGCGTCCTGCTGGCCCTCGTCGCAGCCGGAGCGTTCTGGCACCACCGGCGCGGACGAAAGGCCTGAATCATGCACTCGATCACCAGCCTCGGCACTGCGGCGGCACCCCTCGGCTCCGGCCCCACAGCCCTCCTCGCCGTCGATCTCTTCGGCGCCGCCGGGTTCGGCGATCGACTGATCGAGACGGTGCAGTCGCCGGGGTTCATGCCGGTGGCGCTGGTGATCGCCTTCGTGGCGGGGGCTGCGCACGGACTCGCACCCGGCCACGGCAAGAGTCTCGCGGCGGCGTACCTGATCGGCTCCCGCGGCCGGGTCCGCGACGCCGCCTGGCTGGGCTTCTCGGTCGCCGCGATGCACACCGTCTCGGTGCTGGCCATCGCGGTCGCCTGGACCTTCTTCTCCCTCTCCGACCTGGTCAGCCTCGAGCGCCTGACCACCGGGCTGCAGCTGGCGGCTGGCCTGACCGTCGTCGCCGTCGGGCTCTGGCTGCTACGCCGCCACCTGCGTCGGCGCGGTCATGCTCACAGCCACAGCCACAGCCACAGCCACAGCCACAGCCACGGACATGACCACGGCCACGGACACGACCACGGCCACAGCCATGACCACGGGCATGGCCATGCCAGCCCGTCCCGCCCGGGGCTCCTCCTCCTCGGCATGTCCGGCGGCTTGACGCCGTCGCCGGCGGCCTTCCTCGTGCTGGTGACCGGCATCTTCGCCGGGCGGGCCGGGTTCGCTCTCGTCCTCGTGGTCTGTTTCGGCCTCGGGCTCGCCGCGGTGCTCTTCACCGTCGGCCTCATGGCTCTCACCGGCCGCTCCCTCGTGACGCGCGCCGCCGGGTCCCACGCCCTCCTGCAGTTGGCCACGCGGGTGGCCCCGGTGCTGGCCGCCTGCGGGATCACCCTCATCGGCGTCGGCATCTCCGCCTCCGCCGTCGCCGGCCTACCCGGCACCTGACCTTCCTTCCGGATTTCCGACCACCCACCACCAAACACCAAGAGAAAACCCCCCAGAAAAAGGAGATGTCGTGACAACACGACTCCATCCGTTCGCCCGGAGGTGGCGCCGCCTGGGCGCGGCCGCCCTCGGGCTCGCGATGGCCGGCGGCGCGCTGATGATGCCCGCCCAGGCCGCGCCGACCTCGGCCGCCACGGTCCCGGCTGCCGACGTGCTCGACGTCGCCTTCACCGGCGGCGCCACCACCGACCGGGCCCAGGGCCTCGCCCCCACCACCTGGGGCGCTCCCAGCTACATCACCGACGCGGCCTTCGGCCACGACCTGCTCAAGGTGGACGGCGTCGACGACGCGGTCTCCTTCGACTTCACCGACCAGTGGAGCAAGTTCTCCAGCGGCTTCGCCATCGAGTGCGTCTTCCGGGTCGACACCACCATGCCGGTGAGCGGCGAGAAGGACCTCTGCTCCGACAAGGAAGCCGGCGGCTTCTCGGTCTACGTCAACGCCGGCAACCTCGGCACGATGGCCCACATCGGCGGCGGCTACAAGTCGGTGCTGACGCCGATCAGCGGCAACCGCTGGTACCACGCCCTCTCGGTCTGGGACGGCCAGACCCTGAGCCTCTACCTCAACGGCCAGCTGGCCGGCTTCGCCGCGGCCACCGGTGCGCTCACCCCGCCGGCGTCCACCTCGCGTCGGTTCGTGATCGGCGCCGACGCCGCCCCGTCCGGCATCGGGCAGGTCGCCCCGCCGGCCTCCTTCGCGGCCAGCAAGGTCTGGAGCCGGGGGCTGACCGCCGCCCAGGCGGCCGAACTGGCGTCGGCCTTCGACCTCAAGGCACCCGTCCCGACCGCCGACGTCCTCGACGTGGACTTCGACGACGGCACGCCGAAGGACGACGCCCAGAACCTCGCCGTCACCACCGTCGGCGAGCCGGTGATCGCCCAGGACACCGCGGTGAAGACGCCGGTCGCGACCTTCGACGGTGCCAACGACGCCTACGCCTACGCGATGGGCGACACGCAGTGGGAGAAGATCCGCAACCAGGTCTCGATCGAGTGCACCTTCAAGGACAACGGCACCCTGCCCAACTCCGGTGAGCACTCCGTCTGCTCCGAGAAGGAGACCGGCGGCTACTCGATCGTCGTCTACGGCGACAAGCTGACCTTCGCCGTGTACGCCAGCGGCGCCTACCGCAACGCCCAGGTCCAGATCTCCTCCGGCCGCTGGTACCACGCGGTCGGCACCTGGGACGGTGCCACCGCCCGCCTGTACGTCGACGGCGAGCTGGCCGCGTCCGTCGCCGCCCCGGCACCGCTCGGCCTGCCCGGCGGCGCCGCCCGCAACTCCTTCTACGTCGGCGCCGACGCGGTCAACCAGTTCTGGGCCCCGGCGACGGTGCGCAACGCCCGGATCTACTCCCGCGTCCTCACCCTCGACGAGGTGAAGGCGCTCAACATCGCCGCCCTCGGTGACGTCCGGAACGCGGGCGTCGCGATCACCTCGACGCTCCCCGGGGAGGGCGACCACCTGAGCCGCCCGACCGAGCTCCAGGTGAGCGTGACCAACCAGGGCAACGCGACCGGCTGGCGCTACCTGCTCGACGGCCAGCCCGTGCAGGTCGGCCAGGAGATCGGCGCCGGCATGAAGTCCGGCAACCACACCCTGGCGATCTCGGCGACCGACGTGTTCGGCAAGCCCGTCAGCAAGACGGTCACGTTCACCTCCGACGCCATCCCGACCACGGGCGGCACCGACGTCGGCCAGGGCAGCGGTCGGGTGACGCTCTCGGCGATCGCCAACAACCCCGACGGCGGCGAGGTGACCACCACCTTCAAGCAGGCCACCCCGAGCGTGCCGGTCGGCGGCTTCCAGGGCGTCGTCCCGGTGATGCCGTCCGCGCTGGACTTCTCCTACACCGGCGGCGGCCAGATCGGAGCGAGCCCGCGTCCCGACGGCAAGATGGCGAACAGCCCGTCCACGGGCAACATCCCGTTCCAGCGGTACGACGTCCAGGTGCCGGCGTCGACCGAGCGCCGCCAGATCCTGTGGAACGGCACGGTCGACCCCGCCCGCGCCGTCTCCCTGCACGCGTGGAACGGCACCGCCCAGACGTGGACCGAACTCGCCACCGCCCGCGGCCAGGCCGAGGGTGAGACCACGCTGAAGGCCGCCGTCCGGCCGGAACTGGTCGACAACGGCGTGGTCCACGTCCTGGTCACCGGCCAGGACCCGTTCGCCGACGACCTGGCGTCGCGCGACGCCACCGCCGGCGCCCCGGCCAACCGGGACCACTTCGAGGACCCGTCGTCCTACGACTTCTCGCTGGCCCACTTCACCGACACGCAGTACCTCGCCGAGGGTGCCGTCGGTGGCACGTACGACGACTTCGACGGCATTGACGAGCCCAGCGACAAGATGACCATGGCGGAGCAGGCGCTCTGGGCGAAGTCCTACCGGGACACCACCCAGTGGCTGGCCGACAACGCCGCCCGCCGGAAGATCGCCTACACCGCGCACACCGGTGACATCATCGAGAACGACTACACCAACCCGCTGGCCACCGACGCCAGCGGCAAACTGCTCCGCCCCGGTCTGGACGAGCAGGTGACCAAGGAGTTCCAGTTCACCGCCGAGGCCCAGCGCACCCTGGACGCGGCCGGACTGGTCAACCAGGTCGTCGCGGGCAACCACGACAACCAGGGCGGCGCCGAGACCGGCCCGACCTCACGGTTCAACCAGTACTACGGCCCCGAGCGCTACTACGAGGGCTCCAAGCAGTGGCCGGCCGAGTACAAGGCGTCGTATCACGCCTGGGACGAGACCACCGACGCCTCCGGTGCCGTGGTCACCCGCGGTAAGGACAACCAGAACAACTACGTCCTCTTCTCCGCGGGCGGTCTGGACTTCGTCGCGGTGGGTCTCTCCTACGGCGTCACCCAGGCCGAGGCCGACTGGGCCAGCTCGATTTTCCAGCGCTACCACGACCGCAACGGCATCCTGCTGACCCACGCCTACATCGCCCCGTCGGGCGCGCCGGACGGCCGGGGCGCCAACTTCTCCACCGACGGTTCGCGGGCCTTCTCCAGCATCGTGGCCGCCAACCCGAACGTCTTCCTGGTCCTCGCCGGCCACGAGCACGGCGTCGGCACGAACCTCAAGACCGGGGTCGGCGTCACCGTCGAGCACAACGTGGTCGAACTGCTCGCGGACTACCAGTTCTACAAGATGACCGCGGGTGAACTGTGGCCGGAGAAGGTCGACGCCAACGGCAACCTCGACCTCAACGGCGATGGCATCGTCGACCACAAGAAGGGCGACCTGCTGCAGTTCGGCGCCAGCTTCCTGCGGCTGCTGCAGATCGACGTCGACCGGGCCCAGATGAGCATCGACACCTACTCGCCGATGCTCAACAACTACGGCGCCACCGAGTACGACGACCGCAAGCGCTACAACGGCGCCGAGGACAACATGGTCCTGCCGATCGACCTGTCGTCGCGGAAGACCAGCTTCAGCACCGACGGCCTCGTCCTGGTCACCCCGACCGATACCGTCATCGGTGAGGCCACGGCCAAGTCGGGCTGGCCGGCCACCGTCCAGTGGAGCGGCCTGACCGAGGGCGAGCTCTACGCCTGGACCACCACCAGCCACACCGGCAGCGGTGCCCAGGTCGGCTCGGTCGACCAGTTCGGCGGCATCTTCACCGCCACCGCGGCCGGCACCGACGTCACCGCGCCGGTGCTGACCGTCCCCGCCTCGACCTCGGTCAAGCAGGGGCAGGCCTTCGATCCGCTGGCCGGGGTCACCGCGGTGGACAACACCGACGGCGACGTCACCAACCGGATCCAGGTCATCGGCACCGTCGACACCACCACCCCGGGCAGCTACGCGCTGTCCTACCTGGTCTCCGACACCAACGGAAACCAGGCGGTCGCCAACCGGGTGGTCACCGTCACCGCGGCCCCGACCGTGGAGCGAACCCCCACCTCGGTCCGGGCCAACGACGTGACCGCCACCTGGGGCCGGACCCTGAAACTGACCGCGACCGTAACGCCGTCCACGGCGACCGGCCCGGTGCAGTTCATGATCGGTGAGGACGTGCTCTGCGAGGCGCCGGTCAAGAAGGGCGTCGCCTCCTGCACCGTCCGCATGCTGCCCAACCCCGGCACCCACCAGGTGCGGGCGGTCTACGGCGGCGACAAGACCCACGCGGCGTCGTACGACGACTTCACCCTGACGGTGGTCGAGCACAAGCGCTGATCGACGGATTCAAAGAACGCACACCCTGAGCGGGGCCGGTCCATCGGGCCGGCCCCGCTTCTCGTCCCCGACGCCTAGGAGGCCCTGGCACCCACCTGCAGTTCTTCAACCAACCCCGCCGATGCCGAGACGGCGGGACAGGAGGTGCGGCCGGATCGGAACGTGCGGACCGCGCCCTCAACGGGCCGTCCAGGTCTGCACCTCGACCAGGTTGCCCTCCGGGTCGCGCAGGTACGCCGAGCGCACACCCCACCCGGGGCGGTCGGCCGCCTCGGCGACCACCACCTCGACCGGGAGGGCGGCGATGGTGGCGTCCACGTCGGGCACCGGGACCACCACCAGCACTCCGCCGTCGCCCCGACCCACCGGCAGCACCGCCTCCGCCGCCCGGCGGCCGAGGATCGCCAGGACGGTTTCACCGCCCTGGTCGAAGCTGGCGTACTCGAAGTCCGGGACAACCGTTTCCGGCTCTCCGAGCAGGTCGGTGTAGAAGCGCAGGGTGGCCGGGAAATCGTCGGCGACGATGCGGGCGTGCACACTCACGCCGCTGAACCTAACCCGAGGGCGGGTCACCCAAACGTAGCCCGGCCGCCGAAAGCTTCGAGACCGGCGTGGAGACCGACATGGCGACTGTCGCCTACTTCGAGCCCTGGAAGCAGCCGTAACTCCGCACTGAAACGCGGCCGTTCCGCCCGGGACGGCCGCGTTTCAACGGTGACGGTACGCACCTGCCTCACCCGCCGGTTGACAGTCGATGTGTACGGGCGAGCGGCGCTGAGGATGACGCCATCTGCTAGAAAAAGGATCATGGATGCGGCGCTGGCTGGCCTGGTAGGCACAACGGTGGGTGCGCTGGCTGGCGTTGCTGGTGCATGGCTTGCTCAGCGCGGGCAGACCCGCCTGCAGCAGGAGCAGCGTACCTATGAGGAACGCGTGCGCTGGCTGGACGACAAGAGGTTGCTGTACCGCGATCTGCTCATCGCCCTGTACGGCTGGCATGACGCCCTCGTCTCCGTCTGGGACAACGACAGCGACGGCACGCTGCCGGAGGCCCGGGACGCCGCCTACAAGTGCAGCGTCGAGGCCACCCTCATCGCTCCGGAGCCCGTGCGATCAGCAGTCGAGGAGCTTCGGGGCAGGTTCTTCGCGGCTCAACCGGTGATTCTCGAACGCACGCGGCCAGCCGGAGCGAAACCGCCCTTGGCGGCCGTGCGGGAGGGCCTTTCGCTGCTGACGGAGGCAATGCGCGCGGACCTGTCCAGCCCACAGCGGACGCACGTGACCGTAGGCCAGCAGCGCTGAGCGGGAACCTTCCCCTGCGGGCAACCCCGGGCCCACCTGGTGGTCATCCCCGATGTTCGAGCCGGCCGGCGTCGTTAGCGTCGGTCGGGAATGGACAGTCGACACCCGGGGAGGACGTCCGAATGACCCGACCACGCTCTCAACGAGCCGCCCGATGAGGCAGCTCACCGCCGCCGCGACCGCCGCCGTCCTGGTCGCCGCCGGCCTCACCGCCACCACCAACCCGGCCGCCGCCAACAGCAACGGCTACTCGGCTCTCATCCAGCGCGCCTCGTACGGCGTACCGCACATCACCGCCCGCGACTTCGCCAACCTCGGCTACGGCGTCGGCTACGTCCAGGCCGAGGACAACCTTTGCACCATCGCCGAAACCGTGGTCACCGTCCGCGCCCAACGCGCCCGCTGGTTCGGTACGTCCGGCGAGGCGGCGGTCAACGTCACCAGCGACCTGTTCCAGCAGAAGGTCATCGACGACCGGGTCGTCGAGCGGCTGCTCACCGGCCCCCGCGACGGCGTGCACTCACCCTCCGATGAGGTACGCGACCAGATCCGCGGCTTCGTCGCCGGCTACAACGCGTACCTGCGCCGCACCGGCGCGGCGAACCTCACCGACCCGGCCTGTGCCGGCAAGCCGTGGGTGCAGCCGATCACCGAGCTGGACCTGTGGCGGGCCCATTGGACCAGCATGGCCCGCGCCGGCTCCGCCGGGCTCGCCGACGGCATCGTCGCCGCCGCCCCACCAGGCAAGGGCGCGCCGGCACGCCCCGGTGAGATCAGCGGCCAGCTGCCCGCCCCCGAGGCGGCGGCCCTCGTCGCCGCCCGCGACGGCGCGCCGGCCGGGGTGGGCAGCAACGCGTACGCACTCGGACGCGACGCCACCGCCAGCGGGACGGGCATGCTGCTGGCCAACCCGCACTTCCCGTGGGACGGCCCCGACCGGTTCTACCGGATGCACCTCAAGGTTCCCGGCTCGTACGACGTCGAGGGCGCGGCCCTGGTAGGCGACCCGCTCATCGAGATCGGCCACAACGGCCGGGTCGCCTGGAGCCACACCGTCTCCACCGCCCGCCGCTTCACCTGGCACAAGCTGACCCTCGTCCCCGGCGACCCGACCAGCTACCGCTACGACGGCAAGCCCCGAAAGATGACCGCCCGCACGGTCACCGTCCAGACCCCCGACGGGCCGGTCAGCCGCACCCTCTACGACACCCACTTCGGCCCCGTCGTCGTGGTGCCCGGCGTCTTCGACTGGACCGCCGACACCGCGTACGCGATCAGCGACCCCAACGCGGCCAACAACCGTGCCCTCGACGGCTGGCTGGCCATGGGACGGGCCCGGTCGGTGGCCGACCTACGGGCGGCGCTGGACCGCCACCAGTCCCTGCCCTGGGTCAACGTCATCGCCGCCGACAGCGACGGCAAGGCCCTCTACGCCGACCACTCCGTCGTCCCCCGGGTCACCGACCACCTCGCCGCCACCTGCATCCCCGCCGCCTGGCGCGACCTGTACGCCGGCAGCGGCCAGGCCGTCCTCGACGGCTCCCGCTCCGCCTGTGAGCTGGGCCGGGACCCCGACGCCGCCGTGCCGGGCATCTTCGGCCCGGCGCACCTGCCCACGCTGGTCCGCAACGACTACGTGACCAACTCCAACGACAGCTACTGGCTCGCCAACCCGCAGCAGCCCCTGGAGGGCTTCCCGCGCATCATCGGCGACGAGCGGACCGAACGCAGCCTGCGTACCCGGCTCGGCGTCCACCAGGTGCGGCAGCGCCTCGCCGGCACCGACGGGCTCCCCGGCACCCGGTTCACCACCGGCAACCTGTGGGCGGTCACCCTCGGCAATCGCGCCTACGGCGGCGAACTGGTCCGCGACGACCTGGTGAGATCGTGTACGGCCAACCCGGTCGCCACCGCCTCCGACGGCACCCGGGTCGACCTGAGCGCCGGCTGCGCCGCCCTGCGCGGCTGGGACCTTCGGGTCGACCTGGACAGCCGCGGCTCGCACGTGTTCACCGAATTCGCCCGCGCCGGCGGCCTGCGCTTCGCCGACCGGTTCGACCCCGCCAACCCGCTCACCACCCCGGGCCGGCTCGCCGTCGACGACCCTCGGATCCGCACCGCCCTCGCGGACGCCGTTCAGCTGCTCGACGGCATCCCGCTCGACGCGCGCCTCGGCGACATCCAGACCGAGCCGCGCGGCACCGAACGGATCCCGATCCACGGCGGGTGGCCCGAGGCCGGCGTCTTCAATATGACGATCAACCTGGTGCAGCCCGGCGTCGGCTACCCGAAGGTGCTGCACGGCACGTCGTTCCTGATGGCCGTCGAGCTGGGCCGCAACGGGCCGTCGGGCCGGCAGATCCTCACCTACTCCCAGTCGGCCAACCCGATCTCCCCCTGGTACGCCGACCAGACCCGGCTCTACTCGGGCAAGGGCTTCGACACCATCAAGTTCACCGAACGGCAGCTCAACGCCGACCCCAACCTGGTCACGTACCGGGTGGGGGAGCGCCGCGACTGAATCGGCGGGCGAGTGCGGGCCGGTGGCGTGTGCCAGCGGCCCGCGCTCGGCTCGTATGGTGACGGGACCGCTGCCCACCAGGGCGGCAGTCGGGAGGGTGATCGATGCTCGCGGGATTGTCGGTGCCGCCTGCGGTCGAGGCGGAACGCGTGATCACCGCCGTGCTCGCCGACCTGCGCTCCGGCGACCACCGTGGCGTGGTGGTCGACTCCCCGCCCGGCGCCGGCAAGTCCACCCTCGTGGTCCGCGCCGCCGTCGAACTAGCCACCGCCGGCGAGCCGCTGATCATCATCGCGCAGACCAACGAGCAGGTCGACGACCTCATCGACCGCCTCGCCCGCAAGGCACCCGAACTGCGCATCGGCCGGCTCTCCGCCACCGACTACAAACCCACGGACCGGGTCGAGGGCCACGAGACGGTCCGGGTCGCCGCCAAGGTCGCCGACCTCGCCGCCTCGGCCGTCATCATCGGTACGGCCGCCAAGTGGGCCACCGTCGCCGAGGGCTGCTGGCCGTGGGCGATCGTCGACGAGGCATACCAGATGCGGTCCGACGCGCTGCTGCGCGTGGCCGGCCGGTTCGAGCGGGCGCTGTTCGTGGGCGATCCCGGGCAGCTCGACCCGTTCTCCACCGTCGAGACCGCCCGCTGGACCGGCCTGCCCTGGGATCCGATGCAGTCGGCGGTGGCCACCCTGCTGCGGCACAACCCGGACCTGCCCGTACACCGGCTGCCGGTGTCCTGGCGGCTGCCCGCCACCGCCGCGCCGGTGGTGGCGGCGGCGTTCTACCCGTTCACCGGGTTCCGGTCCGGTACCGGGCCCGCCGACCGCGCCCTCTCGCTCACCGAGGCCGGACCCGGTGACGCCTACGACGCGACGGTGGACGTGGCGGCGGCCACCGGCTGGGGGCTGTACGAGCTGCCGGCCCGGCAGACGCTGCGTACCGATGGGGAGGCCGCCGCGGCCTGCGCGGTCCTCGCGCTGCGGGTGCTGGCGCGGGATGCGGTCGCGATCTCCGAGCAGGCGCCCGACGGCGCGCCGGTGACCGCGGACCGGATCGCCATCGGCGCTGCCCACCGCGACCAGGTGGCGGCCATCCGGGCGCGGCTCGGTGAGGCCGGCGCGGGCATCACCGTCGACACCGCCAACCGGCTGCAGGGCCGGGAGTACGACGTGACGGTCGTGCTGCACCCGCTGTCCGGGCGGCGGGACGCGACCGCGTTCCATCTGGAGTCGGGGCGGCTGTGTGTGCTGGCCTCCCGGCACCGGCACGCATGCCTCGTGGTGGCGCGGGCCGGGATCGCCGAACTGCTCGACGCGCACCCGTCGACCGAGCGGGTGCACCTGGACGTGCCGGTGAAGTTCCCGGACGGCTGGGAAGCCAACCAGACGATGCTGACCCACCTCGCCGCGCACCACGCCCGCTGACCGGGGACCGTGGCGGGGGCGGTGCTCCGGTCCCGGGGCCGGAGCACCGCCGCGTCGGCTGCCGCCCGGATCAGTTGCCGCGCTGGTGCAGCAGGAGGTCGGCGACCACCGGCCGGTGGTCCGATGCCGTCGTCGCTACGGTGTCCGTGCCCACCACGGTGATGTCCGGCGAGACACTGATGACGTCGATCCGCTTCCCCGGGTTGATCGCCGGGTACGTCCTGGCGCCCGTCGGGGCGGTGTCCCGCAGGTCCTGCCACAGGGCGGCCAGCTCGGGCGCCCCCGGCTCCGCGTTGAGGTCGCCGACCAGCACCTTCGGCCCGGAATCAGCGGCCAGGATGTTCAGCGTGTCCGCGACCTGCATGCGCCGCACGGTCGGGTCTCCCCGGTAGTCGAGGTGCGTGGAGTAGACGTGTACGTGGGCACCCCGGACGTTGATCGTCACCTCGGCGAAGCCCGGCGCCGGGGCCGGCACCGGGTTGGGCACCTGGGTGGAGAGCCGGGTGATCTCGTGGTTCTCCGCCTCTAGGATCGGGTAGCGGCTGAGCACCGCGACCCCGTACTGCCGGCGGGGCGCACCGGCGGTCAGCGGGTCGAAGTCGTAGATCGGCGCGAAGAAGGCCCGCATGCCCAGCCGATCGGCGAGCTCCTGGGCCTCGTCGACGAAGTCGCTGCGGTCACCCCAGTGGACGTCCACCTCCTGGAGGCCGACCACGTCGGCGTCCAGAGACCGGATCGCCTCGGCGGTCCGGACGAGATCGAAGACGTTGTCCTCGCCGGCCCCGGCGTGGATGTTGTAGGTGGCCACGCGCAGCGCGACGGCCGGCGCGGCCGAGCCCGCGGGCCGCGCGGCGACGCGCCCATACAAACCAGGACCCCCGCACAAAACGGCGGCAAGGCCCGGGCGCTTAAAAGGAAAAGCCAAAAAACTAAA
>NZ_JBEYSO010000007.1:0-157400 GCF_040642675.1 Micromonospora sp. NPDC047738
CCGGCGATGCTGCCGAAGGCGGGCCAGATCACCCGGATCTACCGCACCGCGGCGACCGACGCGACCGGCTCGAACGGCGTCATCGACACCACCCTGTCCGCCGGGCGGCCGACGGAGAACGTCAACGTCTACGACGGTGACCCGTACGTCAGCCCGGGCAACAACTCGTCCTACTACGGCGACACCCGCGGCCTGGTCAAGTTCCCCACCCTGACCGGCATCCCCACCGACGCGAAGATCGTCGGTGCCGAGCTGCGGATGTACAACACCTACCTGTACGACGGTCTGGACACCGACGAGTACGTCGACGTCTACAAGCTCAAGCGGGCGTTCAACGAGACGAAGGCGACCTGGAACACCTACGACGGGGTGAACGCGTGGACCACGGCCGGTGGTGACTACGACACCGCCTGGAAGGCCAGCTTCAACGGCTTCACCAACGACCCGGAATGGGAAACCTGGGACGTCACCACCGCCGTGGACGGCTGGGTCAAGACCCCGGCCAGCAACTACGGCCTGCTGCTACGCCAGCGCGACGAGGTCAACCAGACCGCCCGCGCGATGCTGCTCTCCTCCGAGGGTGAGGAACCGCTGCTGCGCCCGACCCTCGAAGTCACCTACCTCGAGCAGACCGGCGAGTCGACCTACTACGCGGCGTCCACCCCGACGGTGGCGACCGCGAACGCCACGTACACGGTACCGGTCACCCTGTCCAACCCGACCCTGACCACCTGGAACCCGACCGACTGGGAACTCGGCTACGACTGGAAGCGGGCCGACGGCACCACCGACGGCGCGGACCCCAGCTTCGAGGTGGTCACCCCGCTGCCCAAGAGCGTTCCCGCCGGCGGCACGGTCGACGTCAACGCGCAGGTGAAGACCCCGCCGTCCTCGACGGAGGGCAACAAGCGCACCGACTACGTGCTCAAGTGGGACCTGCGCAACAAGCTGACCGGCAAGAAACTGTCGGAAACCACGCCGGCGATCCAGCCGTTGCCGCAGAACGTCGCGGTGGAGGAACCCACCTCCGACCAACTCGGCCTGGAGAAGTTCTACTCGTACGCGGGCAAGAACACCGGCGCCGGCGGCACCCTGATGAACAACCTCTACTCCGGCAACACGGTCTGGTCGTACAACGCGTTCAACAACCCCTCCCGGGGGCTGTCCACGTTCGTGCGGATGTCCTACAACTCCCTCGACACGTCCGACACCGTCGCCGGCTACGGATGGTCGGTGCAGGCCTCGTCGATGATGCGCCTCGGCGCCCCTCTCGACTTCCACCCCAACCCGAACCCCACCAAGGTCACCTTGACCGACGGTGACGGCACCAGCCACTGGTTCACCTGGGACGCGGCAGCGAACGAGTGGAAGAGCCCCAAGGGAGTTCACCTCTACCTGCAGAAGAACAGCAGCGTGGACTGCAAGCCCAACACCCAGGAACGCAGGGCGTGGGTGCTGACCCGGCCGGATCGGACGCAGTTCTTCTACGACTGCGAGGGCTTCCTGTCCAGCATCGTGGACAACAACGGCAACGAGATGCTCTTCACCTACGAGGAGCGGAAGTCCAACAACAAGCCGACCAAGTTCCTCCGCTACATCACCGACCCGACCGGTCGCAAGACGCTGACCGTCGACTACTACGCCAAGGGTCAGGCGTTCGACTACATCGACGACACCACCTGGACGCGGAAGTCCGCGACCAACCTGACCAACCCGAAGATCATCGATCACATCTCCCAGATCACCGACGTCTCGGGACGCAAGCTCACCTTCACCTACACCGACAAGGGCCTGCTCGGTGAGCTGATCGACGGAGCCGGGTCGACCGACGGTGCGCCGAAGACGTTCAAGTTCGCCTACGACATGACGCAGGGCAACAAGAACGTCAAGCTGGTCAAGGTCACCGACCCGCGCGGCAACCCCACCAGCCTGGTCTACAACTACCCGCAGACCGGCGACGACCCGAAGTTCCACTGGACCACGAAGTCCTACACCGACCGGCTCGGCTACCTCACCCAGTTCGGCTACGTCGACCCGGACGGCCCGCAGGGCAACAACATCAACGCCACGGTCACCGACGCCGAGAACCACGCCACCCAGTACCTGCTGGACGGCTACGGCCGGGCGTACCAGACGACCAACGCGAAGAACGAGGTCACCAAGCTCGGCTGGGACGACGACCACAACGTCATCCGGTTGGAGGAGGCCAACGGCGCGGTCTCCACCTGGGCGTACGACCCGAAGACCGGTTACCCGACCGAGGTCAAGGACGCCGAGGCGGTCCGCAACGGCTGGCCGGGCACGGCGCTGACCTACCAGCGCCAGCTCAACGGGTACGTGGCCGAGGTGGTCAGCAAGACCAGCTCGGAGGGGCGGAAGTGGACCTTCACGTACACGGCCGAGGGTGACGTCGAGACGGTCACCGACCCGGTGGGCAACACCACGGCGACCGATGGCGACTACACGAGCCGGAACACCTACGACGACTGGGGCCAGCTCGTCGCCGCCAAGGACGCCAACGGCAACACCACCGAGTACCTCGACTTCCACGCCAGCGGCTACCCGGCGAGGATCAAGGACGCCGGCAACGGGCTCTCGTACTTCACGTACGACGACCGGGGCAACGTCCTCGAGGTCAAGAACGGTAAGAACGCCAAGGTCACCCAGGGGTACGACACCTTCGGGCGGCCGAAGGACAAGGTCGAGCCGATGGACGCGGCCAACAACCGCTACATCACCACCAAGGCCTCGGTGTATGACGCCAACGACAACATCGTCACGGCGTACGCGGCCAACGGGACGGTGTCGACCTCGGTCTATGACAAGGCCGACCAGGTGATCGAGTCGTACGCGCCGAAGGACGAGGCGACCGACCCGGAGCGCAAGACCACCACGACGTACGACAAGGTCGGCAACGTCCTGACCGTCACGGAGCCGCAGGGCAACCTGACTCCCGAGGTCGGTGACTACACGACGACCACCAAGTACGACGCGATCTACCAGCCGATCGAGGTCACCAACGGCCTCGGCCAGAAGGTGGTCTCGGAGTACGACAATGTCGGCAACGTCACGGTCCTGTACGACGCGAAGAAGACCGCCAGCGCCGAGAACGACTTCACGACCAAGTACGAGTACGACTGGAACCACCGGGTCGTGAAGACCACCGACGCGCTCGGCAAGTTCACCACCGCCCGATTCGACAAGGACGGCCTGACCCTCGGCACCACGGACGCCGAGGGCAACGAGTCGCTGGCGACGTACGACGCCCGCGGCGCGCTGATCGAGTCGAAGGTGCCGCACACCAAGGACGGCGCCGGCACCATCACCTACCGCACCACCAAGTACGAGTACGACCAGGTCGGCAACCAGACGAAGGGGATCACCCCGCGCGGGGTGAACACCACCGACGATGCCGACGACTTCTCCGTGGTGACCGTGTACGACGCGCTCAACCGCAAGAAGGAGGAGTGGTCGTCCTACGACAAGGACGACAGCCGCTACAACACGCCGGACAAGACCTTCTACACCTACGACGAGATCGGCAACCTGACCAAGGTCAGCGCGCCCCCGTCGGAGGGGCAGAGCGTCCGGAACGACACCGAATACACCTACTACGACAACGGGTGGACCAAGACGTCCAAGGACCCGTGGGACATCGTCAACTCGTACGACTACAACGACCTGGGCCAGCAGACCAAGAACACGCTGAGCTCGGCCGGCGGGTCGACGACCCGGACGATGACCTGGGACTACTACCCGTCCGGCAACGAGAAGGGGCGCTCGGAGGACGGCCTGCCGGTCGGCAAGGACGTGATCCTGGTCGACAACTCCGACTCGAACAACACCGCGAGCCAGGGCACCTGGACCAGCGGCGGCGCGACCGGGCAGTGGGGCTACGACGTGGCCACCGCGCCGGCGGGCAGCGGCTCGGCCCAGTTCAACTGGCAGCTGAACGTCCCCCGCGACGGCAGCTACGAGGTGTTCGTGCGGCACCCGCAGGTCACCGGTGCCGCGACGGACGCGAAGTTCACCATCACCCACAACGGTGGCAGCGTCACCAAGACGGTGAACCAGACCCAGAACACCGGCGCCTGGATCAGCCTGGGCAGCTACGCGTTCGTCGAGGACGGCATCCAGAAGATCACCCTCACCGACCAGGCGACGGGCAAGGTCCTCGCCGACTCGGTCAAGCTGGTGCGGGACAACGCCGGTGACGTCGACAACGAGAAGAAGGAGTTCACCTACAAGTACAACCCGAACGGGTTGCTGGTCGAGGTCAAGGACCTCAGCCCCGGGGCCAAGATCAGCCGGTACGACATCGCCTACGACCAGCTCAACCAGATCTCCACGGTCAAGGAGTTCACCGGCGCCACCGACGCGACGCCGAAGAACACCACGGCGCTGACGTACGACGACAACGGCAACCCGCTCACCTCGACCCACGACCTGACCTGGTCAAAGATCGAGTACGACGCGCGGGACATGGTCGCGAAGGTGACCAACGCCGACTCGCCGACCGCGGGCAACCAGCAGATCTCGTCGTTCACCTACACCGCTCGCGGGCAGATGCTCAAGCAGACCAAGCCCAACGGCAACACCGTGGACTTCGAGTACTACCTCGACGGCGCCACCAAGCACCAGCTGGAGAAGACCTCCGGCGGGGCGACCGTCGCCGAGCACACGCTGGAGTATCAGGCCAACGGCCACCCGTCGCGAGACGTGCTCAAGTTGATGAACGCCGACAACTCGTCGGACTACATCGACAACACCTACACCTTCACCTACGACCCGCAGGACCGCATCAGCCGGCTCGACAAGACCGGCGACAGCACCTCGACCGAGTCGTACGTCTACGACGCCAATGGCAACACGGTGTCGCAGACGATCGAGGGTGTCACCAGCACGAGTAAGTACGACCGGAACCGGTTGCACTCCACCACGACGGCTGGGGTGACGTCGACATACAACTACGATCCGTTGGGCCGGCTGGACACTGTGTCGGTCGGTGGCCAGCGGGCGCAGAAGTACTACTACGACGGTTTCGACCGCACGGCGAAGACCACCGCCGGGGTCGGCGCCAACGCCAAGTCGACGACCTACGTGTACGACCCGTTCGACCGGACGGTGTCGCAGACGGCGGCCGGTAAGACGACGCTGTTCACGTACCTGGGGATGGACAACCAGGTGCTGCGTGAGGAGGTCGCCGGCAAGGCGGAGAAGTCGTACCAGTACGCGCCGTGGGGTCAGCAGCTGACCCAGATCAAGCACAAGGACGACGGCAGCCGGGAGTACTCGCAGTTCATCTACCGGCCGCGTGGTGACGTCATCGGCATCACCAAGGAGAACGGCAGCACCCGCGCCACCTACGGCTACACGGCGTACGGCAAGGACGACGAGTCCCAGTTCACCGGTGTGGACAAGCCGGGCGCTGCTCCGGAGGGTGAGGAGCCGTACAACGCGTTCCGGTTCAACGCCTCCCGGTGGGATGCGGGCTCGGGCACCTACGACATGGGGTTCCGTAACTACGATCCGGGCCTGAACCGGTTCCTGACCCGGGACACCTACGGCGGCGCCATGGCGGACATGGGTCTGGCTATGGACCCGTTCACGGGTAACCGGTACGCGTTCGCCGGCGGTAATCCGATCAGCTTCATCGAGCTGGACGGGCACCTGTTCGGGATGTCGTGGTCGGACATCGGCCACGCCGCCCTGGACGTCGCTGGCATGGTGCCGGTGATCGGTGAGGTCGCCGACGTCGCCAACGGCATCTGGTATCTGGCCGAGGGCAACTACGTCGACGCGGCGATGTCCATGGCCTCGGCGATTCCCCTCGCCGGGAACGCGGTCGCCGCAGCGAAGCTGGCGAAGACCGGCAAGAAGATCGCCGACGGCATCGACACCGCCAAGGACGTCGAGAAGGGCGTCGAGGCAACCGTCGACGCCTCCAAGGCGGCACCGTCCACCGGTGCCCCAAAGCCGAAGGACACCGAGGCACCGTCGTGTCCAATCCGTCCGAACAGCTTCGTGCCCGGCACGAAGGTCGTGATGGCCGACGGCAGCAGCAAGGCCATCGAGGAGGTGGAGGAAGGCGACCGCGTTCTGGCCACCGACGTTGAGAACGGCCAGAACCAGGACCGGGTTGTCACCAACGCCCGTAGCGTTGCAGGCAAGAAGACCTTCGTCACCTTCACCGTCGACCTAGATGGTAAGGACGGGTCGAAGACCGGAAGCATCACCTCCACTGATGCCCACCTGGTCTGGCTCCCCGACGCAGGCATGTGGGCCAAGGCCGAGCAGATCAAGCCCGGCATGTGGCTCCAGACCGCCGCCGGCACCTGGGTCCAGATCACCGCGGTCAAGCACACCGTCAAACACGAGCGAGTCCACAACCTCACCGTCGACGGCGTCCACAGCTACTACGTGCTCGCTGGCGACGAGCCGGTCCTCGTCCACAACGAGGACCCTTGTAAGCCGTCGGTCCCCAAAAAGGCATCGGCGCATGCGGAGGGGGATAGCACCCTTAGCGGTTGGGGAGACGCACCGCCTGCGTACAACCGCTCTGTCTCACCTGAAGACGTGCTGGCCGAAACCCACCAAATGGGCGCCGTTCCCACCCCGGCGGTGCCTGCCTTCCTTGACCATGGCGTACCGGGGAAGTACTACGCGTCACACGCTGAAAGGCAGATGGCGCTGTTGCATCCTGATGCACCAATCGAGGTTGATCTCGACATGTGTGACGACTGTATTGACTGGTTCATTCGGAGAGCTGCCCATCGTGGCAAGACGCAACGGGTGACCGATCCTACCGGCACGAACGTATTTAGACCAGACGGCAGATGGGGGGTCGAGGGGGCCTGAAGATGTCGGGTGGCCCGGGAGAAATTCCCGGGCCACCCGCGGTTCTTCTAATCAGCATTATCCTGCTGTTCCCAGCCGCGTCATGCGCGACCGGCTCCACGATCTGGTCGCAGCCCATTCCATCGCGCCGTGGGCGCGAGCTCCGCATACAAGACAGCGGGCCGCCGAGTCGTCGCTTGGTGCGTCTAAGCCTGCACCAGATGGAGCCTGGGTCCGCCGGGTATGCGACACTCTGTCTTGCTGATCTCCTAGGGGCGAGGCAGCGCACGCGCCGTTTGACGATGCAAACGACCATGGAAGGCTGAACCTGGAGTTAGGTAGACCTCAAGGTCTGAGACCGGATTGCCTAATCAAGATTCTCGCGAACCACTGCTTAGGGGAAATCATGGACTTCTATGAACGGGGCCGGTCGGCAGCGCAGCGCGGTGACTTCGGAAAGGCGATTCGGCTTCTGACCGATGCTGGTCGAGACGGGCGAGCACTACTGCTGCTCGGGCAGATGGCCAGTAGCGGGCGTGGGCAGCCGGTTGATAAGGGTCGTGCGGTCGAATACTACGAGCAGGCGGCTGATCTCGGGAACTCTGAAGCCGCATATAATCTTGCCGCGATTTATGCAGCAGGCGGCGGTGTGGAAGCGGACCACAAAACGGCATTTTACTGGTATCGCCGCTCCGCAGAGCTCGGGAATGTCGACGCATTGCGTATGATCGGCGTGATGTACGCGTACGGGCAGGGGGTGGAGGTCGACCTAGTCGCTGCGGAAAAAGCGTTGGACAAGGCTGCCGCAAGAGGTCAGCGAGACGCTCCAAGAGATCTTGGAAGATTGTTTATCCGGGTTGGCTCGCCTGTGGCAGCGGCTCGGTGGTATCTGGAGGCCGCTCGGCGCGGTGATCGGGACGTCGTTGACGAGATACTTCGCCTTGCTCCTTCGCTTAAGGCTCTTGCTGACGAGGGCGATACAAGCGCTCGTACTTATTTAGGTGTCATCTTTATGCAGTATGTTGACGCTCCCGCAGAGACAATCGCACTACTGAGGAAGTCCGCAGACGAAGGCGATCCGATCGCGCAAAGATCACTTGGTTTCCTCTACCACCAAGGAGAGCTGATTGAGGCAGATCCAGCCCGCGCGCTCAAGCTGTTCCGATCCGCGGCCGAGGGCGGCGACGGTATTGCCGCTTACAACCTCGGTCTTCGCTACCTGAAGGGGGAAGGGGTTGAACGAGATTCGGCCGCCGCGATTCATTGGCTGCGCATTGCTGCGAATTCCGGTGTCGTTGAGGCGTATCCGCATCTCGGGAATGAACTCGCAGCCGTTGATGAGGACGCCGAGGCGCTGAGTTGGTACCTTCGGGGCGCTGAGGTTGGTCAAGCCGGGTGTATGTACGCTGCGGGATGCTGGTACCGTGACGGCATAGGAACGCCCGTGGACCTGGTCGAAAGCCTTCGTTGGTTCATCGCCATGCTTCGTGTTGGCAACGGAAATGGCATCCATGAAGCCCAATCATTCATTCGAGAGCTGTCGGACGAGCAGATCCGTCTTGCTGCACGTCGTGCCGGCAGTGTCTCCGATGGCGAGGTTTTTATTCAGCAACGGCAAGAGAACTAGGCGCGGGGCGATCCGACTGACATGGGCCGTCATCAGTAGTCGGCGCCCGCCCTCGCTTGGGGCGGGCGCCGACGCATGTTGGCCGCGTGACGTCGAAGCGCAGCCTGATCCCAGTGGTCTGGCTGAAAACGGTGCCGGTTTGTGTTCAGTGGGCGCCGTTCGATCGGACGGTGTCGAAGACCCTTGGGTCGAAGACCACGCTGTTACCCACCTGGGCATGGACATACTGCGGGGAAGGTTGCCGGTAAGGCGGAGAAGTCCGACCCGCCGGGGTGTGCAGCCGGAGAGCGAGGTTCCGGTTCAACGCCTCCCGGTGGGATGCGGGCTCGGGCACCTACGACATGGGGTTCCGTAACTACGATCCGGGCCTGAACCGGTTCCTGACCCGGGACACCTACGGCGGCGCCATGGCGGACATGGGTCTGGCTATGGACCCGTTCACGGGTAACCGGTACGCGTTCGCCGGCGGTAATCCGATCAGCTTCATCGAGCTGGACGGGCACCTGTTCGGGATGTCGTGGTCGGACATCGGCCACGCCGCCCTGGACGTCGCTGGCATGGTGCCGGTGATCGGTGAGGTCGCCGACGTCGCCAACGGCATCTGGTATCTGGCCGAGGGCAACTACGTCGACGCGGCGATGTCCATGGCCTCGGCGATTCCCCTCGCCGGGAACGCGGTCGCCGCAGCGAAGCTGGCGAAGACCGGCAAGAAGATCGCCGACGGCATCGACACCGCCAACGACACCCGCAAAGCCGTCAACGCGACCACCGACGGATCGAAGGCGCTCCCCAGCAACACCCGAAGGATACAAGGCCCTCGGGTCCGAGCTGCAAGATCAACAGCTTTGTTCCCGGCACCAGGGTCCTGATGGCCGATGGTTCGACCAAGGCCATTCAGGACCTCCAGGAAGGCGACTGGATCAAGGCTACGGATGTCGAGTCGGGTGTTACCAGGGACCGTCAGGTCACGGACACCCGTAACCACGAGGGTGACAAGAAGCTCGTCACCCTGACCCTTGATATTGACGGCAGCGATGGCGATGCCACCGGCAAGGTCACGTCAACGGCTGGTCACCACTACTGGCTTCCGGATGCGGGACGCTGGGTCACTGCCGACACGCTCAAGTCGGGCATGTGGTTGCGGACGTCTTCTGGCGTCTGGGTCCAGATCACCGCTGTAGAGCACGAGCGGCGGCACGAACGTGTCTACAACCTCACCGTCGATGCGGACCACAACTACTACATTCTGGTCGGCGGCCAGACCGTACTAGTCCACAACGAATGCCCTGACTACGATGAACTGGCTGGGGACCGGGCAAAGCAGCTTCACGAGGGGCTCAAGGACCCGAAGCAGGAGAAGGGCGGATGGGCCTATGAGAACGACACGACGGCCGTCGTTCTCGCGCGCGACCAAGGCGGCAACGTGCGCACCATCGTTGCCTCCAACCGGAAGTACGTGCCAAAGAAGATCAAGAATCAGCTCGATGCGACGGCTGGCGACGTATTTGCTAACGGCAAGGGTCATGCTGAAATGACGGCCCTGGACTACATGGACAAACAGGGCTGGGAGTTCCTCGGCGGTGGAGCGAACCGCAACGTTTGCCCGCCATGTGAAAACTCAACCCGGGACCGGGGGATGTCTTTGAGAGGGCCCAAGTTCCTCGGCAGATTGAAGTATCTCGGCAAGATGTTCAACTACATGGGCGAAAGGATATTCAGGTGACGGACCTGGAGGACGACATGAGCCAAGCGTCTCTGCTCAGCCCTGCAGCGCGGCAGAGTATCGCGGCTCTAGTCCTCGTCCGATACTTCGGCTTTAATCAGGATCCGAAGTTCTCGCCCTGGTTCGAACAGCACCGGGAGGCGTTGTCGCAGGCATTGGCTGATGGATCACGGTTCCACCGTCAGGCGATCACCGGAACGGCAATTTCAACCGAAGAGATCAGGCCCGTGAGAAGTCTGGTCGAGCGCGCTTTGGGAGCAAGCGATCCAGAGGGTCTGCCATTCGAGACGGAGATCGTCGACCATCTTGTATTAGCGGCCGAGGTTCTCGACTATTTGTCCGCGCCACAGGATTTGGAACGATTGGAACGCGTTTTCGAGCACGCGGAGGAACTTGCCGAGGCGGGCGAAGAAATGGCGACCAGTGAGTCTATGGCGGAGGAAGGGGAAGGCGTCGATCTCCTTCAGTTGGAAAGCGAAACCCGGCGGTCGGACTTGAATGAGATGAGAGAAGCGCAGGACCTGGCAAGTTTCGATCCGAGTCCCCTGCTTCTTCGCAGTCAGGACTTTTCGCGAAAATATGCTGAGGTAATCGCAAACGGTTACTCTGATGAGGAGGCTGGTCGCCCCTAAGGTAAGGCGGGAATATGCGGTGCCCGCTCCACGCCAGTGGGCGAGCACTTCGCTCATTGGGGAGTCCTGGGGAGCCCAATGAAGCCAAACTCCTTCAATTCGGGGCCCAGTGCCGGCGCCGATTGGCGTATCGCGACGTAGGCCGCGCGGGCTGCTTAGGTGGATTCATCTAGGGCGGACGCCTAACCGGTGAATGTGGCCGCAATTCGTTCTGATGAGCGCCGAAAATTATTAAACCAATCACGTGAACCGATAGCGCACTTGGAGAGTTGGCTGAAGTGGTTGATCCTGGCGGACGTTTGGCGCTGATTCAGTCTCTCGGCTTGCTTTCGTTGGCGAGGTGCGTACCTCTGCTCCACTCGGCTCACTTCCAACTCGTCGATCACGTGGTCGATCTGGTCGAGGTAGGGCCAGTGGTGTGGAACGACGTCATGTGGCCGACCGAAACCCTGCCATTGGAATCGCATTTCAAGCGCTATCTTGATAATGTCGACTGGCAGGAAACGGGCCTCCCGCATGTGCAAAACCACACAATCCAGCTGGCGCATGCAATGTGTGACCCGCAGCTGGAAAGTGAGTCCGCTGAGCTGGCCTTCCGCGTGTCTTCAACAGAAGTGTGGGCTGCCTGCGACTGGATCACCGAGCGGTCGGATGGATGTAACGAACCCATCTTTGCGCGGTTGAAAACGACTCTTCTTGGCGTTGAATTTGAGTGGCAAGCTGCTGATGGGCGCGCCTTGATCGGAGCTGGATTGAATGAGAGATCCTACCGTGACCGGATGTTGTGTATCAAGGCGCCAGAACGGTATGCGCTGCGGACGCAAATCGCAGAGGCGATTGTGAGGCTTTCGAGTCGAGCGGGTGTCGAATGATTTCAGGAAACCGGTAATGCCCGTGCACCCTCTGCTGCAACTGGGCTGAACGGCCACGCCCCGGCTGGGGGGCGTCGCGGGCCAGCGCGTCGGCGGCTGGCTGGGGCGGGCACCCGGCGGCACCCCCAGGTCGTGTTGTCGCGATCCAAGTGGCCACCTGACGGGCAGGTACGACCGCGACCAACGCCAGCGCGGGCAGGCCATCGCGGTCTGGGCGGGCTGCCAGTTCACCGGCCGTGCGTTCGGGCCGGTGTTCGGCGGATTCCTGCTCTAGGACTTCTGGTGGGATCGGTGTTCCTGGCGGCCGTGCCGGCTAGCGATCGGTATGCGACGTATGTGCCCTAAAATCGCTAGTTATCTCGCCGATGGTGCGAGGGTCACATATTCGGTTCCGCATGGGTCATCGCTTCTTCCGAGTTGGTGATGTTGATGTTCGAAGCATATCGAGCGTCCGATGAGACGGTGGCTGCTTGGCGCGTTTTAGCGCAGCGAGTACGTGAGGCGCTCGATCTCGCTGGAATCCCCAACCATTCCGCAGGCGACTCTCCTCGGCTGGCTGGCGCCGAAAATTGAAATCGACCACGGCAATGATGAAATGGGCGGCGTGTTTGTCGACTGGCGACCGGCAGATGCCCTCACCGGCGCGGTTGCCGAATCCACGATGGAGGGCCGCCCGGACGCTCCTGCGATACAACTCTTCATGGCCATCGCGACATCTATGCGTGACGCGATGATCGGTATTCTGCACGCCTCGGGATTCAACGTGGTTCCTGTCGACGACTACGCCATGCGGCCTCCCACGATCCATGTTCTCCGATGAATGGGTGGCCTTGATCCCACGGGCGTCGGAGCGCTCAGCGCTGGTTCGTGCTAAGGGCTCCAGTAGGTTTACGATACTGGCCATGCGGAGAGCGTCGTTGATGCAGTTCCGGGTGGAGGCGTACTATCGCCCACAGCACGGCGACAAGCGTGAGTTGCTTGTTGCGCCGGAGGATGTGGACGAGCTGATTGACTCCCTGTTGGCGGGACCGATCCACCAGAACCTGGCGGAATTGCATTCCCTGGAACGGTCAACCCTGCCTTCCGGTGCTCCCGATCACGAGCTGTTGGTCGGTGCTGATCAAAGCCTTCAGGTCGGCGTTCTTGAGTTCATGGATGCCAGCGGAAACTGGACGACGGTCGGGTTACAAGAGGGTCGTACCGAGGTTCGTTACTCGTGCGTAAATCATATGACCGAGTTTCCAGCGCATTCGGAGATTCCCATCGACCTAATACGTCGAGCGGTCAAGGAGTTCTGTCTATCCGGTGGGCAGCGACCTACCTGTGTCCAGTGGGAGAATCCAGAGTTCTGGTGATTCTCTGAGAAGCACCTTGTTCTGACGATGCCGGAAGGCGCGAGGCCGGACCCACGAATGGGTCCGGCCTCGCTCCGTCTACGACGCCAATGGCAACACGGTGTCGCAGACGATCGAGGGTGTCACCAGCACGAGTAAGTACGACCGGAACCGGTTGCATTCCACCACGACGGCTGGGGTGACGTCGACGTACAACTACGATCCGTTGGGCCGGCTGGACACGGTGTCGGTCGGTGGTGAGCGGGCGCAGAAGTACTACTACGACGGTTTCGACCGTACGGCGAAGACCACCGCGGGTGTCGGTGCGAACGCCAAGTCGACGACCTACGTGTACGACCCGTTCGACCGGCCGGTGTCGCAGACGGCGGCCGGTAAGACGACGAGGTCAACGGCCGGTTCATCGGAACCTGCTGGCGGTGTGGGCAGACGTCCAACAATCCGGACAATTTCCACGTAGTCACCGAGATGAGGCAAAGTCCATCGATGGCAACCTGACCTTGATCGACCTCTGTCTAGAGGGCGCAGCCTGTAACCTACGTGCCAAGAACTCGGGTGCGCCCAAACTGGGTCGGTCTTGTGCGGATCGGGGAAGCTGTGGGGCCCCATACGGAGGAACGGGACTGATTGCCTTGGCGGAAGTCGTTCAGGTGTTGATTGGCAGGACGCGAGCGGGTGAGGATTCGTTCGAACCACTGCTCGTAACTCCCGTCGGCGCGGAACTTTATCAGTTGGAGCGCTCGCCGCTGATGGCAGATGGGATGGCTCGAGGCGACACCCTTCGCATCGAGAATGAGGGGCGAAGCTACCAGGTTATCCGTGACGGCGGCTACTATGCGGTGCAGATCTACTACCGCCGGGAGTTGGAGATCGAGGATCTAAGAGGGGATGGAGTCGCACCTCTCGCAAGTTGGAGGTGAGCTCGACGCTCACGCCGCCCGCGTGATTGCCGTTACCCTTCCTGCCGGCGTACCGACGTCGACGTTGACTGCACTTCTTGATGGTCATCCACGACGTGGCGACTTCGAATGGCGGCTTTCAAAGTCTCCGTTAGCTAACTAGCCGTACCCAATGCGCCGGGTGGCCCTGTTCGCGAAGCTATGCCAGTCACGTGAACCGATAGCGCAAATTGGGGGCACAGTTGCTTCTCTGGGATCATGAGATGCAGCCCTTGCGGAACGAGTTGCAGAATATCCAGCCCCCTCAACGGCTGGCCATGGCGATGGCGGCGATGGAGTGGGCCCGCGACGCAATGGGCCAGATTGAGACAGGGGAGATCAGCGACTACCTGTTTCGCGGAATGGCGGCCGGCCGTGAAGCGGTGTCGGCCAGCGGGGACAAGATCGGTCTCCCCGAGGAGATGCTCGACGAGTACCAGGATGTCCTGGACTTGGCGGACGAGCCCGGAACTTCGCACATATTGTCGGCTCTTTTGGCCTGCGCCGATGCGCCTGAGGGGCTGACCGGTGAGGTTCTCTACGGTGTCTTCTCTTTCTGTTACGAAGGCCTTCTCGATCGAGAGGAACTGCCTGAGTGGACGGTGGAAGCCGAGCGAGCGAACGTCAGGTGCCTTGAGGCGATCGCCTTTCAGAAGAGGCTCGTCAACGAGGCGCTCGGACGTTGACCCGCACGGCGTCGCACGTCAGCGACGGGCGCTGATGACGCCGACAGACGTGAGGCTGGATCCGCGACGGGTCCAACCTCACGTCTGCTCCGCCGGCGGCCTTTCGCAGGCGGTCGCCGGTTGGTGAGTCGAGCCGACCCCAGTGGCGGGCGGCCAGAATTCTGCAGCAGCACTCCTCAGCGACGGAAGGAGCGGTTGTTGGTGAACGCCGATGAGTTCGCGGAGACTGCCTCAATCGAACAGGCTGCTCTCTTCTCTGCCGCCTGCGCGGAGCGGGCGATTGGCGTCCTGTTCTGGGTGGTTTCTGAGGATGGCCGCCGGGATGATCTGGACCGCTACCACGAGGCTTTGGAAATGCTCTGGACGCCTGTTCCAGGCGATCCTTCGCGATACTCGTCAACGCGTCAGGCTCTTGAACGGATGCGTGAAATGCACGTCGGGGACGAGCTAGCCGGTCCCGCTGCTCACGCCCTTTATGGAGCCGTCGTCCTCCACGCGGCGCTGGGGACGCTCGCAGCGAGCGCGGTGGTTGCCCTGGAAGACTGCTCAATGGCGGCGCGAAACAGTGCCTTCAGAGTCGAGGCCAGGACCGGGCATCGCGTCCTCAGTGCGGAGGAGCGCTGTCAGGCGGAGGACATCGAAAGCCTCGTTGCCGGTGTGAGTGCGGACAAGATTCGGGAAAATGCCCGACGCCACGGGCGTAAGCGCCTGGACCTTCTGTACGCACACTACCGGCAGTCGAGGCCGGGGCCGGAGTTGCCGTCGAGCCGATGAGTTATTGGGACCGGGAGATGGCATATGGGACGGGTTTCAGCGGCGAGCATCTTTCGGCAACTGGCCAAGGGTGGGGTAATACCCGAAGACGCTGTGATCGCCAGCCGCGGGGTCGCTACGTGGCAGCAAGGCAATCTGGAATGCGTCACCTGGCTTGAGGAGGAGCCAGCTGGGCTGGTGAGGGTATCCATGAACGTCGGTGACGCTCGACTGGGGCCGCCCATGGACGAGTTCGGCCGTATGGCGGTTCGCCTGCGCCCGAGGCTCTCCGGCATCTTCTGGCCCGAGAGGAAGGTGCTTACGGCGGAGCAGGTCAGTTATTTTGAGACAGTGATCAGTGCAGAGCGTGCATTCCTCAGAGACAGGCGGGATCTGATCGATGTCCTTGCGTCGGAGTCGGAAGTCGTGCGCGGTGACGTCTATGCATGGCAGGATAAGGCCAGTCACGTCGCACGACGTGTTCAAGCGTTGATTCTTGCTGAGGACATGGGTGAGCCGGTTCTGGCTGCTCGATTGCGCGATTCCCTGCGAACGGGTACCAAGCATTCCCCGGGCGACCTGCCCGAGTTGGTTCAGGCAAGGAGATGGGCCGACCGGTACGCTAAAAACCTAAATCGAAAGATAGTGATCTAGCATCGCTCGTCCAGTGAACTGTCGGGTGCGGCTTGTGTGCCGCTGCTGATCTCGGTCCAGGGGCCGCCGCTATCGAGCCCGGAGGTGCCGTGGTGCGTAACCAGCGACTGGTTGGTGAGCTGTTGTGGACGGCCCTGTTGTTCTTCTGGGGAATGGCGATGTTCTTCGGCGTCGGCCTGATCGGTGCCGCCAACTCCTTGGGTTGTGAGGGCGCATGTGCGAGAAGTGCGGACTGGGCCTGGTTGGGGCTCGCGATCAGCTGCGGTGCCGGGCTGCTCTCCATACTGCTGCTCGTGCTTCTCGGCTGGGTGCTGAAGGACCAACGACGTCGCTTCCTGACCTTCGCCAGCGTCGCCATGCTGGTGGCCGGCGTTGTCGGTGTGGTGGCGTTCGTGTCACTCGACGACGGCCGGGGGGCGTCGCGGGCCAGCGCGTCGGCGTCTGGCTGGGTCGGGCACCCGGCGGCACCCCCAGTTCGTGTTGTCGCGATCCAAGTGGCCGCCTGACGGGCAGGTACGACCGCGACCAACGCCAGCGCGGGCAGGCCATCGCGGTCTGGGCGGGCTGCCAGTTCACCGGCGGTGCGTTCGGGCCGGTGTTTGGCGGATTCCTGCTCCAGCACTTCTGGTGGGGATCGGTGTTCCTGGTGGCCGTGCCGGCGATGGTGTTGCTGCTGTTCGTCGGGCCGGTCCTGCTGCCCGAGTTCCACAGCGACCACGCCGGCCGGCTCGACCTGGGCAGCGTCGGGCTGTCGCTCGTGGCAGTGCTGCTGATGGTCGACGGCATCAAGCAGCCGACCGTCGAGAGCGTGCCGGTCGTGCCGGCCGTGGCCCTCGTCGTCGGGGCAGTCGTCGGACTGCTGTTCGTACGCCGGCAGTTGCGGCTGGAGACGCCGCTGCTGGACCTGCGGCTGTTTCGCAACCGCCCGTTCACGGTCGTACTCGTCGCGCTGGTCTTCGCCGGGGTCGTCATGGCGGGTACGGGCCTGATGGTGACCCAGTACCTGCAGAGTGTGCTGGGCTTCTCGCCGGTCGCGTCGGCGTGCTGTTCGCACCCATGGGCCTGGCCTCCGCAGTCGGCACCATGGCCGTGTCGGTGCTGACTTGGCGGATGAGGCAGCCGACCGCGATCGCGGGTGGGCTGGTGAGTTCGGCGCCGGGCTGGCCGTGCTGGTCCTGACCATGCGCCCGCCAACCCGGACCACCGCGGCCACGCTCCCAGACTACGAGGCGACTCGCTCATGAAACCCTGCCAAGGTCGGCGCTGCGCGTCGGTGCAACCAGGTGGGAGCGACTCAGCTCGAACTGGCGGGTTTGTCGGCGTAGATGCCCTGCAGCATCCCGGTGGCCTGCCCGATCTCGATGAGGTAGCCGTCCGGGTCGCGGAGGTAGCAGCGCACCTCGGCCTTGCGGTCGAGCGGCTCGGTCAGGAACTGCCCGCCCTTGGCCCGGGTGTCGGCGTAGAAGGCGGCGATGTCGGCCACCCGGACGTTGAGGAACGCGGAGACCGGGTCGCCCGGCTCGTGCGGGGTCAGGGTGATGTCGGGCTTGTCGGGGGTGGGCCCGCCGCCGGGGTTCATGATGATCCAGCTGTTGGCGATCTTGACGATCGTCGGGTTCTCGGCGAGGACGATCTGCCCGCCGAAGATGTCGGCGTAGAACTTCCGCGAGACGGCGACGTCGCGCACGGTGAGGAAGTGTGTGACAACCAGACCCTGTCGGGGCGCGGGAAGATCGTCGCGGTCCACCATCGGGCTCTCCTCACGGTCGCCTGGTCCTGCCGACGTAGGGGTTTCCGCCAGCCTCCCAGCTCTGTTGTCGCCACATACGCGGCTTCAGAAACTCCCGCCGGACGGGGTATGGTCCGCCGTCACCGACCGGCGACGTGGCCAGCGGACTTGATCATGGCTGGGCACGGCAGCACCACGTGATCAGTATTGAGCCGCGGCAGCGCGTAGCTCCTCGACCACCCGCTCCCGGAGGTGGCCCGGTGCCAGCACCTTCACGGCGGTGCCGAGGCTGAGCAATGCCGACAGCGCCCACCCTTCGTTCTCGAACGGGACGGTCAGCTCGACCGCCCCGGTCGCGGTGACCGGGACCCGGTCCTTCCCGGGGCCGGGTACCAGCCGGCGCAGGCGGGGCAGGGCCCGGGCGGCGACGCGTACGGTGACCTCGACGGCGGACTCCTCGTCCTCCAGGGCCCGGCGCGCCTCGGTCCACGATCCGGCGAGGTCGAACCGGGGCGGGCGGACGACCGGCTCGTCAAGGACGTCCACCGCGCGCATCCGGGAGACCCGGTAGGTGCGTTGCCGGCCGTCGCGCAGGGCGACCAGATACCAGTCGCCAGCGGCGAGCACCAGCCCGAGCGGGTCGACCTCGCGGGTGGTGGGCCGCCCGTCGCGGACGTACTCGATGCGGGTGCGGCGGTCGCGCCAGACCGCGTCGGCGAGTTGGGGGAGGCAGGGCACCGGCTCGGGGGCGCCGTACCAGCGGGCCGGGTCGAGGTGGAAGCGCTCGGCGGTCCGGCCGGCGCGTTCCCGGGCCTCGCCGGTCAGGCTGGCCCACACCTTGACCCGGGCGCCCTCCAGCAGCTCGCCGAGCCCGAGTTGCTCGGCCGGACCGGCGAGCCCGAGGAACGCCAACGCGCCGGCCTCGTCCAGGCCGACGCCGGTGAGCCGGGTCCGGTAGCCGCGGTCGAGGCGGTAGCCACCCGCCGGCCCGCGGCTCGACCGCACCGGAATGCCGGCGGCCACCAGCGCCTCGACGTCGCGCTGCACCGTACGCTCGCTGACCTGCAACTGCCGGGCCAGCTCCCGCCCGCTGGCCTGGCCGCGCACCTGGAGTTGTAACAGCAGGGTCATCATCCGCGAGGCACGCACCGTCCCATGGTCCTGGACGTACTGGACGTATACGACAGAGGGTGTCGGGAACTCGGGTGAGACTCGGTGGACCGAGTCGCATCACCGAGGGAGAAGACGTTGTCGGAGCGGATCACGCCGGGGCAGTTCCATGCGGCCGCCGGGGTCGAGGACTGGCGGGTGCTGGGCGAGGGGGCGTGTGCCTGGTTCCGTACCGGCTCGTTCGCGGCCGGTGCCCGGCTTGTCCGGGCGATCGGCGAGCTGCCCGGCCTCGACGACCACCATCCGGACGTCGACCTGCGGCACGGCGGGGTGGCCGTCCGGCTGATCACTCTCACCTCCGACTACTACGGGCTGACCGGGCGCGACCTCGAGCTGGCCCGGCGGATCTCGGCGGTGGCCCGGGAGCTGGGCGTACCCGCCGACCCGTCGGCCGTGCAGACCGTGCAGGTCACCATCGACGCGCTGGTCGGCCCCGAGGTGACGCCGTTCTGGCGCGCCCTGCTCGGCTACGTCCACCGGGCCGGCAGCCCTGAGGACCTGGTCGACCCGCGTGGCCGGGGGCCGGCGTTCTGGTTTCAGGCGATGGACGCGCCGCGACCGCAACGCAATCGGGTCCACGTCGACGTCTGGGTCCCGTACGACCAGGCCGAGGCCCGGGTGGCGGCGGCGCTGGCGGCCGGCGGGCGGCTGGTCAGCGACGCGGACGCGCCGTCGAACTGGGTGCTGGCCGACGCCGAGGGCAACGAGGCCTGTGTCGGCACGGCCGGCTGGCCGGGTGCCGGCGGTGCGGTGTGACGCCGATCGGGTGCTGCCGTGTCGTCCGGGCCCGGGCCCGTGCGCCGCGCTGTTACGCTCCGCGAGGGAGGGCTGCGTAGCGTCACGATCTGCACTCGCGGCTGGCGGAGGTTGTCACCGTCGGTACCCTGCTAGTCCTGGCCTGCCCGCGACGACATGGTGGTTGTTGATGAACGATCTTCGAGTGGTGGCGTTCGACCTGGACGACACCCTGGCGGTATCCAAGTCGCAGATCGATCGTCGGATGGCGGAACTTCTCGGACACCTGCTCACCGAGGTGGACGTTCTGATCATCTCCGGTGGCCGGTTCGAGCAGTTCGAGGCGCAGGTGCTGGCCCACCTCGAGCTCACCGAGGACCAGCGCAACCGGCTGCACCTCATGCCGACCTGCGGCACCCGCTACTACCGCTGGCGGGACGGCGACTGGCGGCTGGTCTACGCCGAGGACCTGAGCGAGGCGGACAAGGTCCGGATCGTCGCGGCGCTCACCGAGTCGGCGAAGGCGCTCGGCCTCTGGGAGGACCGGACCTGGGGCGACATCATCGAGGACCGGGGCAGCCAGATCACCTTCTCGGCGCTGGGTCAGTCCGCCCCGCCGCAGGAGAAGTACGGCTGGGACCCGGACGGCAGCAAGAAGAAGCGGCTCCGGGACGCGGTCGCCGAGCAGTTGCCCGACCTGGAGGTACGCGGCGGCGGCTCCACCTCGATCGACGTCACCCGCAAGGGCGTGGACAAGGCGTACGGCATGCGCAAGCTGCTGGAGTGCCTGGACCTGAAGCACGACAACGTGCTCTTCGTCGGCGACCGACTGGACCACGGCGGCAACGACTACCCGGTCAAGGCGATGGGCATCCAGTGCCACGCCGTCACCTGCTGGGAGGAGACGGCCGACTACGTGCAGGTGCTCGTCGACGACCTGGTCCGGCGGCACGCTCAGCGGGCGTAACCGCCGAGCCCGGAACCGGGGCCCCAGCGCGTGCTGAGGCCCCGCTGCCCGGGCGGCTCAGAGTGCCGCGCGGATCGCCTCGGCGAGCGTGGTCGGCGTGCGGCCGAGCAGCTTCGCCAGGTCGTCACCGACCTCCAGGTCGCCCTGGGCGAGACCGCGGTCGCCGTCGGCGAGCACGGCCGCGTAACCCTCCGGCAGACCGGCCGCGACCAGCAGTTCGGTGAGCTTGTCGACCGGCAGGTCGAGGTACGACACGCTGTTGCCGCTCTGCCGGGAAATCTCGGCGGCCAGCTCGGTCATGGTGAACGGCGAGCCACCCAGCTCGTACACCCGGTTGGTGTGCCCCTCGGTGGTGAGGACGACGGCGGCGGCCTCGGCGTAGTCGGCGCGGGTGGCGGCGCTGACCCGGCCGTCGTTCGCCGCGCCGGCGACCCCGTGCTGGAGGTACGTGGGGAGCTGCCCCGTGTAGTTCTCCAGGTACCAGCTGTTGCGCAGGAAGACGTGGGGCAGGCCGGAGTCCAGGATCAGCTGCTCGGTCGCCTTGTGCTCGGCGGCGAGCACCAGGCTGGAGGTGTCCGCCCTGGCGATGCTGGTGTAGACGACCAGCCCGACGCCCGCGGCCTTGGCGGCGGTGATCACGTTGCCGTGCTGCACCACGCGCCGGCCGACCTCGCTGCCGGAGACGAACATCAGCTTCTCCGCCCCGGCGAAGGCGGCCTGCAACGACTCGGCGTCGTCGTAGTCCACCCGCTGGGTGACCAGGCCGCGCCCGGCGAGGCCGGCCAGCCGGTCGACGTCGCGGCCGGCCGCCACGATCTGGTCAGCCGGTACGCCCCGGTCGAGCAGCGAGGCGACGATCAGGCGGCCGAGGTGGCCGGTGGCGCCGGTGACGACGATGGACATGGGAACTCCCTGCGGTCGGTGCTGAGAACACTGTCTTCGCACAGCAACGGGAACATCGCAGCCTTACTTCCCGTTGGAGAGTAGGCACCTTCAAGTTCGATACGCACCGAAAGAGAGTGAAGCCCGTGCAGGCGGACCCGTTCAACCGGAACTGCGGCAGCCGGAAGGTCCTCGACCGGATCGGCGACCGGTGGAGCGTGCTGATCGTGCTCACCCTCGCCGGCGGCGAGAAGCGCTACGGCGAACTGGCCGAGCGGATCGACGGGATCAGCCAGAAGATGCTCACCCAGACCCTGCGCGGGCTGGAACGCGACGGCATCGTCACCCGTGCCGTGCAGGCCAGCGTGCCGCCCCGGGTCGACTACGCGCTCACCGACCTCGGTCGCAGCCTGCTCGACCTGGTCGCCGGCCTGGAGGCGTGGGTCACCACCCACCTCGACGAGGTGGAGGCCGCCCGGGCCCGCTACGACGCCCGCTGACGGTTCCGGAACCGGCGCACCCTGGCGTCATCGGCGTCGATGCGGTAGGAACAGGGCGTCCCGGCCCAGAGAGCGCTCTCACAGCTTCCGCGGCCGATCCCAACCCCACCACCGACAGGGTAGGCAGATGAGACCACTCGACCCCTCCCGCCGCCGTTTCCTCACCCTGACCGCCGCCTCGGCCGTGTCCCTCACCGGCCTCGCGCTCCCCGCGCTCCCGGCCGCCGCCGCTCCCGGCCGTCCCGAGGACGCCGAGCCGGACCTCGGCCCCAACGTCTTCGTGTACGACCCGACCACCCCGACCGAGGAGATCCAGTCCACCCTGGATCGTCTCTTCGCCGCACAGGAACGCAACGAGATGGGCGCCGACCGGTACGCCGTGCTGTTCAAGCCCGGCCGGTACGAGGTCAACGCGAAGCTCGGCTACTACACCACCGTCGCCGGACTCGGCGCCCACCCCGACGACGTGGAGATCCACGGCGCGGTACGGGTGATAGGGCAGCCCGACCCGAACTCGCCGGCCGGCATCTCCGCCCTCACCAACTTCTGGCGCTCGGTGGAGAACCTCGCCGTGACCCCGACCGACTGGTCGAACCAGTGGGCGGTCTCCCAGGCGTCCCCGATGCGCCGGGTGCACATCAAGGGCATCCTCTGGCTGGAGCCGGGCAACGGCGGTTACTCCAGCGGCGGCTACATCGCCGACTCCAAGGTGGACGGCATCACCATCAACGGTTCCCAGCAGCAGTGGCTGACCCGGGACAGCGAACTCGGCGGCGACTGGACCAACGGGGTCTGGAACCAGGTCTTCTCCGGCGTGCTCGGCGCGCCCGCGCAGGGCTTCCCGAACCCGCCGTACACCACCCTGCCGACCAGCCCGGTCACCCGGGAGAAGCCCTACCTCTTCGTCGACGGCGCGGGCCGCTGGCGGGTGGCCGTACCCGGGCTCCGGCACGACACCGCCGGCACCAGCTGGGGCGCGGCCGTACCCTCGTTGCCGCTGTCCGCCTTCTTCGTCGCCAAGCCCACCGACTCCGCGCAGCGGATCAACCAGGAGCTGTCCCGGGGTCGACACCTGCTGCTCACTCCGGGCGTCTACCACCTCGACCGGGCCCTGCGGGTCAAGCACCCGGACACCGTCGTGCTCGGCCTCGGCATGCCCAGCCTCGCCCCGACCACCGGCGACGCGGCCCTGCGCATCGAGGACGTGGACGGGGTACGCATCGCGGGGGTACTGGTCGACGCCGGGCCGGTCGAGTCGGAGGTGCTGGTCGAGGTCGGCAAGCGGAACAGCCACCGGTCGCACGCGACCAACCCGATCTCGCTCCAGGACGTCTTCTTCCGGATCGGCGGACCCTCAGCCGGCCGGGCGGCCACCAGCCTGGTGGTGAACAGCCGGCACACCCTGATCGACAACATCTGGGCCTGGCGCGGCGACCACGGCAAGCCGGGCACCATCGGCTGGACCGTCAACACCGCCGGCACCGGGGTGGTGATCAACGGCGACGACGTGACCGCGTACGGGCTCTTCGTCGAGCACTACCAGCGGTGGCAGACCGTCTGGAACGGTGAGCGCGGCCGGACCGTGTTCTACCAGAGCGAGTTGCCGTACGACCCGCCGAGCCAGGCCGCCTGGCACAGCCCGACCGGGCGGGGCTGGGCGTCGTACCAGGTCGCCGACCACGTCCGCACGCACGAGGCGTGGGGGCTGGGGGTCTACTCCTACTTCAACCAGGGCGTCGACATCCGCTGTGACCGGGCGATCGAGGCGCCGCGCCGGGCCGGTGTGCGGTTCCACAACGCGATCACCGTCTTCCTCGACGGCAGCGGCGGCATCGAACGCACCATCAACGAGGCCGGCACGCCGGTCGTCGGCTCGTACGGCACCAGCCCGGTGATCAGCTACCCGTGAGACGGGGCGCGGGCGCGGCGCGCCGGTGAGGTAACAAAAATTCACCGGAAGGCGCTGCGCCCGCTCCACCGTGCACAGGCGTCGTCCCGACCATAGGCTCCGGTGCATATCGAGCCTTCGCGGCCACCACCCGCGACCGGTGTCGGACGCGATCGAGGGGGCGGGTCCGGCACCGGCCGTCGCCGATGCCCGCGCACGTTCCGGGCGATCTGCGCCACGCGCGCCCGGCCGGTCGCCCCCGTGCCGACCGGCGGCGGTCAGGCGGCGAGCTGCTCGGCTCGGGCGACGACCTGGTCGATGAGGCCGTACTCGCGGGCCTCCTCGGCGGTGAACCAGCGGTCCCGGTCCCAGTCGCGCTGGATCTCCGGCAGCGGGCGCCCGCTGTGCCGGCCGATCAGCTCCTGCATGGTCCGCTTCACGTGCAGCATGTTCTCCGCCTGGATGCTGATGTCGGCGACCGTGCCACCGAACCCGCCGGACGGCTGGTGCATCATGATCCGCGAGTGGGGAAGGGCGAACCGCTTGCCGGCCGTCCCGGCGCAGAGCAGGAACTGCCCCATCGAGCCGGCCATCCCGAGCGCCAGCGTCGCCACGTCGTTCTTGACGTACTGCATCGTGTCGTAGACGGCCATCCCGGCGCTGACCGAGCCGCCCGGCGAGTTGATGTAGAGGAAGATGTCCCGCTCCGGATCCTCGGCCGCGAGCAGCAGGATCTGCGCGCAGATCTGGTTGGCCGAGGCGTCGGTGACCTCGGTGCCGAGGAAGATGATGCGTTCGGCGAGCAGCCGCTCGAAGACCCGATCGCCGAGGGACGGCTGCCCCTCGTCCAGCATCCAGATGCCGTACCCCATGACCTGACCACCCTCCGTGCCACCGGCGGGCGACGGGCCGCCCGGGAACCGGCGGTCTCCAGCGTCCGGCGGACGGTGGCCCCGGGCCCAGGGTTTCTGCCCGCGGCAGATCCGCCGTGGGCAGAACCGGCGGGCCCTAGGCCGCGGCCAGTCGCCGCCGGCCCGCCCGGGCCCGCCGTCTGGCCAGCGTGGCCGAGGGACGCGGGCGACGCCGCGCGTCGGTCGGCGCGGGGAACAGCCAGATCCGGGTGCCGGACCCGACGGTCGTCGGCGCCGGGTAACCGAGGCTCGCGCCGACGAGCGGGAACGCGGCCTCCGGCAGCCGCAGCGACCCGCCGAGCAGCGGCGCCGGCAGGGCGGGACGCCGGGCGACGTGCAGCCGGGGCGCACCACCCACCCGCACGTGCGGACCGGTGCGGGGGCCGTGTGCCGCCGGCACCCGGTCCAGCCGGGCCAGGGCCACCCCCGACGTCACCGGCGTCCGCCGCTCGACCTGCCGCAGCTCGTCGCGGGCCTCCTCGAGCAGGTCGGAGAGGTGGATCCCGAGGGCCCGGCAGATGGCGGCCAACACCTCCGAGGACGCCTCCTTGCGGCCGCGCTCCACCTCCGAGAGGTACGGCAGCGACACCCCGGCCGCCTGGGCCACCTCGCGCAGCGTCCGGCCCTGCCGCAGCCGTACCCGGCGGAGCACCCCGCCGATCACCCGTCGCAGCAACGACATGCGGGCCTCCTCGCGGTCGTCGTCCCGGGACGTCCCCATCATGCCCCGTCCGACGGCCGGGCACGTCATGCGGGCGCGGACCGCGACCCGGGAGGCCGGAGCCCGCCGCAACGGCTATCTTGTGCTCGTGCAGGTGACCGTGGCGGAGCAGGACCGCCAGTGATCCATTTTCCCGCGCAACGGCGGGGGCCGCTGAGCGCGCTCAGTCTGCGCCTGCTCGCCGCCCTGGCCCTGGTCTGCGCCGTGGTGGCCGCGGTCTGGCTCGATCGCGACGGCTACCGCGACGTCAACGAGGACGGGATGACCCTCCTCGACTGCTTCTACTACGCGGTGGTCTCGCTCTCCACCACCGGCTACGGCGACATCACCCCGGCCAGCCCCTCGGCGCGGCTGGTCAACGTCGTGTTCGTCACCCCGGCCCGGGTGCTGTTCCTGATCATCCTGGTCGGCACCACCCTGGAAGTCCTGACCGAGCAGTACCGGACCGGCCGTCGCCTGTCGCGATGGAGGAGGACCGTGAAGGATCACGTCATCATCTGCGGCTACGGCACCAAGGGCCGGAGCGCGGTCTCCGCACTGCTGGAGAACGGGACGGACAAGTCCCGGATCGTGGTGGTGGAGCGGAGCGGTGCCGCGCTGCGGCAGGCCACCTCGGCCGGGCTGGTCGCCATCGAGGGTTCGGCGACCCGGTCGGCGGTGCTGGAGCAGGCGCACATCCGGACCGCCCGCGCGGTGATCATCGCGACCGACAGTGACGACGCCTCGGTGCTGGTGGCGCTGACCGTGCGGCAGCTCACCGCCGGCCAGGTCCGGATCATCGCGGCGGTACGCGAGGCGGAGAACGCCCCGCTGCTCAAGCAGAGTGGCGCGCACCACGTGATCGTCTCCTCGGCGACCGCCGGCCGGCTGCTCGGCCTCTCCACCTCCGCCCCGCCGCTGATCGACGTGGTGGAGGACCTGCTCACCCCGGGGCAGGGCATGGCGCTGGCGATGCGCTCGGCGGAGCGCGACGAGGTGGGCAGGTCGCCGCGCGAACTGGACTCCCTGGTGATCGCCCTGGTCCGGCGGGGCCGGGTGGTGACGCTCACCGACCGGGCCGGTGCGGAGATCGAGACCGGCGACATGGTCGTGTACGTCCGCGACGACCGCCCCCAGGCGACGGCCGCCGCACCCTGATCCGGTTGCCGTCGGGCGCGTTCGGGTGCCGGGCGAGGTGGTCGGGTGCCGCGATATGCCGGACCAAGGGTCGGTCGGACATTCACGATCAACCACTTGGATGTTTATCTTTCGGCGCGGACTTGTTAGCGTGTGGCCGCTTGGAACTGCCAACGGGCGCGGCAACCGGTCGGTCGCCGGCGCCATTAGCTTGGCCCGGGCACGGGGGATTCACTGTCACGCGAGCGTATGGAGCTCGTGTGTCTCGTTCTCAGCCTCCGCTGGGTGCCGCGTCGCGACGGCAGTTTCGAGTGCCTCGGTAACCAAACGACGGGAAAACTATGGCTCAAGAGGCAGAAAACGCAGGAACCCGACGGCGACGGGCGGCCGGAATTGTGGCCGGCATCGCTCTCGGCGGTGCGGCGATCGTCGCGCCGGGAACGGTCGTCCAGGCCGCCCCGGCGGGCGGCGCGTACGACGTGGGGAGCACCGCCCAGGCCGAACGGCCGACGAAGCTGCCGCACTTCCGGGAGGGGAACTTCACCCCGCCCGCCCCGGGCGCGTACGGCCCCCGGTTCCAGTCGAAGGGCACTGGCGCGACTCCGCGGATCGTCGGCGGCACCACCGTCAGCGCGGCTGACTACCCCTACATCGTGGGGGTCGTCACCTACCTCGAAGGGGGCGGCTACGGCTGGTGCACCGGCACGATCATCGCCCGCAACAAGGTGCTGACGGCGGCGCACTGCACCGCTGATGGAGCGGGCACCACCCGGGTCATCGCCGGGCACGACCAGCTCCTCGACGCCAACGGCAAGATCATCACCACCGCCGGCTACGTCGCGGAGGTCGGTTCCACCTGGACCCACCAGAACTGGAACATCGCCGCGCAGTACAACGGCAGCAACATCATCCTCGACGATGTCTCCGTCCTCACGCTCAAGAAGGACCTGCCGGTCGAGTACACGCCGGTCACCTTCAGCGCGCAGGGCGAGACGGCGTACGCGCCCGGCAACACGGCGGACATCGTCGGGTACGGCGTCACGACGTCGGACCCGAACGTCAGGGGTGACACCCGGCTGCGCAAGGCGTCGGTGCCGATCCAGACCGACAGCTACTGTGCCACCGACGCCAACCGGGCCGGCATCGGGTACGACGCCAACCGGATGCTCTGCGCCGGGAACGGCACGCCCGCCGCGCCGTCCGCCGACACCTGCGGCGGAGACTCCGGCGGCCCGCTGCTGGTGAACAACAAGCAGGTCGGCCTCACCGACTGGGGCTACGGCAACTGCGGTGAGCACCCGGGCTTCTACGAGGAGCTGGGCTACTACTCCAACGCGATCAAGGCGGACTACACCCGCCCGCCGCTGGTCAACGCCGACTGGACCGGCGACGGCCACACCGACCTGATCGGCCGGGACACGGCCGGCAACCTGCGGCTCTTCCTGGGTAGCGGGTTCTTCAACGACGGGTACGGCGGCATCTGGTCGAGCCGGATCATCGGCAGCGGTTGGGGCAGCTTCAAGCGCGTCTTCCGGGTCTACAACTGGAACGGCGACAACAAGCCGTCGATCATGGCGGTGAACACGGCCAACGAGCTGTGGATCTACAACACCGACGGCGCCGGCAATTTCCTCGGCAGCCCCAAGCTGATCGGCACCGGCTGGGGCGGCTTCACCGCCCTGATGGTGACGAACAACTGGCTGGGCAACAACCGCCCGAGCTTGATGGTCCGCAACTCCAAGGGCGAGCTCATCCGCTACACCAGCAACGGCCAGGGCGGCTGGGACAACCCGAAGGGCACCCTGATCGGCACCGGCTGGAACACGTTCAACCTGTTCCTCACCCCGGGCGCCTGGAAGGGTGACGGCCTGGAGGTGCTGATCGGCCGCACCAGCGTCGGCGAGCTGAAGCTGTACCAGTCGAACGGCACGGGTGGCTGGACCAACCCGAAGGGCACGCTCATCGGCACCGGCTGGGGCGGGTTCAAGAACATCCTCACGCCGGGTGACTGGAACGGCGACAACATGGTGGACATGCTGGGCGTCGACGGCACCAACAGCATGCGCATTTACACCACCGACGGGCACGGCAAGTGGATCGACGGCCGCGGCCAGGTGATCGCCACCGGCTGGGGCTCCTACAACCTGGTCTTCTGACCGGGATCGCTACACAGCTCAACGAAAGGGCCCGCGACCGGTGGTCGCGGGCCCTTTCCTTGTCTCGGCGGACGCTAGCTGATCGTCCAGGTGTCACCGCTGGCGAGGAGCCCGGCGAGCTGCTGCTCCGGCGTCTCGTCGACGGTGGCCTTCGCCGTGGCGACCTGCTCCTGCACCACGCTGTCGTACGCCGGCCGGGTCACCGAGCGGAACACGCCGATCGGGGTGTTGCGCAGGTCCGCCCCCGGCAGCCGGGACAGCGCGAAGGCGTACGCGGGGTCGGTGACGCCCGCGTCGTGCACCACGATCTCCTCGGCCGGGGTGGCCGCGGTGTCGCGGACCTCCAGGCCGAAGCCGCCCGGCGGGTGGACGACGCAGAACTGCCCGTCCTTGCCGAACGTGATCGGCTGGCCGTGCTCCAGCCGGATCAGGTAGTCGTCCCGGGTGGCCGGCTCCTTGAGCTGGTCGAACGCGCCGTCGTTGAAGATGTTGCAGTTCTGGTAGATCTCCACGAACGCGGAGCCCTGGTGCTCGGCGGCGGCCCGCAGCACCGACTGGAGGTGCTTGCGGTCGGAGTCGATGGTCCGGGCGACGAAGGTGGCCTCCGCGCCGAGCGCCAGCGACAGCGGGTTGAACGGGGCGTCCGCCGAGCCGACCGGGGTCGACTTGGTGATCTTGCCGACCTCGGAGGTCGGCGAGTACTGCCCCTTGGTCAGGCCGTAGATCCGGTTGTTGAAGAGCAGGATCTTGAGGTTGACGTTGCGGCGCAGCGCGTGGATCAGGTGGTTGCCGCCGATGGAGAGCGCGTCGCCGTCACCGGTGACCACCCAGACCGACAGGTCCGGCCGGGTCACCGACAGGCCGGTGGCGATCGCCGGGGCGCGGCCGTGGATCGAGTGCATCCCGTAGGTGTTCATGTAGTACGGGAAGCGGGACGAGCAGCCGATGCCCGAGATGAAGACGATGTTCTCCCGGGGGATGTTCAGCTCCGGCATGAAGCCCTGCACGGCCGCCAGGATGGCGTAGTCGCCGCAGCCGGGGCACCAGCGCACCTCCTGGTCGGACTTGAAGTCCTTGGCGGTGAGCTTGAGGGCGATGGGCTCAGACATTCTTCAGGACCTCTTCCAGCATCGTCTCCAGCTCGGCGGCGGTGAACGGCAGGCCGCGGACCTGGTTGTAGCCGATCGCGTCGACCAGGTACTTCGCCCGGATCACGTGGGCGAGCTGGCCGAGGTTCATCTCGGGGATGACCACCCGGTCGTACGCGTGCAGCACCTCGCCCAGGTTGGCCGGCATCGGGGCCAGGTGGCGCAGGTGCGCCTGGGCGATGGAGAGCCCGCGCTGCCGCAGGCCACGGCAGGCCGCCCCGATCGGGCCGTACGTCGAGCCCCAGCCGAGCACCAGCACCCGGGCGTCGCCGTCCGGGTCCTCCACCTCGACGTCCGGCACCGGGATCGTCTCGATCCGCGCCGCCCGGGTCCGCACCATGAAGTCGTGGTTCGCCGGGTCGTACGAGATGTCGCCGGTCTTGTCGGCCTTCTCCAGGCCGCCGATCCGGTGCTCCAGCCCGGGGGTGCCTGGGACGGCCCACGGCCGGGCCAGGGTCTCCGGGTCCCGCAGGTACGGCAGGAACGTGGTGCCGTCCTCGCCGTTGGGCCGGCTGGCGAAGTCGACCCGGAGATCGGGCAGGCTCGCCACGTCCGGCAGCAGCCACGGCTCGGAGCCGTTGGCGACGTAGTTGTCGGAGAGCAGGATCACCGGAGTGCGGTAGGTCAGCGCGATCCGCGCCGCCTCCAGGGCGGCGTAGAAGCAGTCCGCCGGGGACTTCGGTGCGATCACCGCTACCGGGGCCTCGCCGTGCCGGCCGTAGAGCGCCATGTTGAGGTCGGCCTGCTCGGTCTTGGTCGGCATGCCGGTGGACGGCCCGGCGCGTTGCACGTCGACGATCACCAGCGGCAGCTCCAGCGCCACGGCCAGGGAGATGGTCTCGCCCTTCAGCGCCACGCCCGGGCCGCTGGTGGTGGTGACCCCGAGCGACCCGCCGTACGACGCACCCAGCGCCGCGCCGACCGCGGCGATCTCGTCCTCGGCCTGCATGGTGATCACGCCGAACCGCTTGTGCTTGCTCAGCTCGTGCAGGATGTCCGAGGCCGGGGTGATCGGGTACGCCCCGAGGAAGACGGGCAGCCCGGAGCGGACGCCGGCGGCCACCAGGCCCAGCGACAGCGCGGCGTTGCCGGTGATGTTCCGGTAGGTGCCCGGCACCATGCTGGCCGGCTTGACCTCGTACCGGACGGAGAAGTCCTCGGTGGTCTCGCCGAAGTTCCAGCCGGCCCGGAAGGCGGCCACGTTCGCCGCGACCAGCTCGGGGCGGGCCGCGAACTTGCGCTCCAGGAAGCGCAGCGTCGAGTCGTACGGGCGGGAGTACATCCAGCTCAGCAGGCCGAGCGCGAACATGTTCTTGGCCCGCTCGGCGTCCTTCTTGGACACCTCGTGCGCGGCCAGCGCGCCGACCGTCATCGAGGTCAGCGCGACCGGGTGCACCACGTAGCCGGAGAGCGAGCCGTCCTCCAGCGGGTTGGTCGTGTAGCCCACCTTGGCCAGGTTGCGCTTCGTGAACTCGTCGGTGTTGACGATGATGTCCGCGCCGCGCGGCAGCTCGGCCAGGTTGGCCTTGAGGGCGGCCGGGTTCATCGCCACCAGCACGTTCGGCGCGTCGCCCGGGGTCAGGATGTCGTAGTCGGCGAAGTGCACCTGGAAGCTCGACACGCCCGGCAGGGTGCCGGCGGGGGCCCGGATCTCGGCCGGGAAGTTGGGCAACGTGGAGATGTCGTTGCCCAGCTGGGCCGTCTCCGAGGTGAACCGGTCACCGGTGAGCTGCATGCCGTCGCCGGAGTCGCCGGCGAACCGGATGACCACCCGGTCCAGTTGACGGATCTGCTTGGTCACGCCCGCACCTCGCTTCGCTCAGCGCCGTCACACGGGCGGCTGAACATGATGGTGACCCCGCCTTGCCCGGCCACGTGCCCTCCTTGACGCGCTGCTATCGCGAGCCGTCCGTGCCCGGTTCGGCCCGCTCCATTTCTCACGTCAGAGCCTACGTCGGTCCGTTAGGGCCACCTTGGTGGAGGTCCGACGTGTGGGACCTGCTCGGCCGGCTGTATGCCCGGCTTTGCGGCATTAGTACCGTCACCGTAACTCAGATCACCGCACGCCTGGAGTGGTCCGGCGGATCACTCCGGGTGGCGGCTGCCGCGGCTGGGCCGCCGCTCGTCCGGCGGCGCAGCGAGGCGGTCGCCAGGACCAGCGCGAGCACCACCACGAGTCCGGAGGCGGCGATCAGGACGACGGCCGTCCGCACCGGGCTGGCGTCGTCCCCGCCCCCGGCCCGTCCCGCGTGATCCAACTCGCCCTGCGAGCCGCGCGTATCGACGACCGGGCTGGCCGGCGCGGCGGCGGAGGTGATCCGGAAGCTCATCTGCACCTGCCGGTCCCGCCCGCTGCGGGGCTCCAGCCGACCGGCGACCGCGCCGGACAGCGGGGCCCGGCGCCGGGCCTCCGGCGTGGCCGCCACCGGCAGCCGCAGGGTGACCGTGCGTCCCGCCGGCACGGTGCCCAGGTCACACCGGGTGCGGCCGTGGGTCACGGCGGTGCAGCCGGTGGGCGGGCCGGCAGGGGTCACCCCGTCGGGGAGGACCACGTCGACCTGGCCGGCGGCGTCGACCCGGCCGGTGTTGCCCAGGCGTACCGCCAGGGTGGTCGGGCCGCCGCTGTCGTCGAGGAGCACCTCCTCGGCGCGGAGCGCGATGCCGGGCGCCGGCGGCCCGGGCGGGAACAGGACAGCGAAGCCCTCGTCGTCGGTGGCCGACCCCCTGACCCCGGGTGCGGTGGCGGTGACCCGGACCGAGCCGGCCAGCGGCATGGACCGCCAGGCGGTGCCGGCGACCCGGACCCGGATCGCGCTGCGGAACCGGGCGCCCGGCGGGGTGGTCCACTCGCCGCAGCGGTACCTGCCGCCCCCGGCGGGCGCGCAGCCCGCGGTCCCCACGTCGGTCAGGCCGGCCGGCAGCGTGTAGCCGAGCCGGATCCGTGCGGTGCTGCCGCCGGTGTTGGTCACGGTCACCCGCAGTGTGGTGACCGTGCGGTCGGCGTTCCAGTACGCCGAGGTCACCGTGACGTCCTCGGTGGTGACCCGTACCCCGAGCCGAGCACCGGCCGGCTGACCGGGCGGGGCGGCCGGCGGCGGCGCCGGTGCGGTGGTGGTCGGCGCAGTGGTGGTGGGCGGGGGTTTGCCCGGAGCGGTGCTGGTCGGAGCCGGCCCGGTGCTGGTCGGGGCCGGCGGCGTGGTCCCCGGGGGTGCGCTCTCGGTCGGCGGCGCCGTGGTCGGTGCCGGCTCGGTCGTGGTCGGTTCCCCGGTGGGGGCGCCGCTGCCGGGCTCGGTCGCCGGATCGGTGGCCGCGCGCACCACGCCGGCCGCCGTGGGCGACGCGGTGGCCCACCCGGGCGCCACGCCGAGCGCCGCCGCGAGGCCGGCGGCCAGCGCGGGCGGGAGCAGCACCGAGGTACGTCGGTGCACGGCCCGCCGGGTGGGCCGTACGCGGGGGCGGGTCATCTGTCCTCCGGTGAGGCTCGTTTCCGTTTTTCGGCCATGGTTGTCATCGGGCCTTGGCCCCAAAACGCAACAAACCTGCGTTCGGGGCCCGCTGGCGGGCGGAGCGGTAGGCTCCCGACCGTGACCGGTTATCTCGGCTCGTACGCCACCCTCGGTCTCCTGCTGCTCGCCGCCGTGCTCTTCTTCGTCACGGCGTTCTCAGCCAATCGGGTGTTACGTCCCAGCCGTCCGGCCGATCCCTGGGGGAAGCGGGCCAGCTACGAGTGCGGCCTCGACCCGGTCGGCGGCGACTGGGCGCAGATGCAGATCAGGTACTACGTCTACGCGTACCTGTACGTGCTCTTCGCGGTCGAGGCGGTCTTCCTCTTCCCCTGGGCGCTGGTCTTCGACCGGCCGGGGTTCGGCGCGACGACGGTGGTGGAGATGGCCGTCTTCGTCGCGGTGGTGGCGCTCGGCATCCTCTACGCCTGGCGGAAGAACATCCTCCGCTGGACGTGACTTCGCTCAGGCCAGGCCGCGGCGGGTCAGGGTCGGCGGCCGGTCCCCCTTGATCGAGGCGACCATGTCCAGCACCCGGCGGGTCTCGCGGACCTGGTGGGCGCGGAACACCCGGGCGCCGAGCCAGGCCGAGACGGCGGTGGCGGCCAGGGTGCCCTCCAGCCGGTCCGGCACCGGCAGGTCCAGCGTCTCGCCGATGAAGTCCTTGTTCGACAGGGCGACCAGCAGCGGCCACCCGGTGTCGGTGAGTTCGTCGAGCCGGCGGGTGATCTCCAGGGAGTGCCGGGTGTTCTTGCCGAAGTCGTGCGCCGGGTCGATCAGGATCCCGTCCGGGCGTACGCCGAGGGCCACCGCCCGGTCGGCGAGCCCGGTCACCGTGGCCACTACGTCGGCCACCACGTCGTCGAACGCGGCCCGGTGCGGCCGGGTCCGCGGGGTGAGCCTGCCGGCGTGCGAGCAGACCAGGCCGGCGCCGGTCTCCGCGGCGACCCGGGCCAGCGCCGGGTCCGCCCCCGACCAGGTGTCGTTGAGCAGGTCGGCGCCGGCCGCCACCGCCTCCACAGCCACCTCGGCCCGCCAGGTGTCGATCGAGATGACCACGTCGGGGAACGCGGCCCGGACGGCGGCGATGGTGTCCACCGTCCGGCGGATCTCCTCGGCCACGTCGACCTCGTCGCCCGGGCCGGCCTTCACCCCGCCGATGTCGATGATCCCGGCGCCCTCGGTCACCGCCCGTTCCACGGCCCGCAGCGCGCTGTCCTGCGCGAAGGTGGCACCCCGGTCGAAGAACGAGTCCGGGGTGCGGTTGACGATCGCCATCACCACCAGCTCGCCGGGGGAGAAGGTCCGCCCACCGAGCCGCAGCGCCCCGGTCATGCCCGCCTCCTGATCTCCGCCCCGGCCCCGGTCGTCCGCCGGACGCCCCCGACGCTATCCGGTCGGTCCCCGGCCGGCCCGCCCGGTACGCCGGGTTTTGAATCATGATCGGTGCGGGTGGAGGGCTCGCCCGATGCGCGCCCGCATGCCACGATCTCCCCATGGGTGACGTTCTGCTCCTCTTGGTCGTGGCGCTGACCGTCGCGGCGGTGGTGTTCGGGGTGACGGTGCTGGTCTCCGGGCGGGACCCGGGCCTGGTGCCCACCGAGCCGGACGGGTGGGCCGTGCCCCTGCCGGGCAGCCGCCCGCTGGACGAGTCGGACATCGCCGAGGTGCGCTTCGACACCGCGCTGCGTGGCTACCGGATGGCCCAGGTCGACCAGGCGATGCGCCGGGCCGCGTACGACATCGGCTACAAGTCCGAGTTGATCGGCGTGCTCGAGGCCGAGATCGCCGCGCTCCGGGCGGGGCGGACCGAGGAGGCCGACGTGCTGCGCCGGACCCGGGAGCAGGCCGCCGGCACGGAGCCGGCCGACAGCCCGACCGCCGGGAGCAGCCCCGCCGACGCCCCGGCCGACGGGGCCGGCGAGACCACCGGGACCTCCGCCGACGCGGCCGCCGACAGTTCGACGGACGCGCTGACCGCCGAGGCGGGGCTGGCCGCGGCACCGGCCGCCGCGGCCGTGGAGGACGAGGCGATGCTCCCCTCGGACACCCCGGCGCCCCCCGGCCCAGTAGCCCCGGTCGCGGCACCCGCCGACGAGGCAGCGACCGATCGGGCCGCCGCCGACCGGCCGCCGGCCGGCCCCACCTCCGCCCCGGCCGCCGGCACCCCGGCCGGTGGCCCCACCGGGGCGACCGCCCCGGTCCCCGACGGCGAGCGGGAGCGCGGCGCGGTGGTCCGCTCGGAGTCGGCGTGACCGGCCCGGAGGGCGAATCGCTCGGCGAGGCGGCCCAACCCGGTGCCGCCGAGGTCACCGCGACGGTGGTCGTCGACGCGCCGGCCGAGCGGGTCTTCGCCGCGCTGACCGCCTGGGAACGGCAGTCCGACTGGATCCCGCTCACCACGGTGCGGGTGGTGGAGGGCGACGGCGGCGAGGGGAGCCTGGTCGAGGCGGTCACCACGCTCGGCCCGGCGGTGCTGCGGGACGAGATGCGGGTGGTCCGGGTGGACGCCCCGTACGAGGTCGGCGTGGTTCACTGCGGCAAGCTGCTGCGCGGACCCGGGGTGCTGCGTTGCACCCCGGTGGAGCGGGACCGGACCCAGGTGGTCTGGCACGAGTGGTTCCACCTGCCCGGCGGGACCGCTGGCCGGGTGGCCTGGCCGGTGCTCTGGCCCGGCTCAAAATTCAGCCTCACCCAGGCGCTGAAGAAGTTCGCCCGGCTGGTCGAGCAGGGCCGGCTGCCCTGAGCCTGCGGGGGGCCGTCGTCGCTCGTTGTCGGTGGGTCGGCCTAGCCTTGACGCCGTGACTGACCTGGTGATCGGCGCCGACGGGCTGCACCGCTGCGCCTGGGGAGCGAGCACGCCGGACTACGCCGTCTACCACGACGGGGAGTGGGGCCGGCCGCTCCGTGGCGACGACGCGCTCTACGAGCGGCTGACCCTGGAGGCGTTCCAGTCCGGGCTGTCCTGGCTGACCATCCTGCGCAAGCGGCCGGCGTTCCGGCTCGCCTTCGACGAGTTCCGGATCGAGAAGGTCGCCGGCTACGGCGAGGCCGACGTGGCCCGGCTGCTGGCCGACGCCGGGATCGTCCGCAACCGGGCCAAGATCGAAGCCGCCGTCGCCAACGCCCGGGCCGCCCTGGAGCTGCCTGGCGGCCTGTCCGCGCTGCTCTGGTCCTACGCGCCGCCGCCCCGGCCGGCCCGGCCCCGGTCGTTCACCGAGGTGCCGGCGCTCACCCCGGAGTCGACCGCGCTGGCCAAGGCGCTCAAGAAGCAGGGCTTCCGCTTCGTCGGCCCCACCACCGCGTATGCGCTGATGCAGGCCACCGGCATGGTGGACGACCATCTCGCCGGCTGCCACGTCACCCTCGACGCGGTCGGGACGTGACGCCGGCGGCGCCCGGCGGACGTGCCGGGGCCAGCACCGTCCCGGCGTGATGGGATTGACGCCATGACCGACACCGAGCTCCGTACGAGCGGGACGACCGAGAGCACCGCGTCCGGCGCCTGGGCGGTGCTGCTGCCCGCCGAGCGGTACGAGGCCGAGCGGCTGGTGCACCACGACACCCTGGAGCTCACCGGGCTGGACGGCGTCGCCCGGCCCCGGCCCGGTGACCCAGTCGCCGTGCTGGTCGACGAGCCGCTGCGGCTGGTGGCGCTCGGCCGGGTCGCCCTGGCCACCGCGGAGACCCGGGAGGACCCGGACGACCCGCAGTCCGAGGCCGGCCCGGGGGAGCTCGTCGTGACGTACACCCGGCGGGTGCTCGACGAGCCGGTGCCGGTGGCCGACGTGGCCCTCGACGGGCCGGTGACCGGGCTGGACCTGGCGGCCTGGGGGCAGCTGGCCGCCTTGCTCGGCCCGCCGCCCGCCCGGCGGTCCTGGCTGGTCAGCCTCGACCTGCCGATCGAGGCGGCCTCGCCCGCCGAGGCGGTCCGGCTCTTCTGGTCGTACGTGCAGGAACTGGGCCCCCGCGAGCTGCCCGCCTTCGTCTCGCCGACCGGCGACGAGCTGGCCATGCAGGCGTACGTGCTCGGCGTGGCGGCCAACCAGGATCCCGAAGAGGACGACTGACCGTCGCCAGGGCGGCGCGCGGGGAAGCCCCGGTGGGGTCAGTGGCCTGCGAAGGTGGGCTTCTGCTTGTTGACGAACGCCAGGGTGGCCGCCTTGTGGTCGGCGGTGGCGCCGCAGATCGACTGCGCCTGCGCCTCGGCCGCGAGGGCGTCGGCGAGGGTGCCGGCGTCGGCGATGGAGAGCTGGCGCTTGATCGCCCCGTACGCGACGGTCGGGCCGGCGGCGAGCCGGGTGGCCAGCTCCTGCGCGGCCGGCAGCACCTGCTCGTCGTCGTCCACCAGGCGGGTGAGCAGGCCCAGCCGGCCCGCCTCCTCGGCGCCCACCGGCTCGGCGAGCATCAGCAACTCGACGGCCTTGGCGTGTCCGACGAGCCGGGGCAGCGTCCAGGAGGCGCCGGTGTCGGCGGCGAGCCCGACTCCGGCGAAGGCCATCAGGAACTTCGTCTTCGGCCCGCCGATCCGGAAGTCGGCGAGGAATGCCAGCGAGGCGCCGGCCCCGGCGGCCATGCCCCGGACCGCGGCGACCACCGGCTTGGGCAGGTTGGCCAGCCGGGCGGCGATCGGGTTGTAGTGGGCCCGCACGGTGGCCAGTTGGTCGGTGTCGGCGGATTCGAGGGTCTGCACGTGCTCCCGCAGGTCCTGCCCGGCGCTGAACGAGCCGCCCGCCCCGGCCAGCACGACCGCCCGGCAGGACCGGTCGGTCTCCAGCTCGGCGAGGGTGTCGCGGAGCGCCTCCTTGAGCGACACGTCCAGCGAGTTCATCGCGTTCGGGCGGTTCAGCGTCAGGGTGACGACGGCGTCGGTGCGGTCGACGAGCAGCGGCTCGGTCACGTTCTAACGACCCTTCTGTCGGGCGAGGCGGTTGCTGGCGTCGAGGCAGTGCTCGACGTACCGGTCGGCGGCCGGCCGGAGCCGGGCCGCGTGCCGGTCGAAGAAACCGGCCGCGTTGGTGCCCGGCCAGCGCTCGGGAAGCAGCGCCGGGGGCAGCTGCGGATCCCGGAAGAGGAAGGTACGCCACGCGTGCACGAGCCGGAACCGGGCCGCGTACGCCTCCTCGTCGCTGCTGCGCACGGTGACGCCGGACAGCAGGGGTTTCTGCTCCGCCACGAACCGCTCGTACGCCCGGCCGATCTCGGCCAGGTCCCAGGCCCGGCGGACCACCCCCATCGCGCCGGGGTTGCCGGCGGCGTGGGCGGCGGTGAACCGCTCGTAGTGCACGCCCGCCTCGGCGAGCAGGACGTCGACGTCCTCACCGGGGCGGGTCGCCACCCAGGTGCAGTCGTCGAGGGTGCCGTAGCCGAGGAAGGTCAGGTTGGCGGCGAGCCGTTGCCGGTCCCGCCGGGACGTCGGCGCCTCCAGCACCAGCATGTCGAACCGCCCGTCCCAGCTGTGCCGGCCGGTGCGGTAGATCCGGGAGGCCGCCTCGTCGAGTCGCCGGGCCGCTTTCGGCGTGATCGCATAACCGGGTCCGGTGGCGAGCCGGAGCGGTTCGAGCCAGCCCTGGCGGACCATCCGGGAGACCGCGGTGCGGACGGCCGGAGGGGCGATCCCGAGCGGCGCCAGCAGCTTGACCAGGGCGGCGACCGGTGCGCGCCCACCCCTCGCCCGGAGGTGGTCGCCGTACAGGTCGAAGAGTGCCGACCGTGCCTGCATGACCGCACATTGTGACAGGCCTATCCAAGATAAGCTAGATGCTGTTACATCAATGCTGCTTCGGTTTGGGTCCGGCGGTGTTCATCAGGGAAAATCGTTGGTCGACGCCCCCGCGATGGTTGCGGGTGGTTATGGCGAAGTGGCTGTGGGGCAACCCACCGACCCTGGTGTAGGTCTGAGGGGAGACAACATGGCGGCGATGAAGCCGCGGACGGGCGACGGTCCGCTGGAAGTCACCAAGGAGGGCCGGGGCATCGTCATGCGGGTCCCGCTGGAGGGTGGTGGCCGGCTCGTCGTCGAGATGACTCCCGACGAGGCCACCGCGCTGGGTGACGCGCTGAAGGCGGCCGCCGGCTGAGCGAGGAGCGGTCCGCGCGGCCCGGGTCGCGCGAACGGTTCGTCCTACCCTGAGCCACCGGCACCGCCGGTGGCTCAGGGCCTTCGTCGGCTCGCTTCGGCGAGTTATCCCGTTTTGAGAACTTTTCGGAGGTGCGGTCCAGCGTGCTGGCCATTCGTCTGGTGCGCGAGCCCGAGCGGCTCGACACCCTCGTCCTGCCCGTTCGTCCCGTTGGGCCGGACCGCCCGCCCGCGCTGGTCCCCACCGCCTCGCCGCCCGGCGACGACGTCCGGGCCGAGGCGACCGCGCTGCTCCCCGCCGCCCGGCTGACCGGTGCCGCGGGTGAGGTCCGGGAGCACCTGCGCCCGGGCGGCACGCCCGCGCGCCTGGTGCTGCTCGGCATCGGCGACGGCGACGAGCACGGCTGGCGGAGCGCGGGCGCGGCGCTGGCCCGCGCCGCCAAGGATGAGACGTACGTCACGGTGGCCCTCCCGGCGGACGCGGCGGAGGCGCTCCGCGGCCTGGTCGAGGGGCTGCTGCTGGGCTCCTACCGGTTCCGGCTGACCGAGGCCGGCGGGGCGCCCGCGCTGGCCGAGGTGGACGTCGTGGTGCCCGACCCGGACACGCTCGCCCCGACCCTGGCGGCCGCCCGGACCACCGCCGAGATGACCCGGCTGGCCCGCGACCTGACCAACACCCCCTCCTCGACCAAGAACCCGGGCTGGTTCGCCGCTCAGGTCGCGGCCGCGGCGACCGACCGCCCCGACCTGAACCTGCGGGTACGCGGTCCGGAGGAGTTGGCGGCGGAGGGCTTCGGCGGCATCCTCGCCGTCGGCGGTGGCTCGGCCAGCGGCCCCCGCCTGGTCGAGCTGGACTGGCGGCCGGCGGACGCGCGTACCCACGTGGTGCTGGTCGGCAAGGGGATCACCTTCGACACCGGTGGCATCTCGATCAAGCCGGTGCCGGCCATGAAGCTGATGCGCAAGGACATGGCGGGCGCCGCCGCGGTGGTCGCCGCGACCCTGGGCGCCGCCGCGCTGCGGCTACCGGTGCGGATCACCACACTCGCGCCGCTCGCCGAGAACATGGTCAGTGGCTCGGCGTTCCGCCCCGGCGACATCATCCGCCACTACGGCGGCCTGACCAGCGAGAGCACCAACTCCGACGCCGAAGGCCGGCTGGTGCTGGCCGACGCGTTGGCGTACGCGGAGCGCGAGCTCCGCCCCGACCTGCTGGTCGACCTGGCCACCCTGACCGGCGCGAACGCGGTGGCGCTCGGCAAGCGGCACGGCGCCCTCTACAGCGAGAACGATCAGCTCGCCGCCGACCTGCTGGCCGCGATCGAGGCGGCCGGCGAGCGCGCCTGGCGGATGCCGCTGCCCACCGACTACGTCGAATACCTGGGCAGCGACGTGGCCGACCTGCACAGCTCCCCGGACCCGGCCAAGTCCATCACCGCTGCCCTGTTCCTGCGCGAGTTCACCGGCGACCTGCGGGACCGCTGGGTGCACGTGGACATGTCCGCCCCCTCCTGGTCGGAGGACGTGCACGGCGAGCTGACCCGGGGCGCCACCGGCTGGGGCGTACGCGGGCTGCTGCGCTGGCTGGCGACCCTGAGCTGACGGCGGGCGGCCGCCCGGCGAATCAGGCCTTCACGGCGACGAGCAGGCCGTGGCCGACCGGCAGCAGCGCGGGGATCCAGTGCTCCGACTCCCGGATCGCCTTGATGGTCTCCCGGACGGTGACCGTCTCCACGTCCCGGGCGGCGGGATCGCCGATCCGGCCACCGGCGAGGGTGCCGTTGAGCGCGAGCACCCCGCCGGGCCGCAGCAGCCGCAGCGCGGCGTCCACACAGGCGGTGAAGCCGGTCGCCTCCGCGTCCACGAAGACCAGGTCGTAGGCGCCGTCCGCGAGCCGCGGCAGCACGTCGAGGGCCCGGCCGGTGATGATCCGGGTACGCCCGGACGGAAAGCCCGCCTCCACGAAGAGCCGCCGGGCGATCCGCTGGTGCTCCACCTCCAGGTCGATGGTGGTGAGCACCCCGTCGGGCCGCATGCCGCGCAGCAGCCAGACGCCGCTGACCCCGGTGCCGGTGCCGATCTCCACCACCGCCCGGGCGTTGCCGGCGGCGGCGAGCAGTCGCAGCGCGGCCCCGGCCCCCGGCGTCACCGCCTCCACGCCCACCTCGTGGGCGAGACTGCGGGCCGTCCGCAGCACGAGATCCTCAGTGACGTACGACTCGGCGAACTGGAGCGCCTGGGCCGTCGCGTTGCCGGAGCTGGCGACCGTGGCGATGGGACACCTCCGGGCGGCGGGAGTGGTGCGAGGGGTCGGTTTGCGCTATGAGCCTAGAGGCGCGATCCAAGGCGCGCAGCCGCGAGTGTGCCGCGCGACGATCACGGCCGGGCAACCCCTGACTCCGTTCGGGGCATTCGTGCAATCCTGGACGGTGTCCCGTGCGGCACGGCCGGCTTCGCCGGCCCCGCGCGACGGGACGTGCGGGACGGACTGGGAGGCACCGACGTGACCGACGGCTGGGACTGGCGCCAGCCCGGCGGGACACCGGCACCGGCGGGAGGGCCGGTGCCCGGGAGTCCGCCCCCGGGCATACCGGGCGCCGGGGGTGGCACGACCCCCGGGAGTCCGCCGCAGCGCCCCCAGGGCACATACGGCGCCGGGGACGGCACGTTCCCCGGGAGCTGGCCGCAGGGCCTTCAGGGCGCCGGGGGCGGCACGACGTCGCCCTGGTGGTCCGACGCACTCGCCGATCCGTGGCGCGACCCGTACGCACCCGCCGCGGTGGTGGTCCCCGCCGCCCCGGTCGGCGCCGGCGAACCGGAGCCGGTGACCGACCCGGACGCGCCGGGCCGGCCGAAGCTGCGGCAGGTGGTGCTCGTCTCGCTCATCACCGCCCTGCTGGCCGGCTCGCTCGGCAGTGCCCTGACGTACGCCGTCCTGCGCGGCAGTGCGGTGACGACCCTCGGCGCGCCGTCCCCGTCGGCTCCGGCGCTCGCCCAGCGCAAGCCCGAGTCCCTGGCCGGCGTCGCCGAGAAGGTGCTGCCCAGCGTGGTGACCATCCGGGTGGCCAGCCTGGGCGGCACCAGCGAGGGCTCCGGCTTCGTGGTCAGCGCCGAGGGGCACATCATCACCAACGACCACGTCGTCGCCGGCGGCCCCGGCAAGGCCACGGTGATCTTCCACGACGGCAGCTCCGCGGCGGCCACGGTCGTCGGGCAGGATCCGGAGTCGGACATCGCCGTGATCAAGGTGACGCGTACCGGGTTGCGGCCGGTGGAGTTCGGCGACTCGGACGCGCTCGCCGTCGGGGATCCGGTGCTCGCCATCGGCTCGCCGCTCTCGCTCGCCAACACGGTCACCGCCGGCATCGTCAGCGCGGTGGACCGGACCATGCAGGCCGGCGAGCCGGGCGGCCCGACGCGCTACTACGCGGCGATCCAGACCGACGCGGCGGTCAACCACGGCAACTCCGGCGGCCCGCTGGTCGACTCCGGCGGCCGGGTGGTCGGGGTGAACTCGACCATCAAGTCGCTGGTCGCTGACGGGCAGGAGGCCGGCAACATCGGGCTCGCCTTCGCCATTCCGATCAACCAGGCGAAGCGGATCACCCAGGACATCATCGGCACCGGCAAGGCTCGGCGCACGGTGATCGGCGCCCAGGTGGGCGGCACCGGCGTGTCCGGCGGTGGCGTACGTCTCAACGCGGTCGAGCCGTCCGGGCCGGCGGCGGCGGCCGGGCTGCGTGCCGGGGACGTGGTGCTCCGGCTCAACCGGCATCCGATGACCGACCCGACCGATCTGGTGGCACTCGTCCGCAAGTACGCCCCCGGATCGGTGGTGACGGTGGAGTATCGGCGGGGTACAAGCCGGCAGAACGCTTCGGTAACGCTGGCCGCAGACGCGAAGTGAGCACCCCTCTCCCCCTCCCGGACAGCCCGGTGACGTGCGTAGTCTTGCCATGGACGCGGACGAGGAGGCCGGAGTGTTCGAGAACCTGAACTGGTGGGAGATCGGCGCCCTGCTGCTCCTGGCGCTGCTGATCTTCGGCGACCGGCTGCCCACCGTGATCAACGACGGGCTCCGGATGGTCCGTAACCTGCGCGCCATGGCCCGGAACGCCACCGGCGACCTGAGCCGTGAGCTGGGCACCGACATCCAGCTGGAGGACCTGCACCCGAAGGCGTTCATCCGGAAGCACCTGCTCAGCGAGGAGGACGAGCAGGCCATCCGGAAGCCGCTGCAGAGCATGTACGACGGCCTGCGCGCGGACGTCAGCGGCGTGCACGACGACCTGAAGGAGGTCGCGAAGGCGGCCGACGTGCGGAACAACAGCCGTCCGATCACCGCCACCGGCGGCACGGCCCCCGCCCCGGCCCCCCGCGCCAGCTACGACGACGCCACCTGACCCGCCCGCCCCAGGGCTTCCCGCCTTCCGGCGCCGTTGATCATGAGGTTGGCGGCGCACGGATCGGCGTGTCGCAAACCCCATGATCAACGAGGCGGGCCGGAACCTCAGCGACCCTCCCGGGCGGGAGGCCGGGGAGGGTCGGTGAGGTGGGTCAGGGAGGTCAGTGGGCCAGGGGGTCAGCGGCCGGCGGGCTTGAGGCCCAGGGGCTTGCCGAGCAGGGACTCGCGGCGGACGGCCAGCCGGTCGGCGACCTGCAGGATCGCCTTGGCGGCCGGTGCGTCCGGCTGGGCCAGCACGATCGGGGTGCCGGCGTCGCCGCCCTCGCGGACCCGGGTGTCCAGCGGGATCTGCCCCAACACCGGCACCTGCGCGCCGATGGTCCGGGTCAGCGACTCGGCGACCGCCTCGCCGCCGCCGGCCCCGAAGACCTCCATCCGGGACCCGTCCGGCAGCTCCAGCCAGGACATGTTCTCGATGACGCCGACCACCCGCTGGTGGGTCTGCAGCGCGATGGCGCCGGCCCGCTCGGCCACCTCGGCGGCGGCGGTCTGCGGGGTGGTGACGACCAGGATCTCCGCGTTCGGCAGCAGCTGGGCCACCGAGATCGCGATGTCGCCGGTGCCCGGGGGCAGGTCCAGCAGGAGCACGTCCAGGTCACCCCAGTAGACGTCGGCGAGGAACTGCTGCAGCGCCCGGTGCAGCATCGGACCGCGCCAGACGACGGCCGTGTTGCCCGGGGTGAACATGCCGATCGAGATGACCTTCACGCCGTGCGACTGCGGCGGCATGATCATGTCCTCGACCCGGGTCGGGGCGCCCTCGGCGCCGAGCATCCGGGGCACCGAGTGGCCGTAGATGTCGGCGTCCACCACGCCGACCGAGAGGCCACGGGCGGCCAGCGCGGCGGCCAGGTTGACCGTGACGCTGGACTTGCCGACGCCGCCCTTGCCGCTGGCGACGGCGTACACCCGGGTGCGGGAGCCGGGCTGGGCGAACGGGATGACCGGTTCCTGGCCGCCGCCCCCGCGCAGCTTCGACTGGAGCTCCTGGCGCTGTTCCGAGCTCATCACGCCGAAGTCGATCTCGACGCCGGTCACGCCGGGCACCCCGCCGACGGCCGCGGTGATGTCGGTACGCAGCTTGTCCTTCAGCGGGCAGCCGGCCACGGTGAGCAGCAGCTCGACCCGGACGACGCCGTCGTCGCCGACCTCGGCGGAACGGACCATGCCGAGCTCGGTGATGGGCCGACGAATCTCCGGGTCGTTGACGGTGGCCAGGGCGGCCTGGATCGCGTCGGAGACGGTGCTGACGGGTGCTGACATGCCCGCAATGCTACGTCGCTGGTCATTGGCGTCCGCCGTTGGCGGGGGCCGGTGTGAGCGAATCGATGACGCGACCGAGGGGTGGACGGGCCGTGCCGCGAAGTGGGACGATCGAGACGAACGTCGCTCGCCTGGCCCCTTGAGGCGCGCGGCGTTCAATACTTTCCGGCGGCTGCCGGCGGCCTGGGCGGCGGTGCCGGTCACCGCCCGGCTCAGCCCTCCGGGCGCCGGTCCCGGGCGTAGTCGCCGTCCAGTTCGTCCTGCGGCTCGTCGAGTGGCTCGCCACTGTGCCGCCGGGGTTCCCGGGCCGGCGGCCGGCGCTCCCGCCGCTGCCGCCGCTGCGCCGCCTCGTCCAGCTCCTCGGCCAGCCGGGCCAGCTCCGAGCGGACGAAGTCCCGGGTGGCCACCTCGCCCACGGCGATCCGCAGCGCGGCGATCTCCCGGGCCAGGTATTCCGTCTCGGCCTTCTGCATGGTGGCGCGCCGCCGGTCCTCCTCCAGCGCGATCCGGTCCCGGTCCGACTGCCGGTTCTGGGCCAGCAGGATCAGCGGGGCCGCGTACGAGGCCTGGATGGACAGGAGCAGGGTGAGGAAGGTGAAGGTGTACGGGTCGAAGCGCCAACTCGGCGGAGCGAGGGTGTTCCAGGCGAACCACGCGCCGATGACCAGCGTCATGTAGACGATGAAGTTGGCCGTGCCCATGCCGCGGGCGATCCCCTCGGACCACCGGCCGAAGGTCTCCTGGTCGACCCGGGGCAGCCGGACGCCCCGGGGTTCGCGTGGCTGGTCCAGTCGCTCGGCCCGTCGCTGGTCAGCCATCGCCACCGTCCAGGGTCTCCGCCTCGGCGGCGGCCGGGGCCGGTACGACGTCCCGGTTGCGCCAGTCGCGGGGCAGCGAGTGGTCCAGCACGTCGTCCACGGTCACCGCCCCGACGAGCCGGTTGTTGCGGTCCACCACCGGCATGGCGACCAGGTCGTAGGTGGCCATCCGGCGGGTGATCTCCGGCAGCGGGGTGGTCGGTCGCAGCGGGTCGATGTCGTTGACCACCACCCCGCCGAGCAGGTCGGCCGGGGGCTCCCGGAGCAGCCGCTGGAAGTGGACCATGCCCAGGTAGCGGCCGGTGGGGGTGGTCATCGGGGCGCGGGTCACGAAGACCTGGGCGGCCACGGCGGGGGAGAGCTGCGGCTCCCGGATCCGGGCGAGCGCCTCGGCCACCGTGGCGTCCGGGGGCAGGATTACCGGCTCGGAGGTCATCACGCTGCCCGCGGTGCCCGAGGCGTAGCGCAGCAGCTGGCGTACCGGGTCGGCCTCGTCCGGCTCCATCAGGTCCAGCAGCACGTCCTGCTCCGGCGGCGGCAGCTCGTTGAGCAGGTCGGCGGCGTCGTCCGGCTCCATCTCCTCGAGCACGTCGGCGGCGCGTTCCCGGTCCAGTGCGGCCAGGATCTCCACCTGGTCGTGCTCCGGCAGCTCGCTGAGCACGTCGGCGAGGCGCTCGTCGTCCAGCGCGGCCGCCACCTCGTTGCGTCGGGCGTCGGGCAGGTCCTGCAACGCGTTGGCCAGGTCGGCGGGGCGCATGTCCTCCAGGACGGCGAGGAGGTTGGCCGTACCGCGGGTGTCGCCCACCCCGCCGAGGCCGCGTACCCGGTCCCACTCGGCCTGCTGGAGGTGACCGCGGCGGGTGAGCCGGCCGGTCTGCTCGCGGACGGCCACCCGGGTCAGCGGCCACTCGCCGCCGCGGCTGCGTTCCATCGCCACGTCGACCACCGTGCCGGGCTGCCCGTTCTCCAACTGCACCCGCCGGTCCAGCAGCTCCTGCAGCACCAGCAGCTCGTTGGGGCGCTTCTCGAAGCGGCGCAGATTGAGGGTGCCGCTGCCCAGGACGACGGCGTCCGGGTCGATGGAGGTGATCCGGTTGATGGAGAGGAAGATGCGCCGGCGCATCGGCATCTCGGCGACCAGACCCACCACCTCGGGCGACTGCGGGCTCGGCCGCAGCCGGGCGACCGCGTCGCGGACCCGGCCCACCTGGTCGCCGTTCGGGTCGAAGACGGCGACTCCGGCGAGTCGAGCGAGGTAGACCCGGTTCGGCGTGCTCACAGCACCAGCCTAAGGGCCTAGTGTTTATCAACATGTCGACCTTGGCCTACGAGATCGTGGACGTCTTCACCGACCGCCCGTTCGCCGGCAACCCGCTGGCCGTGGTGTTCGGCGCGGAAGGGCTGGCCACCGAACAGATGCAGGCGCTCGCGCTGGAGTTCAACCTGTCGGAGACGGTGTTCGTGCTGCCGCCGACACAGGTCGGGGCGACGTACCGGGCGCGGATCTTCACCCCGGCCGAGGAGCTGCCGTTCGCCGGCCACCCGAGCGTGGGCGCGGCGGTGACCGCGAGCCGACGTGGCATGTTCGACGCGGGCCAGGTCAGCCAGGAGTGCGGTGCCGGGGTGCTGCCGATCGAGGTGACCGCGACGGGCGCGACCCTCACCGGCGGCACGCCCACCCTCGGCCCCGAGCTCGACCCGGAGCCGCTGCTGGAGATGGTCGGCCTCACCGCCGCCGACCACGCCGGCCCGGCACCGCGGGTGGCCGGCTGCGGCCTGGAGTTCCCCTACCTTCCGGTACGCCCCGACGTGGTGGCCCGGGCCAAGCTGAACCCGCCGGCGGCGGAGCGGTACGGCGTGGAGCACGTGAGCGTCTTCTCCTGGGACCCGGCCACGCAGACCGCGCACGCGCGGGTGTTCGTGCCAGGGCTCGGCGTGCCGGAGGACCCGGCCACCGGTTCGGCCGCGCTGGGCCTCGGGGTCTGGCTGGTCGCCAGCGGGCTGCTGCCCGGCGAGGGGCGCTCGGCGTACGCGGTCCGCCAGGGCATCGAGATCAATCGCCCGTCCGCGCTGGCCTGCACGGTGACCGCGGCCGGTGGAGTGGCCGTGGGCGCGACGGTCTCCGGCCAGGTGATGCCGGTGGCTCGCGGCGAGATCGCCGTCCCGCCCTTCGTGGGCTGACCAGCGCCCACCGCCGACGGGCGCGCGTACGAGAGGATGCCGGTGTGACGGACGAGTTGGACAGCCGCGAGGTGACGCCGCTGGTCGACGAGGCGGTGAAGAAGGCGGCCGTCTGCTGGGTGAGCGTCGGGAAGGGGCCGGCGGTGGCGCTCTGGTGCCTGCCGGTGGAGGGGACGCTGCTCGTGGTCAGCGGCCCCGGCGAGCAGTCCGCTCCCGGGCTGGCCGACGCCGACGCGGCGCAGGTGACCCTGCGCGGCGACCACGGGGGCCGGATCGTCACCTGGCCGGCCCGGGTCACCCGGCTGCAACCGGGTACCGAGGAGTGGGAGGCCGCCGCACCGCTGGTCGCGGCGAAGCGGCTCAACGCCTCCGGCCCCACCGCCGACCTGATCGGACGCTGGGCCACCGAGGGCTGCGCGCTGAACCGGTTGGCCCCGGCGGGCACCCCGGTGGCGGGTGCCGACCTGTCGGCCGAGTCGCTGGCCGAGCCGCCCCGGGAGGCCCCCGTGGTCCGGGCCACCCGCAAGCCGTTTCGGCTGCACAAGGTGCGTCGCCGCTGAAGCTCAGACCGTAACGGCGCAGGGGACCGGGTCGAGCAGGTCGAGCACCTCGGTCAGCGAGGTCAGCACCGGGCCGTCCCAGCACCGGTCGGCGTTGAAGACCATGTGCCCGGCCAGGTCCGGGGCGGCCAGCCGGACCGCCGTCATGCCGGCCCGCCCCGCGCCGGTGAGTTCCTGGCTGCCTCCGTCGCCCACGTAGAGGCAGTCGGCCGGGGCGAGGTCGAGCCGGTGGCAGGCGGCCAGGTAGAGCGCCGGGTCCGGCTTGCAGCACCCGACCTGCACCGAGAAGACCCGTACGTCGAGCAGCGGCGCGACCGCGAGCTGCGGCAGGAACGCGGGCAGCTCGTGGGTGCAGTCGCTGATCAGCCCGGTGCGTACGCCCCGTTCACGTAGCGCGGCCAGCACCGGGACCGCCTCGTCCCGCAGCCGGGTGTCGGCGCGGATCGCCCGGTGGCGGGAGGCGACGGCGGCGCGTACCGCCAGGTCGGATGGGTGGACACCGGCCTGGTCGCAGACCCAGCGCAGGGTCGCCTCGGCGTTGCCGAACTGGCCGCTGGCGCGCTGATAGTAGGTGCGGTCGAGCACCTCGACCAGGGTGTCGGCCGGACAGCCGAGCAGCTCGGCGGTGGCCTGGTGGGCGGAACCACGCTGGACGCAGCGGGTCAGGGTGCCGAAGAAGTCGAACAGCACCGCCTGGTAGCTGGGCATGGGGGAGTGCCTCCGGACGTCGAGGGGGTGTCGCCGGGACGCGCATGATCGTAACGGAGTGCTGACCGTCCGTGGTGTCCCCTGTTCGTGTGAGGATTGCTCTCCGTGTCGTCCGCTCCGCACCGCCCTCCACCCGATGCGCTGACTCTCGGCGCGCTCGCGCTGGCCGTCGCCGCCGTCTCGTCGTCCGCCCCACTGGTCGCGTTCGCCGCCGCGCCGGCCCTCGCCATCGCCTGCTGGCGGAACCTGCTGTCGGTCGCCGTGCTCGGTCCGGTCTCGCTGGCCCGGCGGCGGGCCGAGTTCCGGGCGCTGACCGTGGGCGCCGGCCGGCGCGAGGGGCTCTACTGCGTGCTCTCCGGGGTGGCGCTGGCCGCCCACTTCGCCACCTGGATGCCGAGCGCGCAGCTCACCACGGTCGCCGCCGCCACCGCGCTGGGCGCCACCCAGCCGGTGTGGCAGGGGCTGATCGCCCGGTGGCAGGGCCGCCGGCTGCCGTGGGCGGTGTGGGCCGGGATCGCCGTGGCGGTGCTCGGCGCGGTGCTGGCCACCGGCGCCGACTTCGCCGTCTCCGGCCGCGCCTTCGCCGGTGACCTGCTCGCCGTGACCGGCGGCATGTTCGCCGCGGTCTACACCGCCTTCGGCGAGCGCGCCCGGGCCACCATCAGCAACACCACCTACACCACCATCTGCTACGGGGTCTGTTCGGCCGTCCTGCTGGTGGTCTGCCTGCTCGGCGGGGTACGCCTGCACGGCTACCCGGCGGGCACCTGGCTGGCGATCCTCGGCCTGGTGGCCGGCGCCCAACTGCTCGGTCACTCGATGTTCAACTACGCCCTGCACCGGGTCTCCGCCACCACGGTCAGCGTGCTGATCCTGCTGGAGGCGCCCGGCGCGGCCCTGATCGCCTGGGCCTGGCTGGGCCAACTGCCCCGCCCGCTCGCCCTGCCGGGACTCGCGCTGCTGCTGGCCGGCGTGGCCGTGGTCGTGCTCGGCGGCGCCCGCGCCGGCCGCCGCGCCGAGCCGGTTCCGGTCCCCGCCGACGCCGCCCCGCTCACCGACTGACCCCGGCCGCCCGGGACACGGCGGCCACACTTTCCCGGGGAGTGTGGCGATTCCGCCCCCCGAGCCGCCGCTTTCGATGAAAGTGCGGAGGGTGGGGGCGCAGACGGAGCGGCAGGGTGACGAGCCCGATCGGGGCACTCTCGTCACCCCCTCGGCCGAGTTCCCGCCGTTGGACCCCGAGGAGCAGGCGGCATTGGGCCGGATCGGGGAGCGCTGGCGCACCCCTCGGCACGCCGACGAACTGCCCGTCGACCCGACCCTGGGCCGTAACCGGCCCGGTCCGGCGCCGAGCCGGTTCGGGCGGCTGGCCCCGATCAGCATGTTCACCGTCGAGGAACCGGACGAGCTGTGCGCCACCGGGCCGGCCCACGAGCCGGGCTCCCGGACCGGGCGGGTGCTCACCCGGCTGCGCCGGACGCTCTTCGGCCCGCCGCTGTCCAGCTCCGCCGTGCTGTACGAGCGGATGCGGAAGCTGGTCGCGCTGCCGATCCTCTCCTCCGACCTGCTCAGCTCGGTGGCGTACGGGCCGGAGGCGATGCTGGTCGTGCTGGTGCTCGCCGGCAGCGGCGCGCTCGGGCTCTCCCTTCCGCTGGCCGCGGCGCTGGTGGTGCTGATGATCGCGGTGGGGCTGTCGTACCGGCAGACCATCCCCGCTTACCCGCACGGCGCCGGGTCGTACATCGTGGCCGGTGACAACCTCGGGACGACGGCGGGACTCACCGCCGCGGCCGGGCTGATGCTCGACTACGTGCTCACCGTGTCGGTGTCGATCGCGGCGGGGGTGAGCGCGATCACCTCGGCGATGCCCGGGCTCACCCCGTTCACCGTGCCGCTCGGGGTGTTGGTGATCGCCGTGCTGCTCGCCGGGAACCTGCGCGGGGTGCGTACCGCCGGAAACATCTTCGTGCTGCCCACGTACGCCTTCGTGGCCGCGGTCCTGGCCGTGCTGGTGGTCGGCTACGCGCGCGCGGCGGCCCGGGGTTTCGCGCCGGTGCCGCCGCCGCCCGTGCCGGCGGCGGAGGGGCTGGGCCTGCTGCTGGTGCTGCGGGCGTTCTCCTCGGGGGCGGTGTCGATGACCGGCATCGAGGCGGTGTCGAACGCGATCCCGGCGTTCCGGCCCAGGGAGTGGCGCAACGCCCGCACCACGCTCGGCTGGATGGTCACCATGCTGGTGGTGCTCTTCGCCGGGCTGATCGGCCTGATCCACCTGAACGGCCTGGTGCCCCGGCCGGACCAGACGATCCTGTCCCAGCTCGGCCGGCTCACCTTCCCCACCGGGCCCTGGTACGCGTTCCTCCAGGCCGCCACCGCGCTGATCCTGTTGCTGGCGGCGAACACCGCGTTCAACGACTTTCCCCGGCTGCTCTTCTTCATGGCCCGCAACGGCCACGCCCCCCGGCGGTTCCTGCACCTGGGGGACCGGCTGTCGTTCAACAACGGCCTGGTCGCGCTCGCCGTCGCCGCGGCGCTCATCTTCGTCGCCTTCCGCGGGCACACCGCGTCGCTGATCCCGCTCTACGCCGTCGGCGTGTTCCTCGCCTTCACGCTGTCGCAGGCCGGCATGGTCGTGCACTGGCGCCGGCACCGGGACCGGGGCTGGCGACGCCGACTGGTGCTCAACGCGGTCGGCGCCACCCTCTCCGGGCTGGTGCTGGTGACCGCCGCGATCGGCAAGTTCGCCCAGGGTGCCTGGCTGGTGGTGATCGCGGTACCCACCCTGGTGCTGCTCAGCCGCGGGATCCACCGCCACTACGCCCGGCTGGACGACAACCTGACGCTGCACCCACCGCCGTCCCCCGGGCCCACGTCAGGTAACGCGCCGCGGGGACCCGGCGGGTCGGCCGAGGGCGAGCGGCTGCCCCAGGAGGTACGCCATCTCGTGGTGGTGCCGGTGGCCCGGCTGAACCGGGCGTCGCTGCGTGCCATGGCGTACGCGGCGTCGCTGGGCCAGCCGACGCTGGCCGTGCACATCGCCCCCGAGGACGCCGAGGCGGACCGGTTCCGTGACCAGTGGCGGGCCTGGGGCGACCACCTGCGGCTGGAGACGATCGTGTCGCCGTACCGGGCGGTGATCGGGCCGCTCGCGCACTACCTGGAGGCGCTGCACGCCACCCGGCCGGAGCTGACCCTGACCGTGATCGTGCCGGAGGTGGTGCTTCGCCACCGCTGGCACCGGCTGCTGCACAGCCGCGCCGAGCTACGGCTGCGCGCCGCCCTGCGGGCCCTGCCCGGCGTGGTGGTCACCAGCGTCCCGGTTCACGTCGCCGAGTAGGGCTCACACGTCCTGGACCTCGAGCACCTGACCGGTGGGGGCGGCGTCGCCCAGCTCGGCGCGGAGCGCGGCCCGTTCCGGGTCGGCCAGGAACCCGTCGTAGCCGGCCCGGGCGGCGAACCGGATCACGTGCACCTCGGTCCGCCCGTCCCCGTTCCGCAGCCGCCGTTCCAGCCGTCCGCCGTGCCGCCCGAGCAGGGCGAGCACCGCATCCTCGTACCGCCGGCCGGCCTCGGCGTCGGTGCCCAGGTCGACCAGGGCGACCACCCGGAGCACGCCCGCCGGGTCGTCGGCCAGCGGTTTCCAGAACTGGTGGTCGACGTGTCCGCCCGGGATGCCGTCCCGGATCCCGGTGTCGGTGTAGCCGTGCCTTCGGTAGAACGCCGGCGCCTGGAACGAGAACGACGCCACCGAGATCTCGGTGCAGCCCCGCCGGCGGGCCTCCGCCTCGGCGGCCCGCAGCATGCGTCCGCCCCAGCCGCGGTGCCGCTGGTCGGCGCGTACCCACATGGTGTTGATCCCGGCCCGGCCGCCCCAGGTCCAGCCGGTCAGCCCGCCGATCAACTCGCCGTCCGCGCCGGTGACCCGGATCGAGATGTCGGCCTCGTCGTCGGCGCCGGTGGCCGCGTTGTTGTACGCGGTGAGTTCCCGTTCGACCCGGGCGGCCAGATCGTCGTCCGTGCCACCGACATGCAGGGTTGCCTCGTCCTCGGTCATGCGGCGCAGTATCCCCGCGGACCGGGCCGGCGCGACAGCGGAAAACGCCTCAGCCGTCGAGGCCGACGGCCTGCGCGCTGGCGGTCCAGAGCCGGGCGGCGAGCGCCGGGTCGGCCGCCTTCGGCAGCGGCCGCCGGGGCCGCTGGTCGTGGTAGTAGCCGCCGTCGACCAGCCGGGACGGGTCCTGATTGGCCAGCCAGACCAGGGTCTCCGCGCCCCGCTCGGGGCTGCGGAACGGCAGCAGCCGCATGCCGAGGGCGACCAGCGGGCTCTCGTTGCCGAACCGGGTGCGCACCACGCCCGGGTGGAACGAGTACGCCGGCACGTCCGGCCAGCGCCGGGCCGCCTCGGCGGCGAAGAGGATGTTCGCCTGCTTGCTGGTGCCGTACGCGCGCATCGGCCGGTAGCGGCGCAGCACCACGTTCAGGTCGTCCGGGTCGAGCACGCCGCTGCGGTGGGCGCCGGAAGCGGTCACCACCATCCGCCCGATCCGATCCCGCAGCAGGTTGCTGAGCAGGAACGGGGCGAGGTGGTTGGCCTGCACGGTCAGTTCGAAGCCGTCGACGGTGGTGACCGGCTGGAGCACGATCGCGCCGGCGTTGTTGGCGAGCACGTCGATCCGGTCGTACGCCGCACGCAGCTTGTCCGCGAGCCGGCGTACGTCATCCAGCACGGCGAAGTCGGCGCGGAACAGTTCGGGCGGCTCGCCGCAGCACTCGCGTACCCGGTCGCCGGCGGCCCGGAGCCGGGCCGGGTCCCGGCCGACCAGCACGACCTGGTCACCGCGGCGGGCCAGGTCCACCGCCGCGGCCAGTCCGATGCCCGAGCTGGCGCCCGTCACCACCACGGTCCGACGCTCAGTGAGATCTTCCACAGGTTCATTCACCCCGGTCACGGCACGAGGTTACCGTGGCGTCACTACGCCCTTTGGGATCGTTAAGTTCGCGGATTTTCGTCTGGTCGCGTCGGCGTGCCCGCAGACGCTGGAAGGAGCGCATCCATGGCCGCTGTCGGTCGCCCTCGTCGGTCCTGCCTCGCCGTGCCGGGTTCCAGCGTCAAGATGCTCGGCAAGGCCCAGGGCCTCCCGGCGGACCAGGTCTTCCTCGACCTGGAGGACGCGGTCGCTCCGCTGGCCAAGCCGGACGCCCGGAAGAACATCGTCGCCGCGCTGAACGAGGGCGACTGGGCGGGCAAGACCCGGGTGGTCCGGGTCAACGACCTGACCACGCCGTGGACCTACCGGGACGTCATCGAGGTCGTCGAGGGCGCCGGCGCCAACCTGGACTGCATCATGCTGCCGAAGGTGCAGGACGCCGCCCAGGTGCAGTGGCTTGACCTGACGCTCACCCAGATCGAGAAGACCCTCGGCCTGGAGGTCGGCCGGATCGGCATCGAGGCGCAGATCGAGAACGCCGCCGGCCTGGTCAACGTGGACGCCATCGCGGCCGCCTCGCCCCGGGTCGAGACCATCATCTTCGGCCCGGCCGACTTCATGGCCTCGATCAACATGAAGTCGCTGGTGGTCGGCGCGCTGATCCCGGACTACCCGGGCGACCCCTACCACTACATCCTGATGCGGATCCTGATGGCCGCAAGGATGCACGACAAGCAGGCGATCGACGGCCCGTTCCTGCAGATCCGGGACGTGGACGCGTTCCGCGAGGTGGCCCGGCGCTCGGCGGCGCTGGGCTTCGACGGCAAGTGGGTGCTGCATCCGGGGCAGATCGACGCGGCCAACGAGGTCTACTCGCCGGCCCAGGCCGACTACGACCACGCCGAAATGATCCTCGACGCGTACGACTGGTACACGTCGGAGGCGGGCGGCAAGCTCGGCGCGGTGATGCTCGGCGACGAGATGATCGACGAGGCGTCCCGGAAGATGGCGCTGGTGATCGCCGCCAAGGGCCGCGCTGCCGGGATGACGCGCACCTCGTCCTTCACCCCGCCCACGGACTGACCGCCGGCCGCCGGTGCCGCCCCGGGGAGCCGGGGCGGCACCGCGGGTCAGAAGGTGGGTGTGCTGCCGCCGGTGTCCGAGCCGATGGCGATGATGATGATCACGACATAGACCGCGATCAGCAACACCATCAGCACGGTGAGGATCCAGCCGATGATGATGGCGGCCTTCGCCATGCCCTCGCCCTGCTCACCGGTCTCCCGGATCTGCTTGCGGGCCACGTGTCCCATGATCGCGCCGATCGGGGCGGTGATGCAGGAGGTGAAGCCCACCAGCGAGAGCACCAGCGCCACGATGGCCAGGGTGTTGGTCTTGCTCGACGGTTGGCCGTACGCGGGGTGGGGCGGCGGCGGGTAGCCGGCCGCCGCGTACGGGTCGCCTCCGGCGGGCGGGTAGCCGGGCGCGGCGTACGGGCCCCCGGCGGGCGGGTAGCCGGGCGCCGCGTACGGGTCGGCCGGGGTCGGCTGGCTCGGGATCGGGTTGCCCATCGGCAGCGTCGGGTCGGCCGGTGGGCTCGACTGCTGACCCGCCGCCGACGGGTCGTGCCAGCCACCGGACGGTGGGGGATAGCTCATCAGAATCATCTCCGTAGACGTGGTGTCGTCAGGGTAGTCAGCGGGCCGCCGCGCCGAGGACCCCCTTTCCGGGTGCCAGCGTTGCCCGCAACGTCCACAGCGGGCAGGATCTCGGCATGGCACTTGACGCGCGCGGCGGTCGGTCGCGACGGGACGTGAGCCGGCCAGGGCTGGTGCGGCGCAACCGCGGCGGTGGCCCGGCCGGGTCCGCCGACCAGGACCAGCCGGCGCCGCTCGCCGAGCCGGCAACCATGCGCCTGGACGGCCGGGTCGCCCTGGTCACCGGGGCCGGCAGCCCGGACGGCATCGGGTACGCGACCGCGCACCGCCTCGCCGACCTCGGCGCCCGGGTGGCGATCGTCTCCACCACCCGGCGGATCCACGAGCGCGCCGGCGAGCTGGGTGTGACCGGGTTCGTCGCCGACCTCACGGACGAGTCCGAGGTGGGCGCGCTGGCCGACGCGGTCGCCGAGCAGCTCGGCGACGTCGAGGTGCTGGTCAACAACGCGGGCCTGGCCAGCCGGGCCAGCCCGGAGGTGCTGCGGCCGGTGGCCCAGCTCAGCTACGACGAGTGGCGCGGCGAGATCGACCGCAACCTGAGTACCGCGTTCCTGTGCAGCCGCGCGTTCATCGGCGGGATGGCCGAGCGGGGCTGGGGGCGGATCGTCAACCTCGCCGCCACCGCCGGCCCGGTCAACGCGCTGCCCACCGAGGCCGGATACGCGGCGGCGAAGGCGGGCGTGGTGGGGCTGACCAGGGCGCTGGCGATGGAGATGATCGCCGACGGGGTGACGGTGAACGCCGTCGCGCCCGGCATCATCCACACCGCGGCGTCCACCATGGCCGAGATCAAGCAGGGGCTGGGCACCCCGGTCGGGCGCCCCGGCACGCCGGACGAGGTGGCCGCGGCGATCGCCTTCCTCTGCTCGCCGGCCGCCTCGTACATCACCGGGCAGATGCTGGTGGTCGACGGCGGCAACAGTGTCCGGGAGGCGCAGTTCCGCTGACCGTCAGCGGTAGCTGCCGTTGTCGGAGTTGGCCCAGATGGCCAGGCCGATCCAGCCGCAGCAGACGAGCAGCCCGAGCGCGGTGAAGATGTAGCTGAGGATCAGCCCCCAGGTGGCGAGCTGGTCGCCCTCCTCACCGGTCTGCCGGATCTGCCGCTTGGCGAGGTGACCGAGGACGATCCCGGCCGGTGCGAAGACGAAGGCGAAGACCAGCGACAGGATGGCGAGCACGTTGGGCCCGCCGCCGCGCGGTCGAGGCCCCTGCCCGGGCGGCCCGTACTGGCCGTACGGGGGCTGTGGGGCGTACGGCGGCTGCTGGCCCCACGGTGGCTGCTGCGGGTGCCCGTACGGCTGGCCGTAGGCCGGCGGCTCGTACGGCGACGGCGGCTGGTCCGGCTCACCGGGTGGTTGGCTCACGCCCGCTCGCCCCCTCCGTCGCAGGTCAACGACCCCTCTCTCTTGCGGACGCTACCCGCAGCGGTGAACCTTTTCACAGCGGTTGTGTGGACTGGTCACCTTGGCTCCGCCGGTCGCGGGACCGATACTGACCGAGCGTTCAGTTACCCACGAGTAATGCGCCGATCCCCGGAGGCTGAGATGGCCCGACTCGCCCAGACGCCCGGCCTGACCGACGTGCAGCGGTCGATCCTGGAGACCGTCCGGGAGTTCGCCGACAAGGAGATCATCCCGCACGCCCAGCGGCTGGAGCACGCCGACGAGTACCCCACCGACATCCTCGACGGGATGCGCGAGATGGGCCTCTTCGGCCTCACCATCGCCGAGGAGTACGGCGGCCTGGGTGAGTCTCTGCTGACCTACGCCCTGGTGGTCGAGGAACTGTCCCGGGGCTGGATGTCGATCTCCGGCATCGTCAACACCCACTTCATCGTGGCGTACCTGATCTCGCAGCACGGCTCGGCGGAGCAGCAGGCCCGGCTGCTGCCCCGGATGGCCACCGGCGAGGTGCGCGGCGCCTTCTCCATGTCCGAGCCGGAGTGCGGCTCGGACGTCTCGGCGATCAAGTCGAAGGCGGTCCGCGACGGCGACCACTTCGTCCTCAACGGCCAGAAGATGTGGCTGACCAACGGGGCGTACTCGTCGGTGGTGGCCACCCTGGTCAAGACCGACACCGGGGCCGACTCGGTGTACGGCAACATGAGCACCTTCCTGCTGGAGAAGGAGCCCGGATTCGGCGAGACGGCGCCGGGCCTGACCATTCCCGGCAAGATCGACAAGATGGGCTACAAGGGCGTCGAGACCACCGAGATGGTGCTCGACGGCGTCAGCGTCCCCGCCTCCGCCGTGCTCGGCGGCGAGACGAAGGTCGGCCGGGGCTTCTACCAGATGATGGACGGCATCGAGGTGGGCCGGGTCAACGTGGCCGCCCGCGCCTGCGGAATCTCCATCCGCGCCTTCGAGTTGGCCGTCGCGTACGCCCAGCAGCGCCGCACCTTCGGCCAGCCGCTGGCCCGGCACCAGGCCATCGCCTTCAAGCTCGCCGAGATGGGTACGAAGATCGAGGCGGCGCACGCCCTCATGGTCAACGCCGCCCGGCTCAAGGACGCCGGCCAGCGCAACGACGTCGAGGCCGGCATGGCCAAGCTGCTCGCCTCGGAATACTGCGCCGAGGTCGTCCAGGAGGCGTTCCGCATCCACGGCGGCTACGGCTACTCCAAGGAGTACGAGATCGAGCGGCTGATGCGGGAGGCCCCGTTCCTGCTCATCGGCGAGGGCACCTCGGAGATCCAGAAGACCATCATCTCCCGGGGCCTGCTCAAGGAGTACAGGCTCTGACCGGCGCCCCGGTCACCCGCCGGCCGGCTCCACGGCCGGCTCCGGTGCGGTGACCGGCAACCCCACCGCCAACATCTCCGGCCGGGTCCGGAAGTGCTCGATCGCGGCGACCAGCCGCTCCTCGGGCACCGCCGTGTCCCGGCCACCCACCACCGGCGCCGGCTCCAGCGAGACCCACCTCGCCGGCCGCAGCCGCACCCCGTCCACCCTGCCGTCCTGCTTGTGCGGGATGACCCGGTCGATGTTCGTCCATCCGTACGTCCGGCGGCCGTGCCGGATGCCGCTCGCGGTGAGCGCCAGCCGCCCGGTGAACCGGACCTCCTCGTGGACCGTCCGCCCGATCCAGGCGGCGACGCCGACCGCGAGCAGCGGCCGCAGGGGCACGCCCCACCACGACTCCTCGGGGAGCGTGCCGATCAGTCCCACCCCGAGCGCCGCCGTCGCAATCGTCTCGGTCACCAGGTCGGCCCAGCCGGCGAGGGACCGCCGCGCCACCAGGCCGGGCTCCACCGAGCGCCGGCCCGCCACCCGTGATCGCCACACCAGGCGGCCGTCGCGCCGGGGCCACCACCGCTGCGTCAACCACCGTGCACCCAGGAGCAGCCAGACGAAACAGCTGAGGTCGAAGTCGTCGCGGGGCGGCACCCGGAGCAGCCCGGCCGCGACCGGCACCGCCACCGCCGCTGCGGCGCCGAGGGCGAGCAGCCGGCGTGTCCAGAGGCCGTCGCCGGGCGAGGGCAGCCGGCCGCGCAGGGGGAGGGGCACCAGCGCAGGGTACGGACCCTCCGCCACCCTGAGCAGCACCCGCCCGTGCGCCGCGACCAGCCGGGACGCAGGCGGTCGCTCTGCCGGACAGCGGTGGTGAGTGGGGTCAGCCGTTGGCACCGGGCAGCCGTACCGCCAGGTGCTCGCGGGCCCGGGCGACCAGGGCGGCCGGGTCGTCGGCGTAGAGGCGGATCTCGTGCACCGGCCCGCTCGGGCCCTTCGGCAGCCGGACCGAGAGCGGCTCGCGTAGCACGACGTCGACGCTGGTCTGGCTGCCGACGCCGATGTTCAGGATCGTCCCCGCATCCGACTGCTCGAGCTGGACGGCGCGGCTGGACGGCAGCGACCGGTAGCGGTGCTCGACCCGGGCCACGGCCGACCAGGGCACCACGAAGTCGACCGAGATGCCGTTGCGGAGCCGCAGCCCCGCCGGGCCGACGACGTGCGGATGGATCCGCAGGCTGGCGAAGAGACCGAACATCCAGAGCAGTCCCCAGATGCCGAGCACGAGCGCGGTGTGCCGGACCGACGGCCACGGGACGGTGTGCCGGAGGATCAGGTCGAAGATCGGGATCTCGATCGCGGAGAGCACGATGAAGGCGACGAGGATCGGCTGCACCACGCCGACGTAGCTGAACGCCGCCGCCCCGGCCTCCAGCGCGGGGGGCCGCCGGAGCAGCCAGCGGGCGAGGCTGAGCCACATCCCCACCTCGTACGCGAGCACGCGACGCACTAACGCGACCGAAGGACTCTGCTTCCGCACGGCTCACCCGCCCTTCACTTCTTTTTGCATTGCAGTTGCAACGTAATCGGTTGACCGGCGGCGTGTCAATGCAGTCGCACTGTGAAAGCATGGGGGAATGCCGAAGCGGGTTGATCACGGGGAGCGGCGGAAGCTGATCGCCGACGCGCTGATGCGGGTGGCCGCGGAACGCGGGCTGGAGGCGGTCAGCCTGCGCCACGTGGCGGCGGAGGCCGGCGTCTCCTCCGGGATGGTGCAGCACTACTTCCGCACCAAGGACGAGATGATGACCTTCGCCCTGTCGGTGGTGCGTGACCGCAGCGAAGCCCGGGTGACCCGAGCCGTCGCCGCACTGGGGGACGAGCCGTCCCCGCGTACGCTGCTCCGGACCATGCTGGCCGAGCTGCTGCCGCTCGACGAGGCGCGCCGGGCGGACGGCCGGGTGGCGCTGGCGTTCCTGGCCTACACCGCGGTACGCCCCGCCGTCGCCGCCGGGCTGCATCAGGATTCGGCCGAGCTGCTGGCCTTCATCGCCGGGCAGATTCGCACCGCGCAGGCCGCCGGCGCGACGCACGTCGACCCGGACCGGGCCGCGGTGGCGCTGCTCGCCGTCATGGAAGGGCTGGGCGTCTACCTGCTCGGCGGGCACTACCCGCCGGAGACGGCGCTCGCCGCGCTGGACGCCCAGTTGGACCTGCTTTTCGGCCCCGAGCCTGCGGCACAGCGTGGCCGTGCGGCGCCGCCCCGGCGCTCGCCGGCGCCCTGACCTGGCTGGTCAGCTGAGCCGGGTCAGCCCCGCCGCGGCCCGCTCCACGATGAGGCAGCGGTCCTCGACGTAGTCGATCCCGGCCTCCTCGGCGATCCGCCGCGCCTCCGCCGATACGATCCCGAGCTGCAACCAGACCGCCGGTGCGCCGACCGCCACCGCCTGCCGGACCACGTCGACCGCGTCCGCCGCGGGACGGAACACGTCGACCAGGTCGACCGGGTGCGGGATGTCGGCCAGCGATGGGTACGCCTTCTCGCCGAAGAGTTCGTCCACCGTCGGGTTCACCGGGATGATCCGCCAGCCGTACTGCTGCATCTCGGCCGGTACCTGGTGTGCGGCCTTGTGCGGGTCGCGAGAGGCGCCCACGACGGCGATCACGGCGGAGTCGGCGAGGATCTGCTGGGCTGAGCGCACCACGCGAGCCTAACCCTGTCGTTCCGTGGTCGCCGGCTTGTCGGAGTCGTAGTCGACTCTTGCCCGCGTGGGTGGCCGGATACATCTAGAGCAGCGTCAACTGCTCCGCCGGGGGCGGTGGTGGCTCGGGCGACCGGCGGTTGTCGCCCCGCTCGCCCCGGTGCAGTCCGTGCCGGCGGGACGCGATCCGGACCCGCGCGGTCAGCTCCCGCTGATACGCCTGCGGCGCGTACGCGCCCGCCCGGTAGAGCTGGCGGTAGCGGGGGACCAGATGGGGGAACTCCCGGGCCAGCCAGTGCGCGTACCACTCCCGGGCACCGGGGCGCAGGTGCAGGGCGAGCGGCGTCACGCTGGTCGCCCCGGCCGCGGCGATCGCCGACACGGTCGCCTCGATCGACTCGTCGTCGTCGCTGAGCCCCGGCAGGATCGGTGCCATCAGCACCCCCACCTCGAACCCGGCGTCGGTGAGCTGCCGGACGGCGTCCAGCCGGCGGCGGGGGCTGGGCGTGCCCGGCTCGACCGCGCGCCACAGCGCCTCGTCGACGAAGCCCACCGAGTAGGAGAGCCCGACCCGGGTGACCTCGGCGGCCTGGCGGAGCAGCGGCAGGTCCCGCAGGATCAGGGTGCCCTTGGTCAGGATGGAGAACGGGTTCGCGAAGTCGCGCAGCGCCTCGATGATCGGCGGCATCAGCCGATAGCGCCCCTCGGCCCGCTGGTAGCAGTCCACGTTGGTGCCCATCGCGACGTGCGCGCCGCGCCAGCGCGGGGCGGCCAGTTCGCGCCGGACCAGCTCGCCGGCGTTGACCTTGACGATCACCTTCCGGTCGAAGTCCGCCCCGGCGTCGAGGTCTAGGTAGGTGTGGGTGTTACGGGCGAAGCAGTTGTGGCTGACCACGCCGTTGGCAATGAAGTCGCCGGTGCCCGTGGTGATGTCCCACAGCGGCAGCTCCAGCCCGAGGTCCTCGATGCTCACCACCCGCAGCGCCGCCTGGCACTTGAGCGCCGCCCCCTCGATGGAACGCTTGCGGGTGATGGCCGGGTCGGTCAGGTGGAAGAAGCGCAGCCGGGCGGTGAGACCGCCGGTCAGTCGGATCTGCCGCACCCGGTTCGGCAGGCCCGGATCCTCGAGCACCCAGGTGAACCCGAAGTGGTTCAGGGCGGCCCCGGTCGCCGCGAGGATCCGGTCGTCGCCGTTGCTGATCCGGAAGATGCCCCTGCTGCAACTGCCCTCGGCGTCGAAGATGCCGGCGAGAAAGCCCAGCCGCCAGTCGTCACCGGGAGCGTCCGGCCACCGGATCAGCTCCGTGATGGCCTCGACGTCGCGCCGCTTCGACGTCCGGATGGCGGTTATCGCCCGCCGGGTTGCACTGGCAGGGGCGAAGGAGAAGCGATTGGTCTCGACGCCCGCGTCGGTCAGGAATCGCTGCGTGCGGTCCAGCGCCTCGCCGTCGACGAGGGCCAACCGGAATTGGTGCACCGTCCCATAGGCGTACGAGTGGGCACCGAGGTGGGCGCCACCCCGCACCACTCCGCAGAGGTAGCCCCGGCGGTAGTCGGCCGAGGGCTTCGGCGGGGTCGCGAAGCGGCCGGTGCCGATCAGGCGGTTGTTGGTGGTCAGGTAGGGACGTTGCCCAGCACCGTTCATCGCGCCCGTCACGTACTTCCAGCCCCGGTCGGACAGGAAGCGATGGTCCCCGCTGGCGACCAGCGTGGTGCCGTCCGCCAGCGTGATCCGGTGGGCCCGCTTCACCGTCGACCACTTGTCAAGGACGGTGGTGACCACGTATCGCCGGTAGGCGCCCCGCCGCTCGGTGCCGTAGATCCGGTCGCCCGGCTCCAGTTCGCTGATCGGCCTTGTGCGGCCGTCCGCCATCAGGATCGGAGTGTCGCCAGCCATGCAGTAGACACACGCATGACTGCATCCCCGGTATGGGTTGATCGTCCACTCGAACGGCACGCGGGACGCGCCGGGCACCCGGTTGATGATCGACTTTGCCTGCACCTCGTAGAAGGTCATCCCGGCGAAGCCGGGGGTGTCGAAGGTGCGGGCAACCGCGCCGGGCAGCGCCAGCGGCAGGGGTGGAGTCGCTGGCGCTGCCCGACCAGGGACCTCCTCGTCCGGGGGAGCGGAAAGGTTGTCCCAGCGCACAGCCACTATTCGAACACGTGTACGAGGAGAGCGCAAGTGACTCGCCGGACACCGGGGCCCGAACCCGAGGCGGCGGGTGCAGGATGGAAGGCATGGAGACGTCGACCTTCGTCTACGACGGCGACTGCGCGTTCTGCACCCGCTGCGCGGAGTTCATCGAGCGCCGGATACCGACCCGCGCGCGGGTGCTGCCGTGGCAGTTCGCCGACCTCGCCGCGCTCGGGCTGACCGAGGCGGAGTGCGAGGAGGCGGTCCAGTGGGTCGGCGCCGACGGCGTACGCGCCGCGGGGCCGGACGCCATCGCCCGGCTGCTCGGGGAGAGCGGCCCGCTGTGGCGGATCGCCGGGGCCGGCCTGCGGTTCCCCCCGGTCCGGGCCGCCGCCTGGCCGGCGTACCGCTGGGTGGCCCGCAACCGCCACCGGTTGCCCGGCGGCACCGCGGCCTGCGCCGTGCCGTCCGCCAACCGGCCCTGACCGCGTCGCCGAGCCTCCCGCCGACCACCGCTCGTGCGCCCGCCGCCGGGCCGACCCGCCCGCCGGCTCCGGGCCGGCCGGTCAGCTCGGCAGACCGGTGCAGGCGGCACCGTCGATGGTGCACGTCCTGGGGGTGGCGCTGATCGCCGCGCCGCTCACCCGGAACGTCACCCGGACCGAGCCGCGGCCGGGCACCGTCGCGGTGCTCCCGTCCGGGGTGAACGTCCACGCCGCGCCGTCCCGGCTGGCCCGGGCCCCGGTGACGGAGCCGACCTCGAGCGACTCCCGGGGCAGCACGATGACGAGTTGCCAGTCCGGCGCCCCGGCCGTACCCGGGTTGGTGATCGTCACCGCGGCGCCGTAGCTGAGCAGAGCGTTGTCCTCGACGGCGAAGTCGGCGCGCAGCGCGGCCGGTGCGGGTGGCGGCGTGGTGGGCGCCGACGGTGCGCCGGCCGGCGGCGGGGCGGCCGGCGGCGCGGCGGTCGGTGCGGTGGTCGCGGAGTGCGTGGACGCCCGGGGTGTGGCGCTGGCCGACTCGGGTTGCCGGCCCGGCGTCCCGGTGGCCAGCGCCTCGGGCACCACCAGGTCCGGTGGCGGCTCGACGGCCACCGGGGTCAGCCGATCCGGCGTACGCAGCACCGTGACGGCCGCGTACGCCGTCGCCAGCAGCACCCCCAGTGCGGCGACGCCGGCCACCTGGGCGAGCCGCGACCCGTTCCCCCGGCCGGCGAGGGCGCGTCGCGCGGCCCGGGCTGTGGCGACGATCCCGTCCAACAGAATGATCGCCGTGGTCCGCCGTGGCTGGGACGGTGGTGCCGGCACTGGACCTTTCCCCCTTCAGATCGTCCGACGGACCGGCGTCCGCGCCCTCCGGTCCCGGCGGGTCAGAGCGCGCGGAGCCCGGCGAGAATCGCCTCAAGCAGTTCCATGGACGGTCGCCCGGACAGCGTCGGCGGCTCGTGCATCTCGATCAGCCCGGTCCCCAACAGATCACCGAGCAGCACCCGGACGGTACCCAACGGCAGGTCCAGTGCGGCAGCCACCTCCGCCACCGACAGTGGACGCTGGCACCGCTCGAGGATCCGGGCCTGCTCGGGAAACAGTTGCACGGCGGCGGGAACCGCCGGTCGGGCCACCACCAGGGAGATGACGTCGAGCTGGCCGTGGTCGGACGTGGTCCGCCCGCGCGTCATCGTGTACGGGCGAGCCACCGGTCCGGCCTCGTCGTCGTACCACGCCTCGTCATGGTCCCCAGTGGTCCGCACCGCTGTCCCCGCCTGTCGCCACCCGGGCCGGCTCAAGGTAGACCGGCAGGTCCCGCTCGGCCTGCGCCGCGAAGAGCGCCACCTCGTACGCCATGTCGCCGACATCGGCGTCACCGCCCATCCGGACGGTGAGGATGGCCCCGCCGCGGGTGGTGGCGATGAACACGAACGCGCGGGACATCTGCATGACGACCTGCCGCAGCGTGCCGGTGGCGCACACCCGGGTGACGGCCTGGCCCAACGCGTACAGGCCGCTGACCACGCTGGAGAGCTGCTCGGCCACCTCGTCCGACACGGCACGGGACCGGGCGAGCAGCAGCCCGTCGGGGGAGAGGACGACGGCGAACTCGGCGCCGGGCACCCGGTCGACCAGGCCGTCCAGGGCGACTGTCAGGCTGTCCATGGTGACCACTGGAGGTGTCATCTCGTCCTCTCGCTGCGTTCCCCGAACGGGATCCCGGCGGTGTCGGGGCCGGTGGCACCGGGTGCGGGCCGGCTCGCCCCGGGGCGGCGGACCCGCGTCGGCAGCCCGCCGCCGTCGGCGCCCTCCGGCGAGGTCCGTGGGTGCGGGAGGCCGCCCGCCGCCCGGTGCCCTGTCCCGGCAAGCCTGCCATCCTCGGGCCCGGCCCCGGTGACCAGCCCGACCGGAAGCACTACGACGGCCGCGGTCCCGCCGCGGGGGCCGGGACGGAGCGAGACCCGGGCGCCGCAGCGGGCGGCGAGCAGGGCGGCGACGTACAGCCCGGCCCGTCCGGTGGGCGGGCCGTCCGGTGGCGGCTGGGCCAGCAGTTCGTTCGCGTCGGCCAGCCCGGCGGCGGTGAGGCCGGGCCCGTCGTCGACGATCACCACGGAGCAGCCCTGCGGGCCGGGCTCACCGGCGACCCGTACGGTGGCGTGCTCCGGCGAGCAGGCCAGCCCGTTCTCGATCAGCTCGGCCAGCAGGTGGACGACGTCCGTGACGGCGGCCCCGGCGAGCGACCACGGCCAGTGCGGTGCGACCAGGACCCGGTGGTAGTCCGGCACCTCGGCGACCGCCCCGCGTACCACGTCGAGCAGCGGCACCGGTCGTCGCCAGCGGCGGGCCGGGGTCGCGCCGGCGAGGGTGACCACCTTCTCCACGTTGCGCCTGATCCGGGTGGCGAGATGGTCGAGCCGGAACAGATCGGCGGTCTCCTCCGCCGCGCGCTCGCGCCGTTCCATCGTGTCGAGCAGGTCGAGCTGGTCGCGCAGCAGGGCCTGGTTGCGCTGGGTGAGCCGCAGGAGCAGTTCCCGGGTGGCCGCTTCAGGCCCCGGGGCGCGCCGGTTGGCGGCACCCGGTCCCGGCCCGCCGTACTGGCCGGCCGGGCGGGCGTCGGGGGGCCCGGCGGCGACCGGCGGCAGCTGGATGGTCGGGGCGTCGGCGAGGCGGAGCCCGCCCGGCCGGTCGTCCAGCCCCGTGATGAGCCGGCGTACCGTGCCGGGCCAGCCGAGAAGTACCACGAGCACCGCGACGAGCCCGAGCCCCACCACCGCGCCGGTCCGCGCGACCACCAGTGCCGCGCCCGGCGCGGCCCGCTCGGCGCTGCTGTGCGCGGTGGCGATCACCAGCTCGCGTAGACCGCTCAGCGCCGGGTCGACCGCGGCCCGCCAGCTCTGCGCGCTGATCCCGGTCGTGGCGCCGGCCTCCGCCGTCCGCAGCAGCCGGTCCTCGAGTGCGAGCAGACCGGCGAACCGGGGGCCCTCCACCAGCCGTCGGTGCTGGTCCCGCCCGGTGGCCGGCAGCTGCGCGGCGGCCGTCGTGCGGGCGTACCGCTGGGTGGCCACCAGCTCGGCCAGGTGGTGCCGCTCGTCGGCGCTGAGCCGACCGCCGGTCAGGGCGGCGGTGAGCAGGGTGTCCTCCCGGGCGAGCAGTTCCCGGGCGCGGGCCAGCGCGATCACCGCCCGGGTCTCGTCGGCCAGCGCGCCCTCGCGCCCGCCCCACTCCGGGCCGTACACGGCGAAGGCGGCATCTACCAGCTGGTCGTAGCCGGCGACCGCGCCGACCCGGTCGAGCCGCCCGGCGTCCACCTCGGACCGGAGCGCGGCCAGCCCGGCCATCCGGTGGACGAGCTCGCCGGCCCGGCCCTGGACCGCGTCAGCGGTGAGCAGCCGCAGGTCGTGGCCTTCGGTGAACGCGTGCACCGGGGCGGCGGCGCGGTCGGTCCGATCGCGCGCCCCGGCCAGATCGGCGCGGGCCCGGCCGGCCCCGGCCAGCGCCTCGGCGGTGAGCCGGCGCTCGGCCTGCAGGTTGAGGATCAGCAGGTCGGTGGGCTGGCCGAGGGTTTCCGCCAGGACCCGGACCCGGACCAGCTCGGCCGCGTCCCGGCCGGTCAGGAACGCCGCGTACGCCCAGAGGGTCAGCAGCACCGCCGCCAGCGCGGCGAGCTTGAGCCGGATCCGCCTGTCACCGGGCTGCCGGGCGCCCTGCTCCGTCCGGTCCACCGGGTGGCTCACCGGGCGGACCGTTCCGGCCATGGCTGCCGGCCGGCGGTGCTCGACCGGTCCGCGACGACGGTGCGTAGCAGCGCAAGCAGCTCCGCCCGGTTGGCGCAGTTCAGCCGGGTCCGCATCCGCGCCACGTGGTGCTCCACCGTCTTGGCGGAGATGAAGAGCCGGTCGCCGATCTCCCGGTAGGTCAGGCCGGCCAGCACCAGCTCGGCCACCTCGTGCTCCCGGTCGCTGAGCCGGTGCTGCGCGGGGCCGGTGACAGCGTCGGCGACCGCGGCCCGGCCGTCGCCCGATGCGGGCGGCTGGCCGCCCCGGGGCGTGGTGGGCCGGCCCTGGAGCACCCGGGCGCACTCCAGCAGGCTGGTCATCGCCCGCCGGTCGGAGGTGCGGATCGCGGCCTGCCCGGCGAGGCGGGCGGCGTCCCAGCACAGTCCGGCGTCGTACAGCCCGCGGGCGGCGGCCTCCACCCGCACCGGGTCGACCACGCCACGGAGCACCTCGACCCAGCTCGCGGCGGCGGCGGCGACCACCGCGGCGTACCGGCTGTGGTCGGCTGCGGCGAGCAGAGCGGCGACGTGCTCGTCGGCGACCACCGGCTCCTCGGTCAGGATCGCGGCGTGCAGCCCGGTCCAGTGCAGCGGGGCGCTCCACAGTGCCGGGCCGCCGAGCCGGTCCAGCAGCGACCACGCCTCCCGCAGGTACGGCTCCAGCCGGGCCAGGTCGCCCAACCGGGCGCCCACGACTGCGAGTTCGCCGAGCGGCAGCAGCGTGAACAGGTCGACGGGGTGTCGGACCACCGCCTCCAGCGCGGGTACCCAGCCCTGGTGGAGCGCCCCGAGGTCGCTGTTGCGCCGGGCGATGCCCAGCCGGAGCGCGCTGGCCAGGAGCAGGTCGCGGGACTCCAGCGGGCGCTGGTCGGCGGCCACCGCCGCGAGGCACTCGGCCGCGGCGGCCGTGTGGCCCCGGACCATCAGGATCCAGGCCTGCAACAGCCGGTGGCGGCGGGCCATGAGCGGGCCCCCGATGCCGGTCGCGACGGCCCGGTCCAGCACTCCTTCGGCGATGTCCAGCTCGGCGCAGTGGATCGCGGTCAGCGCGGCGAGCGCGGCCGGACTGTCCGGCAGAAGCACCGCCCGCCCGTCCGGTTCCAGCAGCGCGGCGGCCTGCACGAGAGTGGACAGGGCGGTGGTCGGCGGGCCGGTGAGGCTCTCCCGTACCCCCTCGGCCATCAGCCGGGCGGCGCTGGCGTGCAGGGTGGGCGGTCCGCCGGCCCGGTCGTCGCCGGGTCCGTCCCCGGCGGCGGTCGGGCGGCCGACGGCCAGCGCGCCGACGGCGGCGAACGCGGCGGCCGAGGGGCTGCCCGACCACCGGTACAGCTCGACGCTGCGGCTCACCTGGCCGCGGTGGGCGAGCGCCGTCGCGGCCACCGTCGCCGCCGCCACCCGCTCTTCCGGAGCGGCCGTCGCGAGCAGCCGGTCCGCCAGCCGCAGGGCGGCGTCCAGGTCGCCGGCGAGCGCCGCGGCGAGCGCCTGCTGGGCGCCGGCCGGCAGCCCCGCCGCCGTGGCCGCCGCGAACAGCTCGGCCGCGAGTGTGGGCTCCCCGCTGAGCGCCTCCTCGGCCGCGGCCCGCAGCGCCGGGGCCGGGCAGTCGCCGAGTACGCCGGCCGCGCGCAGCGACAGGACCAGCGGGAGCACCGCGGCACCGCGGCCGAGCTGCAGTTCGGTGAGCCGGCGCCAGACCGCGGTGCGTTCGGTGGCCGGGCTGAGCGCGATGACGGCTCGCCGTACGAGCGGCGAGAGTCGGCCGTCGGCGCCGAGCAGGCCGGCGGCCCGGGTGGCGGTGACCAGCTCGTCCACCGCCTCGGGCGGCCGATCGAGCAGCACGCCGAGCAGGTCCACCGGGAGCGGTACGCCGGCGGCGAGGGCCAGCAGCAGTCGCCGGATGTCGGGCGGCAGCTCCTCCAGGTCCGGCCCGAACTGGAGGACGGCCGGCCGGGGCGGCTCGGCCGAGACGGTGACCGGTTCCTCCTGCCCGCGCAGCCCGCGGACCAGCCGCTCGACGTCGCGCGGGACGCCGCCGGTCTGCGCGTGCACGAAGGCGACCAGATCGCTCCGCCGGCCCAGTTCGGGCACGCCGGCGAGGTACGCGCCGGTCTGCTCGGGGGTGAACGGGGTGAGCGCGACCTGCTGCCCGTCCCGCTTCACCGCGTCGGCCAGGTCGGCGAGCGCCGCCGACCGGGGCCACGGGCGGTAGCCGACCAGCAGCCGGTGCCGGCGGGCGTCCACCAGTCGGCGCAGCGTCTCCAGCCGCGCGTCGTCGAGCAGGTGCGCGTCGTCGACCAGCAGCACCGCCTCGGGGTCGACCTGGCCGGCCGGGCTCGGGACGCCCTCCAGCACGGTGACCCCGGCTCGCTGGTGGGCCCGCGCCAGCTCGGTGAGCAGGGCGGTCTTGCCGTGGCCGCCGGGACCGGTCACGCCGACGGCGAGCGGCGTACCCAGGTCCGCCGCGACCGCCCCGAGCAGGGCCGTCGAACTCTTGCCCAGCACGAGCCGGGCCTCCGCCACGCTACTCATGATCATGGTCATCCTTCGCGTCCCCGGCCCCGGGCCAGCGCCAGGCGGGACGGCTTCGGCAGGTTCAGCGGGGCGATCCGGATCGGCGGGCGGGGTGGTGGCTCGCCGTGGGGGGCATGATGCGGCTCGCTGTGCCGCGCCGGGACGCCCGCCGTCCCGGCGCCGCTGACCGGCGTGGACGGGGGCGCCGGCACCGGCCGGCGGCGCGGGGACACCACCTGGCAGGCGGCGAGGGCCGCCCCGGTGGCGGCGGTCAGCTGGGGATCCGGCTCCACCTCGACGGGGACCGGAAAGGCCGCGGCGAGCAGCTCGCGGACCAGCGGGATCCGGGCGGAGCCACCGGCGAGGAGGACCCCGTCGAGCTGCGCGGGGGTCAGGCCGGCGGAGTGTACGGTCCGCACCAGCAGGTCGACGGTCGCCCGCACCGCCGGTCGGATCAGGTCCTCGAACTGCGTCCGGGTCACCGGCACCCGGACCGGTCCCGTCGGCAGGGCCAGCATGACGTCGGTCGCCGTACCGACGGTCAGCTCCCGCTTGACCCGGTCGCACTCGCGTAGCAGCCCGTGCGGCGTCGGGTGGGTCTCCCGGCGGGCCGTGCCCGTGAAATCCCGGCCGAGCACGGCACGGACGTGCTCGGCGAGCGCCTCGTCGAAGTCGGTGCCGCCGAGGGGGTCCAGGCCCTGGGGAAGGCCGAACGCCTCGTAGGTGCCCTGCGGGTTGCGGCGGACCAGCGCCGCCTCGAAGGTGCTGCCGCCCAGCGCGTAGACCGCGGCGGTGGTGCCCGGGAAGCCGCGTGCCGCGTGGTTCTCGGCGACCGTGACCGGGTGCGGGAGCAGCGTCACGTTGCGCAGGTCGAGGTGCCACAGCGCCCGGCGCAGCAGGTCGCGCCGGTGCGAGCCCCACCCGGCGGGGTGGCTGAGCACGACCGCCTCGGCGAACCCGCCCTCCCGGGCCGCGACCCGCTCCACCACCCACGCCGCCAGCTCCGCGATCAGGTTCTCCGGCGGGCACGGCTCGCCGCCGAGCAGCAGGGGCACGTCGTCGCCGATCCGGCGGACGAAGTCCCGGGTGGTGCGGGCGGGGTCGTCGACGGCGGGCTGGCCGACTGTGAGCGACCCGTCCGGCGACAGGTGCAGCACCGACGGTACGACGGGTTCCCCGGCGTCCAGCGCGACCACCTCAGGTCGGGCCCAGGTCTCATTCCGCCGTCGGGCGACTGCCGCGACTGTGCTGGTGCTTCCGATGTCCATCCCGAGGACGTACGGCATGTGTTTCTTCCTCCACCGTGAGTGGCCCTGGCGACGGTGTCGGTAACCGTGGCGACCCACCCCCGGCGAGCCCCGTGGGCTCCTACTTTCGTACCAGAGATCGCTTCCGTCCCGGTACCCTAACTCTGGCCGGCCCGGCTCCCCCTCTCCCCCTAACGAACGAGGGGGGGAAGGCCCTAATCCGCTCCCGGCCGGTTTCGGGTCGCTCCCCGATGACCACAGCGGCCCCCGCTCATAGCGTCACTGTGGAAGCACGACGGTGCTGACGCTACGTTCGAGGAGAACTCCCCCATGGATTCGCAACAGAGCCTGCACGTCAACTCGCAGCAGTCGGTGGACTCGTCCCAGACGCTGCACGACTTCGTGCTCAACCTGCTCACCGACCCGGACGCCCGGTCGGCCTTCGACCTCGACCCGGAGGGTGCGCTGCAGGCCGCGGGGCTCACCGACGTCACCGCCGCCGACGTGCAGGACGTGGTGCCGCTGGTGGTCGACTACGCCGCCCCCGGGGCGGGCCTCGCGCCGCTGGCGCCGGTGGCCGGGCAGCTCGGGCTCGACCCGCTGGCGAGCGACGCCACCGACGTGGTCGGCCAGCTCGCGGCCGCGCCGCAGCAGATCAGCGTCAACAGCACGTACGCCGGGGTGGACGTCTCGGCGGGTGCGCTGGGCGCCATCGCGGTCGACCCGGCCGGCCTGTACGCCGGGGCGGCCGTGCTGCCGGGGATCGGGCTGGGCGTCGGGCCGGGCGGCCTCGCGACCGACCTGACCGGGGCGCACGACGTCGCGCACACCCTCGACTCCGACGTGGTGGGCGCGGTGGACACCGCCGTCGACCCGGTCGTCGGGGACCTCGCCGGTACGGCGGGCGACCCGCTCGGCACCGCCACGGGCACCGGTGTGCTGCCCGGCGACGGCGCGCTCGGCGGTGACCTGGGCGTCCTCTCCGGCGCGCACGCCCAGGTCAACGGCGTGGTCGGTTCGCTCGGCGTCGACCACACCCTGGGCGGGCTCGGCCTCGGTGACGGCGCGGGCGGGGTCGTCCCGCCGGTCCACGTGCCGGCCACCGTGGACGGCGTCACGCAGCAGGTGAACGGCACGCTGTCCGGCGTCACCGGCACGGTCAACGGGGTTTCCGGCACGGTCGGCGGCCTCACCGCCGGGGTGACCGGTGACTCCGGGGCTCACGGCAGCGCCACCGTCCACGGCGACGTGCACGCCTCCTCCGACGGCGGTCTGCTGGGCGGTCTGCTCTGACGGAGGGCCCCCGAACAGGAGCGGAAGGCCGGCTCGCCGGCCTTCCGCTCCTGTGTTGGTTCGGGCCCCTCTTGATAATTGAGCCGAAATCCGCACACTTGGTGCGGTGATCGCGGCGATCTGGCTGGACGTACTCGACGAGATCGCCCGTACGTGCAGCGCACACGGGCGAGGTGACCTGCTCCAGACGGTGCGGCAGAAGCGGGTCCAACTGCTGGACCCCAGGTTGCGGGTGCTCATCATCGGCGAGTCGCACCAGGGCAAGAGCCAGCTGATCAACGCCATCATCAACGCGCCGGCCTGCCCGGTCGGCGACGGCCGCACCACCGTGCTGCCGACCGTGGTGCAGCACGCCGAGGTGCCGTCGGCCGCCGTGGTCCAGGCCCCGCCGGCGACCCCGGGCCGGTCCGCCGGCAGCGCGGTCCCGGTGACCACCGAGCGGATCCCGGTACCGCTGGACAAGGTCGCCGCGGGAGTTGCCGGCACGCTCGGCCGTCGGGCCGGCGGCGGTCCGGCGCATGTCGAGATCGGACTGCCCCGGGCCCTGCTCGGCACCGGACTGGTGCTGGTGGACACACCCGGCACCGACGAGGTCGCCGCGCTCGGCGCGGCCGGCCCGACCGCCGCGCCGGCCTGGGCGGACACCGTCCTGCTGGTCTCCGATTCCACCCGGGAACTCTCGGCCGGCGAGCTGACCATGCTGCTGCACCTGGCCCGGTCGCACCCGAACGTGGTGGTGGTGCAGACCAAGACCGATCTCGTACCGGACTGGCGCGCGGTCGCCGAGCGCAACCGGCAGCACCTGGCCGACGCGGGTGTGCCGGCGCCGGTCATCCCGGTCTCGGCGGTCCTGCGGCTGCGTGCGGCCGTCGTCGACGATCGGGAACTCAACGCCGAGTCCGGCTTCCCCGTGCTGATCGCCCGGTTGCAGCGGGACCTTGCCGGCAAGTCCGACCGCCTGGCCCGGGCCGCGGTCGGCGTGATCGCCCGGACCGTGGTGGAGCAGCTCGCCGCACCGCTGCGGGCCGAGTTGGCGAGCCAGGAGGCCGAGGAGCAGTCCGGTCCGATCTCCCGGCTGCACGCGGCCCAGCGCGAGGTCGACGAGCTGCGTCGCTGCTCGATGAGGTGGCAGAACACGCTCGCCGACGAGATGGCCGACCTGCTGTCCGACATCGAGTACGACCTGCGCGACCGGACCCGGCAGATCCTGCGCCAGGTCGAGGAGGCGTTCGACGAGGCCGACCCGCTGGTCGGCTGGGACGCCTTCCAGGAGTGGCTGGAGCGCAGCCTGGTGGAGGCGGCGGAGGCGAACCACGAGTGGCTGGTCCAGCGCTGCGACTGGGCCGCCCGCCGGGTGGCCGACACCTTCGCCCGGTACGGCGGTGACGTGCTGCCGCCGTGGTCCCTGGCGGCACCACCGGACCTCGCTGACCGGCTGCCGGAGATCGAACGGCCGCAGATCGACCGCTTCACCCCGAGCCAGAAGCTGATCACCGGCATGCGCGGCTCGTACGGCGGCCTGCTGATGGTTGGTCTCGCGACGACGCTGGCCGGGATGCCGATGATCAATCCGCTCTCGATCGGCGTCGGTGCCCTGTTCGGCGGCAAGAGCATCCACGACGAGAGTCGACAGCTGCTCCGCCGCCGCCAGGCGACCGTCAAGACGGCGATCCAGCGGCACGTCGACGACTTCTTCGTCCGGGTGACCAAGGAGCGCCGGGACGGTGCCCGGCAGGTGCAGCGGATGCTGCGGGACCACTTCAGCGCGCTCACCGAGGAGCTGCAGGAGGCCATCATCCGGTCGTTCCGCAGCGCCAAGCAGGCCGCCGACACCGACGCGGCCGCCCGCGACCAGCGGCAGCGCGAGATCCGGCTGAAGATGACCCGGCTGGCCACGCTCTTCGAGCAGGCCCAGCAGTTGACCGGCGGGCGGCCCGCCCCGGCGTCGCTGGGGCCTCGGGCATGACCGTCGGGCTGCGGCTGGACGAGGCGGTGTGGGGGCTGCTGAACCAGGCCCTCCAGCTCTACGGTGACGACCCGCGGGCGGTCGACCATCTCCGGCACCAGCTGGCCAGGCTGGAGGAACCGCTGCGGATCGCGGTCGTCGGCCCGTGGCGGTCCGGCAAGTCGACGCTGCTGAACGCGATCATGGGCGAGGAGGTCGCGCCGGTCGACGGCGTGGACGGCAGCACGGTCTTCACCTGGTACGAGGACGGACCGCAGCCGAGCGCCACCGCGTACTCGACCAGCCATCCGCCGCAGGAGCTGGCGATCGCCAAGTCGGCCACCGGGATGCGGGTGGACCTCGTCGGCTGGCGGGCGGGCGAGCTGCGGGACATCGTGGTGCAGTGGCCGACCCGGACCCTGCGCCAGGTGACGCTGATCGACACGCCGGCCACCGGCCTCGACGAGCAGGGCCGGGCGCCGGTGATGGAGCGCGTGCTGCGGGACGCGGACGCGGTGCTGTACCTGACCCGCGACGGCCGCGAGAGCGACCTGCGGGCGCTGGAGACCAGCCGGGAGAGTGCCGTCGGGCAGGCCGCCGCCGTGAACGTCGTGATGGTGCTGTCCCGGGTGGACGAGACCGGCGGCGGGCGGATCGACGGGCTGCTCACCGCCCGCCAGCTCGCCCGGCGGCAGCAGCGCGACCCGCGGGTGAACGCGCTCTGCGTGCAGGTCGTCCCGTGCAGCGGCCTGCTCGGCCTGGCCGGTCGGATCCTCAGCGAGTCGGACTACGCCGTGCTCGCGGCGCTGGCCCGGGTGGCTCGTCCGGAGCTGGACCCGCACCTGCTCTCCGCCGACCGCTTCGTCCGCGGCGAGCTGCCGATCCGGCTGGACCCGGGGGTACGCGCCGCGCTGCTGGACCGGCTCGGGCTCTTCGGGCTCCGGCTGGCCACCACGCTGGTCCGTACCGGCTGCGACAGCCGGGCGAAGCTCTCCGCCGAGCTGATCCGGCGTAGCGGCCTGACCGAGCTGCGCGAGTCGATGGCCCGCTCCCTCATCGACCGCCGGGACACGCTCAAGGCGCGCTCGGCGCTGGCCGCCGTGGAGGCGCTGCTGCGGGCCGAGCCCGTCCGGGGCGCGGACGAGCTGCTCGGCCGGGTCGAGCAGATCCTCGCCGGGGCGCACGAGTTCCGTGAGCTGCGCCTGCTCGCCGCGCTGCGCACCAACCGGCTCGGCTTCGACACCGAGCTGGCGGCCGAGGCGCAGCGGCTGGTCGGCGGCGACGGGGTCGGGCTGGCGGCCCGGCTCGGCGTCGAGCACGACGCGACCGTGCAGCGGCTCTGGGAGGTCGCCGCCGAGGCGCAGTGGCGGTGGCGGAAACGCGCGGAGGACCCGCTGCTACGACTGGGCCAGCGGCGCGGCGCTCAGGTCGTCGTCCGTAGCTGCGAGGGGATGATCGCCGAGCTGGCTGAGGGGGGCCGGTGACCGCCGGCGGCGCAGCAGGCTGAGCGGGCGGACCCGCTCCAGCGGCAGGAAGCTGGTCATCGCCACCAGGTGCGGCGCGAACGAGATGGTGATCGTCGCGATGGTCACCAGGTGGAACGAGTAGAAGAAGCCGACCACGGCCAGCCGCCACCGCTGCGGCAGCACGAAGACCAGCGGGCTGAGCAGCTCGAAGGCGAGGATGCCGAACTGGGCGACGATCAGCAGGTGCGGCACCTGGGCGATCAGGTCGGCCAGGTCGGTGCCGCGTCGGATGATCGCCCGGGCCAGCACCGAGCCGGTCGCCCAGTCGAGGCCGCCGAAGCGGAACTTGGCCCAGGCGGCCAGGAAGTACGTGCAGATCACCGCGATCTGGGTGACCCGCAGCGCCCAGCCGCCCGCCTGGGTACGCGTGGGGTCGCCGTGCCGGGCCCGGCCGGCGGTGGGCAGGGCGGCCAGCGCGACGAGGAGCCCGAACCGGTCGTGGTCGACCTTGCCGTAGCTCATCGCCACGATCATCCACTCGAAGTAGAGGGCGAAGACCGTCCAGCCGAGCAGGCGCGGCGCCCGCCCGGTCGCGGCGAGCAGGGAGACCACCAGCAGCACCCAGAAGATCACGCCGACCAGGGCCGGGGTGGGGGTGGGCAGCGGGAGCAGCCGGCCGATCAGCAGCGGCTGGTAGAGGTCGTCGGGCACGTCGACGCGCGTGCGTACCCAGGGGGTGAAGACGACCAGGTCGGCGGCGACGAAGAGGTAGACGAGGGTCCGGAAGGCGGCGACCCGGCCGCGCGGGACCGCCTCGGTCAGCCAGCGGGTCACGGGTTGGCCTGCCAGCGGACGGCGGTCTGGTCGGTCCAGCGGCCGGTCGGGCGGCCGCCCTGGATGTCGTACCAGCGGATCACGATGCGGACCTCGACCACCGCGGGGGCGGCCGGGTGCCGCTCGGCGTACGCGTCGGCGACCCGGCGCAGCAGACTCGGGTCGGCGGCGTAGCGGTCCTGCTGGCCCTCGATCTCGGCGCGGCGGATGCCCGTGGCGTCCTGGCCGAGCGGGACCACCGCGCCGGTGCGGTCGACCCCCTCGACCCGGGTGTCCGGGGCGGGTGCGTCCGGCGGGTCGGAGGTGGAGTACATCCGGAACGGCCCGAACGGAAAGTCGTCGTCGGTGCCCCGGACGGTGCCGGCGAGGAGCAGCGCCAACCCGAGCACGGTGGCGCCCAGCCGGACGGCGCTGCCGCGGGTGGTCAAGGTCTCCATCGGCTGGTCACGATACGGGACCGGACCCTCCCGGGGCCTCCATCCGTCGTCCAGTCCTCGCTGGCCGTGTCGCTGCCTGTCGTACCCGCTCTAGGGCGTGTGACGGCGACGGCCGGGCCCCGGGAGCGGGACCCGGCCGTCGCCGGAGTCAGCGGTGGGTCAGTGCTTGTGCTCGGCCATCTGCTTGCGGACCTCGTCCATGTCCAGCTTCTCGACCTGCTCGATCAGGTTCTCCAAGGCGGACTCCGGCAGTGCGCCCGGCTGGGCGAAGACGATCACGCCGTCCTTGATCGCCATCACCGTGGGGATCGAGCGGATGTTGAACTTGGCGCCGAGCTCCGGCTGCGCCTCGGTGTCGACCTTGCCGAAGACGATGTCCGGGTGCTTCTCGGACGAGCGCTCGTAGACGGGGGCGAAGCGCTTGCACGGACCGCACCAGTCTGCCCAGAAGTCGAGCAGGACGATGCCGTCGCTCTCGGTCACCTCGTCGAAGTTGGCTGTGGTCAGCTCAACCGTTGCCATTGCACTCTCCGATCAGCGCGGATTGCCTACGTCCGGTGGAACCAGGGCGGACGTCCTTCCATTCCCGTGACGTACGCGACGAAACGCAGCGCAGTGCCTCGGTGACCCTGGGGGTATCGAACCGAATCTCTTCCATCGGGCGTGCGGATCGCAAGTGCACGTCGCATTTGCGTGACCACGCGTGATGGGAGCGCTTCCAAAGGAATCGACGCGATCGAGCTTCGCAGATCAGCAATTTGCCGCTTGACAAGGAGCTATCCGACGTGCAGAGATCGCTTCCGGAGCGTACGTCGGTCACGCACGGTGTTGTTACAAAAAGGTAAATGTGACCTCCATCTCTGTCGGCGCGGCATTGCCGTACGGCAGAATCTTGGGCATCAGAGCGTGGGCGGCGGGTGCCGGGGAGGGCCCCGCCGCTCATTGCGTCTCCCCCCGGGCGGAGCCCGGTGTGACATTTCCTCGCCGCCAGCGCCCCTGTCGCCGCCTTAACAAGCGGTAAGGCATGCTGTGCCGAACTCCATCGCCGCCCGTCGAAGGGGACAAGGATGCAGTTCGGCCGCTACTACGAGGAGTTCGAGGTCGGTGCGGTCTACCGGCACTGGCCGGGCAAGACGGTCACCGAATACGACGACCACCTCTTCTGCCTGCTCACCATGAACCACCATCCGCTGCACCTGGACGCCCACTACGCGGAGTCGGCGACCCAGTTCAAGCGGAACGTGGTGGTCGGCAACTACATCTACTCGCTGCTGCTGGGCATGTCGGTGCCGGACGTCAGCGGCAAGGCGATCGCCAACCTGGAGATCGAGTCGCTGCGGCACGTCGCCCCGACCTTCCACGGCGACACCATCTACGGCGAGACCACGGTGCTGGACAAGCGGGAGTCCTCCTCGAAGCCGGACCGCGGCGTGGTCGCGGTGGAGACCCGGGGCTACAACCAGGACGGCACCCTGGTCTGCGTCTTCCGCCGCAAGGTCATGGTCCCCAAGAAGGAGTACGCAGCCGCGGCCGTGCCCGAGGGCGTCGATCCGGAGCGGCCCAGCTTCCCTGAGCCGCGCTGACCTGCCGACGTATGGCGCGAAGGACCCCTTTCCGATCCGTGGGGAAGGGGTCCTTTTCCCGTTCCGGGGCATATGCTGGCGCCGGAGGTCCCCCGATGAGCGAGCGCAGCGAGCGAATCATTTGGCTCAGCGCGTCGGTGCCTCATGGTGCCGCGGAGCGGAGCGGAGCAGCGGCATGAGGCCCTCCGTCGCCGGAGAGCCCCCCTCCTCCGGACGTCGGGTCGCCCCGCTGACCACCGCCGTCTACTCCACGGCGGAGTGGGACCTGTTGACCGACCTGCCGGGTCGGGTCCTCGTCGCCGCCGCCTCGCCCGGGCCCGGACGCCCGCCGCGCGGGGTCGCCGCCGGGCTCGCCGGCCTGGACGCCGTGGCCGCCGGCCGGGCCTTCGACAGCGACCTGGTCCGGGCCGTGGTCTCCGCGATCTACGCCCGCCACGACGGTGCCGCCGACCGCGACGAACGCCTCACCGACCTGGTCGACCTGCTCGCCGCCTGCCGGGCCGCGGTCCGGGTGCTCCGGCGGCGCGCCGATCCCGCCGACGGGGCGGCCTACCGGCAGTGGGTGGAGTCCGTCGCGGCCCGGGTCTGCCGGGCCGGGGACGCCGGGGCGAGCCCCGCCGACCGGCGCTTCCTCGACCGGCTCGCCGGCGCGCTCGACCTGCGCTGACCGGGGTCACCGGCGGCGCGGCCGGTCCGGGCCGTACGCTCTGGAAACCGTGACCGACGACCAGCTCGACGTGGGTGTGGGGCCGTGGCCCGGCGACCCGCCGGACGACCCGCGGTACGACCCGGAGCTGCTCGCCGAGGGCGACCGGCGCAACGTGGTGGACCGCTACCGCTACTGGCGGCGGGAGGCCGTGGTGGCCGACCTGGACCGGCGCCGGCACGACTTCCACGTGGCCATCGAGAACTGGCAGCACGACTTCAACATCGGCACGGTGGTCCGCAACGCCAACGCCTTCCTCGCCGCCGAGGTGCACATCGTCGGGCGGCGGCGGTGGAACCGGCGCGGGGCCATGGTGACCGACCGCTACCAGCACGTCCGGCACCACTCGACGATCGACGAGTTCGTCGGGTGGGCGGCGGCGCAGCGCCTGCCGGTGGTCGGCATCGACAACCTGCCCGGCTCGAAGCCGCTGGAGAGCAGCACCCTGCCGCGCCGCTGCGTCCTCCTCTTCGGCCAGGAGGGACCGGGGTTGTCCGACGTCGCCCGTGCCGCCTGCGACCAGCTCTTCTCCATCGCCCAGTACGGCTCGACCCGGTCGATCAACGCCGGAGTGGCCAGCGGCATCGCCATGCACGCGTGGATCCGCTCGTACGCCGGACCACCGCCGGACTGACCGGTTTCCCGGATCCCGCCGCTCCGCTTGACGCCCCGCCGCCCTGGGGTGACGGTGGGAACGTGAGTGTCGCGGTGAGTTGTCCGAGGTGCGCGGGCCCAGTCCGGGAGCCGGACCTGATGCACGGTGAGTCCCGGTGCCTGCGCTGCGGTCCCGTGCCGCCGCTGCACGTTCCCGAGCGCATCGGCGCCGGGATCCTGACCAGCGTGGTGGAGCGGGTGGCCGCCGACGGTGAGTCGACCGACCGGCGGGGGGTGCCGCTGTGGTGCCCGTGGCCGCTGCCCGCCGGGTGGACGTTGACCGGGGTGGCCTGGGCGGGGGACGACCGGAGCGGGGTGCGTGCCACGGCGGTGGCCTGCGCCGGACCGGCTCCCCTCGACGGTGGACCGGCCGACCTGCTCTTCGTGGCCGAGGAGCCGGGCGTCGGGCTCGGGTCCCGGTTCGCCGGGCTGCCCGGTCCCGATCCGGGGCCGCAGGTCGCGGAGGCGCTCACGGACCCGGGCCCTGGCCACCCCGAACGCGTGCCGCACGCCAAGATCCGGGTGGGCGGCCATCCCACTCCACTGTGGCTCGTGAATTCCCCCACGGATCGAAGTGCGTACGCCGGCGAGGCTCGGGGAATGTGGCTGCATGCGATAGCCTGGCCGGCGAGTGCGGGTCACCTCCTCGCGGAAGAAGTCGTGCTGCGCGACCTCACCGAGTGGACTCCGCCCGAACTCGTGTACGGCGCACCATCCCCGTACCTGCACGGGCGGGCCTGACCGGCCAGCACGGACGGGTCGGGGAACGTACGCAGATATTCACTGTACGACACCATACTGATACTCTGGGTGCCACTGCGGTAAACCCGGCGCCGCGCGAGAGGATGGCCCGCCATGGTCAAGAAGGTCCTCACCTGGGCCGGCATCGCATTCTTGATCTTCTTTGTTGCCTACCGGCCGAACTCCGCCGCCGACGTCTTCAAGTCCCTCGGCGGCGGCATCATGGACATCGCCCAGGGCTTCGGCGACTTCTTCACCAGCCTGGTCGCCTAGCCACCGATGGGAAGCCCCTCCGGTCCGCCCTACGACCCCGACGACCCCGATCGGGAGCGCCGGGAACGCGACACCGAGCCCATCCCCCGAATCGACCCCGACGACGGTCCCGGCTTCGCCGCGGGGGCCGGCTACGGCGAGGGTCCCTCCCTTTCGGAGGACGCCGCCTTCGGTGACGGCCCCGGCTACGCCGGCGAAGGCCGCTCCGGCCGCGCCTGGATCCGCGACCCCGAGGGTGGCTACCAGCCGCCCCCGATCAGCGAGGAGGAGTTGGCCGGCCTGCGGGGCGACGCCTCCGGCGGGGCACCCCGCCGGGTGCTGCCACTGGAGGACGAGCCGAGCCCGCTGGCCGCGCGCTACCTGTTCCCCACCGAGCGGTTCCGGGGCGAGTGGAAGCGGCACTGGGTCTACATCGCCAAGCCGCTGATCATCGGCATCCTGGCCACCTTCATCCTCGGCTACCTCTCCGGCTTCCTCGCCGGGCGGCAGACCGGGGCGCTGACCACCGTCGCCGTGCTGCTCTGGTTCCTCGTGATCGGCTGGGTCGCCTGGCAGGTCGCCGAATGGTGGTACAACCGCTTCATCCTGACCAACAAACGGGTGATGGTGGTGGACGGCATCGTCACCCGGCGGGTGGCCATGATGCCGCTGGTCCGGGTGACCGACATGAAGTACGAGCAGTCCCCGGCCGGCCGGGCGCTCAACTACGGCACCTTCGTGCTGGAGTCGGCCGGTCAGGAGCAGGCGCTCCGTGAGATCAAGAGCCTGCCCAACCCGAACGAGCTCTATCTGCGCGTCGTCGAGGAGATGTACGAGCCGCAGGCCGTCGAGGCCCGGTTGGGCAAGGAGGCGGACGAGGCCAAGGCCGACGACGGCGCCTGAAACTTTTCGTCCGAACATCGGATGAACTGCAACACCATTTGCCGTCGACCCGGCACCCCGACACGTGGCAACCTGCCAGGCAGGACGGGGGCGCGGAGGTGAGCGTGGCGAGCAGGGACCCGCTGGAGGAGGAGTTCCGCGAGTTCGTCGCGGCCCGCTCCGGCGCTCTGCTGCGCACCGCGTACCTGCTGACCGGGGACTGGGCGACGGCCGAGGACCTGCTCCAGACCGCGCTGACCAAGACGTACCTGGCCTGGAAGCGGCTCGGCGGGATCGAGGCCATCGAGCCGTACGCCCGCCGGGTCATGGTCAACACCTCGACGAGCTGGTGGCGGCGCCGGTGGCACGGTGAGCGCCCGACCGAGGTGCTGCCCGAACGGGCCGGGGCCGACGAGATCGAGCAGCAGCTCGACCGGGACGCGCTCTGGCGGCACCTCCAGGCGCTGCCGGCCCGGCAGCGGGCCGTGCTGGTGCTCCGCTTCTACGAGGACATGTCCGAGGCGCAGACCGCCGCACTGCTGGAGATCTCGCCGGGCACCGTGAAGAGCCAGACCTCCCGCGCGTTGAACACCCTGCGCCGCCGGCTGGGCTCCGAGGCGGCCCTGGGCCTGCCCGCCGAGCCGGCGGAGGCGGCGCCGGTCCGGCCCGCGCCGCGTACCGCCGCCGCACCGGTGCGGCCGTCGCCGCCGGTCGAAGCACCGGCGGCCAGCCGCCCGCCGGTGGTCCGGCCGGCCCCGCTCTCCGGCGGCCCGGCCGCCGTCCGCCGTGCCGCCACCGTCCCGGTGGAGACCCGATGAGCGAGCGATCCATCAGGCTCAGCGCGGTGATGCCGCACGGCGCTCCCCAGCGCGGCGAGGAAAAGTCATGAGCAGTACGCCGAACTCCTGCGACAACCGGACGGGCGGCCCGGAGCGTTCATTCCCCGTGAGCGAGGACGAGCTGGAGCGGGCGCTGCGGGAGACGTTCACCCGTCGCGCCGAGACGCCGCGCCCGCTCGCCGCCGATCCGGCCGGGTTGGCCATCCGGCGGGCCCGCCGGACCGGCCGGCGTCGCGCGCTGACCGGCCTCGCCCTGGCCGGGATGGCCACGGTGCTGGTCACCACCGGCATGGCCCAGCTCGGCGGGCCGGCCGGCCAGGGGACCACCCCCACCGTGGTGCTCGGCGACCCGCGCGGCTTCACACCCTCCCCGCTGTCCACCGCGTCCACCGCCGTGCCGGCCCCGCCGGATCCGGTCCGCGCCGAACTGGACCTGCTCGTCGGCTCCTGGCTGCACACCAGCGGGGGCGAGCGCCGCGAGCTGACCGGCGCGGGCCCGATCGAACGGGCGCAACGCGTCCCCGACTACGGCGGCTGGCTGATCACCTCGGCGGCCACCGCGGCCGGCCGTACCCTCTGGTGGGTGCCGCCCAACGGCAGCCCTCCGCAGGTGCTGCTGGCCGGCGCGGACGCCGTCGCGGTCGCGGTGGACGGGCGGCAGGTGGCCTGGCGCGACGGCGCCGAACTCCGCGCCGCCGGCCTGGTCGGTGGCCAGCTCGTCGCGACCACCGGGGCGGCGGCCCCGGACGGGGCGGTGCCGGTCGGCTTCGCCGGCGACGCGGTCCTGATCCGGCAGCCCGGCACGGGCGGATTCAACGTCTGGCGCCGGGCGGCGGGCGGCGTGCCGGGCGCCGCGAACCGGGACGTGCTGAACGTCTACGGCGCGCTGCCCGACGGCCGGGTGGTCGGGCAGGTCTCCGCCGGTACGCCCCGACGCCCCTGCCTGGCCCTGCTCGACCCGGCCCGCGCCCTCAGCACCGTCCGCACCGGCTGCGGGCCGGCACTCGCCACCGACGGCCTCGGCGGGGTCTCCGCCGACGGGCGGTGGCTGCTGGTGAACGGCACGCGGAAGAACGCCCTCCTGGTCGACCTGAACACCCTGGGCGCGACCGTGTCGGCCCGCCCGGCCGGGCCGGCGGTGGCCGGCGCGGTGGCGTGGAGCCGTGCCGGGGTGGCCCTGCACGTCGACGCCGCCGGCCAACTGGTCCGGGTACGCCCGGACCGGGTGCTGGCCGGCGAGCGCCCCACCGGGTTGCCGGTCGACGGGGTCGCCGCGGGCGAGCGCCCGGTGGTGGTGGCCGACACCCGCTCCTGACCCGGCTTACCGCCCGCAGCGGCGGGTGGCGTGGTCGGGCGGTAGCGTCGGCGGGGTGACCTCGGCCGCCCGGATCGACCTGCACGCGCACTCCACCGCCAGCGACGGCACCCTCAGCCCCGCCGAGTTGGTCCGGGCCGCCGCCGAGGCCGGTCTCGACGTCGTGGCGATCACCGACCACGACACCACGGCCGGCTGGGACGCCGCGGCTCGCGCGCTGCCGTCCGGGCTCACCCTGGTCCGGGGCGCGGAGGTCTCCTGCCGCTGGCACGGCGTCGAGCCGGCGCTCCCGCTGCACCTGCTCGCGTACCTCTTCGACCCGGCGGAGCCGGAACTGGTCGCGGAGCTGGCCCGGGTCCGGCGCGCCCGGGAGGAGCGCGGCGAGCGGATCGTCCGGCTGCTGCAGGCCGACGGGATCAACGTGAGCTGGCGGGAGATCCTGGCCGGCGCGGCCGGCGGGGCCGTCGGCCGCCCGCACATCGCCCAGGCGCTGATCCGGGCCGGGCTGGTCGCCACCACCAGCGAGGCGTTCGGGCCGGACTGGTTGGGGGAGCGGTACCGGCTGCCCAAGGAGGACATCGACGTGTTCCGGGCGGTGGCGCTGGTCCGGGCGGCCGGCGGGGTGCCGGTCTTCGCCCACCCCCGGGCCAGCCGGCGCGGCCGGATCGTGCCGGACGAACTGGTCGCGGAGCTGGCCGCGGCCGGGCTGGCCGGCCTGGAGGCCGACCACGAGGACCACACGCCGGCCGAGCGCGCCCACGTCCGCGGGCTCGCCGCCGAGCTGGGACTGCTGGTCACCGGGTCGTCGGACTTCCACGGGACGCACAAGACCGTCCGGCTCGGCGCGCACACCACCGATCCCGAGGCGTACGAGCGGATCGTGGCCGCTGCCACCGGAGTGACCCCGATCGCTTCAGGCTGAAGCCCCCGGGCGGCGCGGCTACCGTGTCCGCGTGGATCTCAAGCTCTTCGGCGAGGTCTTCGTGACCCTGCTGGTGATCGTCGACCCGCCCGGCATGTTGCCGATCTTCCTGGCGCTCACCGGTCCGCTCGCCGCCCGGGACCGGAACCGGGCCGCCTGGCAGGCCGTGGCGCTGGCGCTCGGGGTGATCGTGGTGTTCGCCGTGGCCGGGCAGACGCTCCTGGCCTACCTGCACGTCTCCCTGCCGGCATTGCAGGCCGCCGGCGGGCTGCTGCTGGTGCTGGTCGCGTTGGAACTGCTGACCGGCAAGGCCGACGACCCGAGCCAGCCGGCCACGTCCAATATCGCCCTGGTTCCGCTGGGCACCCCGCTGCTGGCCGGACCGGGCGCCATCGTCGCCACCATGCTCTTCGTGCAGCGGTCCGGCGGGCCCACCGACTACCTCGCGATCGCCCTCGCGATCGTCGCGGTGATGGTCACGGTCTGGCTGGCGCTGCGCTTCTCCGGCGTGATCGTCAAGATCCTGCGGCCGGGTGGCATCGAGGTGCTCACCCGGATCGCCGGCCTGCTGCTGGCCGCCATCGCGGTGCAGCTCATCGCCGACGCGATCGCCGCGTTCGTGACCCACTTCATCACCACGGGCTGACCCCCGAGGCCTTGCTGCCGGCTGCGTCGCCGGCCCGCCGGCGGCGGGCTGTCGTACCGGGATGGCAGGATCGCAGGCGTGCGACGACCCTCCCCGACCGGACGACCGACCGGTGGCCACCCGCCCCGGCCCCGCGCCGAGCAGGCCGAGCAACTCGGCTTCGAGGGCATGCCGGAGCGGCTCTTCGTCTGCACCCCCAGCAAGCTCGGGGCGTATGTGGACTGTCCCCGGCGCTACCGCTACGCGTACGTCGACCGGCCCGCGCCGCCCAAGGGCCCGCCGTGGGCGCACAACTCGCTGGGCGCCAGCGTCCACACCGCCCTGAAGAACTGGTACGCGCTCGCGCCGGAGCGCCGCCGCCCCGAGGTGCTGGCCACCCTGCTCAAGGGCACCTGGGTGCGCGAGGGCTACCGCGACGAGGAGCAGGAGCGGGACGCCTTCCGCCGGGCGCTGGCCTGGCTGGAGTCGTACGTCGCCGGCCTCGACCCGACTGACGAGCCCGTCGGGGTGGAGCGGGTCGTCGCCGTGAAGACCGCCGTGCTCGCGCTCAACGGCCGCGCCGACCGGATCGACTCGCGTCCCGGCCCCGACGGGCGACCCGAGCTGGTCATCGTCGACTACAAGACCGGCCGCACCGGGCTGGACGCCGACGACGCCCGCGGCTCGCAGGCCCTGGCCCTCTACGCGTACGCGGCCGAGCGGGTGTTCCGCCGGCCGTGCCACCGGGTCGAGCTGCACCACCTGCCCACCGGCACGGTCGCCGCGCACGAGCACACGCCCGAGTCGCTGCAGCGGCAGCTGACCCGGGCCGAAGAGACCGCGCGGGACATCATGGCCGCCGAGCGGGCGGTCGCCGACGGCGCCGACGCCGACGAGGAGTTCCCGGCCACCCCGGGGCCCCGCTGCGGCTGGTGCGACTACCGGCGCACCTGCCCAGCCGGCGCGCAGACCCCGGGCAAGGACCCCTGGGCGGCCATGGACCGCCATTCCAGCTGAACTTTTGGGAGCGGGGGACGCGGATGGCCGTCACCTCACGGTCGCGCCTGCTTCGGCAAGGTGAGGACTTCGGCGCCGTCGTTGGTGATAGCGATCGTGTGCTCACTGTGCGCTGTCCGGCAGCCTGTCGCGCTTCGGAGCGTCCAGCCATCGGCATCGGTGACGAGCTCGGCGGTGTCCGCCATGACCCAGGGCTCCAATGCCAGCAACAGCCCAGGGCGCAGCCGGTATCCGCGACCGGGCCGCCCCTTGTTCGGGACGTGCGGGTCCTGGTGCATCGTCGACCCGACGCCATGACCGCCGAACTCGGTGTTGATCGAATATCCCGCCTCGCTGAGGACCGAGCCGATGGCATGGGAGATGTCACCGATGTGGGCCCCTGGTCCGGCCGCGGCAATCCCTGCGCTCAATGCGCGTTCGGTCGCGCTGATCATCGCAACGCTCTCCGGGGGGTTCGAGTCGCCCACGATGAAGCTGATGGCGGAGTCAGCGACGACTCCGCCTTTGCAGACGGCGAGGTCGAGCGTGAGCAGGTCGCCGTCGGCAAGCGGGTAGTCGTACGGCAGTCCGTGGAGCACGGCGTCGTTGACTGACGTGCAGATGTAGTGGCCGAACGGCCCACGTCCGAAGGACGGCTCGTAGTCGACGTAACAGGACTGTGCTCCGGCCTCGGTGATCATGGCCTGGGCCCACCGGTTGATGTCCCGGAGGTTCGTGCCTACCTCGCAGCGACTCCTCAGCGTCTGCAAGATGTCGGCGACCAGGGCGCCTGCCTCTCTGGCTCGGGGCAGTTCGGTGGGGTTCAGGATCTCGATCATGCGGTGCCCTTACTCGTGCAACCAATAAATATCCCGGCCATATTATCCCGGTACTAGAATCGGGCCATGGTCAGGTTGCCGCTCACTCCCGCGGAGGTCGAACGCGGACAGCGCCTCGGCGCCCTCCTGCGTCGAGCCAGGGGAGAGCGTTCGATGCTCGGCACCGCGCTGGACGCAGGTGTCTCGCCGGAGACTCTTCGGAAGATCGAGTCCGGTCGCGTAGCCACCCCTGCCTTCCCCACCATCGCTGCGATCGCCGACGTCCTCGGCCTTTCCCTCGATGCGGTGTGGTCGGAGATCAACCAGTCAGACGGCGGGGTCGGGCTCGCAAGATCAGGGCGATACGAAGGTGAGCGGTTGGCCTCGTGAGTCTCGATCCCGCAGCTTCGTTGCCGTTGCCGACGATGGAGATCACCTGGCGAACGCCTGCGAGGACTCGCCGTCGAGGCGCCGGCCGAGCGCGACGCCGTTCTCGACCAACGTCCCCGGTCCGGACAACTAGGCGGCGAGGCCGAGGCGGGCGGCGCGTTCCTTCGCGGCCTGCTGCAACGGCCCCACCCGGTAGCGGCGCGGCAATGCCGCCAGGGCGAGCCGCAGCGCGCGGACGCTGAGATCCGCCGAGAGCGCGGTGGTGGGCAGGCCCAGGCCGCCGTACAGCCGGCGGGCCCACGCCGGCAGCAGCGCCATCGCGGTGCCGGCGATCCCCAGGTACGCCCAGCGCGCCGGGCCGAGATGCAGGCCGAGCTTCACCGGCCGGCTGAGCTTCCACGGGATCGGCGGAGCGGTCAGGAAGAGGGCCGTCTCCGCCGCCTCCCTGGTCATCCGCAGGTCGGCACGGATCCGCCGGTAGTAGTCGGCCACCTCGGCGGCGGTGCCCGGCACGTCGGCCGGGTCCAGCCCGACCAGGGCCGCCGCCCGGCGCTGCTCGGTGTAGTAGCCGTCGATCTCGGCGTCGGTCAGGGCGAGGCCGGCTCGCCGGGCGGTGCTGACGAACGACTCGACCTCGGTGACGTGCACCCAGCGCAGCAGCTCCGGGTCGTCGATCCGGAACTCCTCCCCGGTGGACGGGTCGGTGGCTCGCATCCGGGCGTGCAGCGTACGCAGCCGCCGGCCGGCGGCCTCCGCCTCGGCGGTGGTGCCGTAGATCGTCGTCGCCACGTAGGTGGCGGTACGCACCAGCCGGCCCCACGCGTCGGTGCGGTAGTTGCTGTTCTGGGCGACCCCGGCCATCGCCCGGGGGTGCAGCGCCTGGAGGTAGAGCGAGCGCAGGCCGGCGACGATCAGGACCGGCTCCTCGTGCACCTTCCACGTGACCGATCCGGGACCGAAGAGGCCGAGGTCATCCGAGTCCACCGCCCAAGAGTGCCACGCTCCGGGCCACCCTCGCGGTCCCGGGCCGCAGTCGCCGAGCAGCAGGGACGGCGGCCCGACGAGCGTGCATCTCTGTCAGTCGTCGGCGGAGCGGCGGCCCTGGCAGGCGGGGCAGAGCCCCCAGAAGGTCACTTCCGCCTCGTCCACCTCGAAACCGTGCGCGGGGCTCGGGTCCAGGCAGGGTGCCAGGCCGGTCGCGCAGTCGACGTCGGCGATCTCGCCGCAGCCCCGGCACACCACGTGGTGGTGGTTGTCGCCGGCGCGGGCCTCGTACCGGGCCGGGCTGCCGGCCGGCTCGATCCGGCGGGAGAGCCCCGCGCGGGAGAGCGCGCCGAGCACGTCGTAGACGGCCTGGGTGGACACCGAGTCGAGCCGCTCGCGGACCCGACGGGTGATCTCGTCGACCTCCAGGTGACCGCCGGCGGCGAGCACCTCCAGCACGGCGAGCCGCGGTCGGGTGACCCGCAGGCCCTTCGACCGGAGCAGTTCCTCACCGCTGGACATGCAGCAATGACAGCACGGGCCCCGACGGCCGACAAGTGAAGTCCGGTAGGGGGTGGCCGCGACCACAGGCCGGGCGGGGACGTCGCCGGGGTGGACTGAACCGGTCGGACGGGTTGCGCGTGTACCGGTTCGTCAGCTCCGTCACGCGCATTTGATCGACGTACGCTGGCTGCCGCGGAAGCCGCATCCATTGCCGGAGGTGTCGGTGTTCAAGGAAATCAACGGTCTGCCGGGCCACGTCCTGATCGTGCACGCCGTCGTGGTGTTCGTCCCGCTGTTGGCGCTGCTGGCCGCCGCCTACGGGCTGTTGCCCCGGTGGCGGCCCCGCTTCGGGTGGGCGGTCGCGGTCCTCGCCGTGGTGGCCCCGATCGCGACCTTCCTCGCCACCGAATCGGGCGAGGCGTTCGAGGAAGTCCAGCGGAAGAGGGGCGTGGGTGGCGAATTCCTCCAGAAGATCCACGAGCATTCCGAGTACGGCGACACGCTGCTCTGGTTCACGCTGGGCCTCGCGGTGGCGGCCCTGGTGCTGTTGGCAGTGACCTGGAACACCCCCTGGGTGGCCCGGCTGCCTTCCTGGCTCAGCTGGCCGGTGACCGGTGTCGTGATCGTGCTGTCCGTGTTCGCGCTGGTGTATGTCTATCTGACCGGCGACAGCGGTGCCCAACTGGTGTGGAGCGGCCAGGTCTGACACCGGACGGCCGGGTCAGAAGATCACCCGCGAGCAGAGCAGGCACATGAGGATCACCAGCACGACCCCGGCGACCGTCCCGATGCCGTAGGTGAGTCGCTGGGCCTGCTGCTCCCCCTGATCCATGGCGGCCATGTCCTGGGGAGGCAGCCGCCGGGGCGGCGGGGGCTGCACGTGCACCGGGGGTCGCCAGCCGGGCGGGGGTGGCGTGGTCGGCGGCGGGCCCGGGTATCCGCCGGCCGGCGCGTTGCTCGCGGGCCGGCCACCTGCACCTGGCTGGCCGCTGCTGCCGGCCGGCGCCGGGCCTGTTTCGCCGGTCGCGGCCGGCCTGGACCACGGACTTGCCGACGCGCCGGACCAGGGACTGTCGTCCGGGCTCGCGCCGGTCAACTCGGGGGTGCCCGCCCCGGCGGACGGCCCGGAACTCGACGCCGGCTCGCCGGACTGACCGCCGTTGACCTCGCCAACTGTTTGGTCCGGTGTCGGGCGTCGCCAGAACTCGTCCTCGGGGCTGCCACCGCTCGGCGTCGTCACGCCGTCCGACGCTACCAACGCCCCGGCCGCTCGGCCCGCCGGACGCGACGGGCGAGCCACGCCCGGGTGGTGCGCGGGCTGGTCGAGCCGTGCCGATTTCGCCGGTATCCTTGCCGCTCGTGGAGGATCCCGGGATGCGTGGCGCGCGGGGCGACGACGACCGTGTGGTCGACCTCAGCGACGACTTCGTGGTGCTGCCCGAGCAGACCACCGACGACACGGACCGTGGCTGGGGCGAGCGGCCCAGCGGCAACGACGACTGGCTGCTGGCCGAGCGGCCGCCGCACTGGGGCTGACCGGCCTCTTCGAGGACCGGCGCCGTGACGTCCGGCACGGGTTGCCGACCGGTCATCCGCGTACCACCACCGCGAAGCGGCTGCCCTCGGGCACGCCGACGGCCTGCTGCGCCTGCTCCGGGCGGAGCGCCAGGTAGAGCGCGGAGGAGCCGTCGACCGACCCGGCACCGACCACGTCGAGCACCAGCGCCCGCGGCGCGAGGAGGGTCGCCTCCCTGCCGGCCCCATCGGCGGGTACGACCAGCAGGTCCACCCGGGCACCCGGGCGGAGCACGGCGAGGGCGGCCGGCTCGGCCAGCCGGACCGGTACGCCGACCGACCCGCTGGGCAGGGGCAGCGCGACGCTCGGCGGCCTTGCGGCAGGGCTCGCGGGACTCACGGCCGGGGTGGGGCCGGCCGGGGCGGTGCCGGGCGGACAGCCGGCGGGTGTCTGGAGGACCGCGGCGGCCAGGCCGAGCAGCACCGCGACCAGCGCCACCCGGAGCAGGGTCCGGCCGCGCGGCAGCCCACGCCAGCGCACCGGCTGCAGTGATCCCTCGCCCGTCGCCACCCGCGCCCCTCCCACCCGCACGACACCCGATCAGATGCCAGCAGGCTAGGAACTCGATGTGCGCAGCGGCCGTCTCCGCAGGCCGCCCTGTGGAAAACCCACCCGCCTGTGGATAACCCCCAAACCCGGCCCGGCTCTGCTAGCGCCCGGCCGAGCCACCACCCACCCCGGCGGCCTCAGTCACGAAAGAGTGGCCATTCCCGCAGGAACAGCCACTCTTTCGGGGAACTTGCGGATCTTGGGTCCGCGGCGCCCCCACGCGAGGGCGCCTCGGGTCAGGAGGAGGAAGAAGAGGTGCTCGCGGCCGGGGTCTTGGCGGACGAGCCGTTGCTCGAGCCGTTCGACGTGCTCGACGAGCTGGTCGAGCTGCTGGACGACGACTCGGACGTGGCCGGCTTGCTCGTGCTGCTCGTGCTGCTGTCGGAACCCGACGAGCGCGAGTCGGTGCGGTAGAAGCCGGAGCCCTTGAACACGATGCCGACCGAGTTGAAGAGCTTGCGCAGCTGCCCCTCACACGCCGGGCACTCGGTCAGCGGCTCGTCAGAGAAGGACTGCACCGCCTCGAGCTGGTGGCCGCACGCGGTGCAGGCGTACTGGTACGTGGGCACGTTCTCCTCCGGATCTTGGCACGGTCGGTTGGCACTCGACGCTTCCGAGTGCCAATGGTGCGTCATCGGCGAGGATTCGTCCAGCGGAAGTGTGCCGTCAGACAACCGTCGCCCGGGCCAGGGTACGCAGGCCGTCGGTGGGGGTGATCACGGCGCGGACCGGTCGGTCGTGCGGCTGCGCGGGCAGCGCCTCGACCAGCTCACCGTCGTGCAGCAGCGCCACGGTCAGGGTGTCCGCCGGCACCCGGGCGAGCGCCCGGTCGTACGAGCCGCCACCCCGGCCCAGCCGGATCCCCCGGCGGTCCACCGCCAGAGCCGGGACGATCACCAGCGCGGCCTCGGCCACCGCGTCCGGGCCGCGGCGGGGCCCGGCCGGCTCCCGCAGGCCCCGCCCGGCGGCCCGCAGCGACCCCGGGTCGGTGTAGCTGGCCCAGTCCAGGTCCAGGTCGTCGCGGAGCACCGGGAGCAGCAGCTCCGCCTCGGGCGGCAGCGCCGCGCGCAGCACCGCCGGCAGATCGCTCCCGCCCGGCTCCGAGCCGACCGGCACGTAGGCGGTCATCCAGGCCGGGCGGAGCCGGCGTACCAGGGAGGTCAGCTCGGCCTGGACGCGCGCCGCCGCTGCCGCCCGCGCCGGCGCCGGCAGCGACCGGCGGTGGGCGAGCAGGGTGACCCGCAACTCCCGCTTCGCAGCATGCGTCGCATCCACTTCATCCGAAAATTCCGGCACGCAACACTCCTGACGCAACGCTTGTCTCCCCGTCGCTCTGTGTCAGCATCGCAGCAAGGGGCGCAGAACTTCCGGGAGGAAGCTTGACGCTACGCGGGCGGTTGACGGCGGCCTTCCTCGCGGTGGTGCTCGGCCCCGTCCTGCTCGGCGCCTTCTTCGTCGGGGCCACGATGGCAGCGGTCGATGACAGCCGGGCCACCGAGCGGCTGGGCCTGGCCGCCGCCGGGGTGCGTACCTCGGTGGACGCCCTCTGCCAGCAGTTGCGCGCCGCGGCCGACGCGGTCGCGCTGGTCACCGACCCCGCCGCCCGCCACCGCGCGGCCGACCAGGTGGTGGGCCGCGGCCTGGCCGCCGCCGTGCTGACCATCGACAGCGCTGGCACGACCAACTACGCCACCCCCGGCGGCCCGGCGCGGCCCTGGCAGGAGTGCTCCAGCGACCCGCCCGCCACCGGTCCGGTCCGCGCCCTCGCCGCCGAGGTTCAGCTCCGTGACCCGGCCGGCGCCGACCTGGGCACGGTCACCGCCGCGCAGTCCGTCGACCCGGCCTTCGTCGCGCGGCTCGCCGCGGTGACCGGGGTCGCGGTCACCCTCCTCGACGACCCCGCCGGCACCGACCCGGTCACCCTCACCACCGAGACCCGGGAGGTACGCGCCGCGGTGCTCGCCGCCGCCCGCACGGTCGACGGGGACCGGGTCACGGAGACCGTCGACGGGCGGTACGTGCGCCGGGTCGGCCCGTCCCCCGGGCAGCCGCTGCCGCTGGTGCTCTCGGTGCCCGCGGAGCGCCCCCCGGGCCTGCACGTCGCCCTGGTCGGCGCGGTGGTGCTGGCCGCCCTGCTGGCCGTGCTGGCCGCCTGGCGGCTGGCCCGGGTGACCACGCGGCCCCTGATGGAGCTGGCCGGCGCGGTCGATCGGGTGGCGCACGGCGACCTGACCGCCCGGGTGCCGGTACGCAGCCGGGACGAGATCGGGCGGCTGGCCGGCGCGTTCAACCGGATGACCCGGGAGACCGGCAGCTACGTGGCTGCCCTGACCAGCAGCCGGGACCAGTTGCGCGGGCACCTGGCGGTGCTCGGCGACACCCTGGCCAGCACCCACGACCTGCAACGCATCCTGCGGGTGATCCTGCACAGCGCGATCGCCGCGACCGGCGCCAGGGCCGGTGCGGTGCTGCTGCTCGACGGCGACGGCGTGCTCGTCGGCCAGTGCGTCGAGGGGCTGGACGGGCGCCGGCCCGGCGACGACGGGTCCGACCCGGCGACGCTGCGGGTGCCGGCCGGCACGGGGGTGGTCGGCACGGTGGCCGCGACCGGGGAGCCGCTGTGCGGCCGGTGGGAGCCGGCGGACCCGCCAACCGGGGAACCGACCTGCGAGACGTACATCGCGGTGCCCTTCGCCGCGCCGGGGGCGGCGGAGCTGGCCGGGCGCGGCGACCCGGACCGGCCCGGGCACCCGCCGGCCGACGACGACGCGACTCCGGCGGGTTCCGGCGCGCTCGGCGTGCTGGCACTCTACGACCGGCTGGGGGCCGAGGAGTTCGCCGACGACGACCTGGTGACCCTGCGGACCTTCGCGGCCCACGCGGCGGTGGCGGTGGAGAACGTCCGGGTGCACGAGGAGACCCAGCGGCTCTCCCTGACCGACCCGCTCACCGGGTTGTGGAACTACCGCTACCTGCGCGAGTCGATCCGGCGGGAGGTGGAACGGGCCAACCGGTTCGGCCGGATGCTCAGCGTCCTCGCGCTCGACCTGGACCGGTTCAAGGACGTCAACGACACCTGGGGGCACGCCGCCGGGGACGCCGTCCTGGTGGAGTTCGCCCGCCGGGTACGCGGCGAGATCCGCGAGGTGGACCTGGCGTTCCGGCAGGGCGGCGAGGAGTTCGTGGTGCTGCTGCCGGAGACGGACGCCCGGGGCGCGACGATCGTCGCCGAGCGGCTCGGCGCGGTGGTCCGGGACCAGCCGGTGCCGGTGGACGGGCACGGCGGCGAGCCGGTCCGGGTGGCGGTGACCGTCTCCATCGGCATCGCCGTCTACCCCGACCACGCCGCCGGCGGGCAGCAGGTGCTCGACGCCGCCGACGACGCCCTCTACGCGGCCAAGGCGGCCGGCCGGGACGGCTACCGGCTGGCCCAGCCGCCCGACCCGCCACCCACCCGGGAGATCCCCGTGGTGGTCGCCACGGTCAGCCCGCCCGACGGACTGCCCCGGGCCGGCACCCCGGACACCTCCGGCGGAGGGCAGGGCGGCGCGTCTTCCGGTCCTCACCCGCCGCGGCAGAGCCGTGGCCGATAGTCTCGCGACATGTCGGAGCACTCAGCGAACCCCTCAGCGGCCGCGACCGGTCGCCCCCGTGCGGTCAAGGCCGTGATCCCGGCGGCCGGCCTGGCCACCCGGTTCCTGCCGGCCACCAAGGCGGTCCCGAAGGAGCTGCTGCCGGTCGTGGACCGGCCGGTGTTGCAGTACATCGTCGAGGAGGCCACCCAGGCCGGGCTCAACGACGTCCTGCTGATCACCGGGCGCGGCAAGACCGCCATGGTGGACCACTTCGACCGCCGGCCCGACCTGGAGGAGCGGCTGGCGAACAAGCCCGAGCTGCTGGCCGCCGTCAAGCGCACCGAGGACCTGGCCGAGATCTACACCTGCCGGCAGCCCGAGCAGCTCGGCCTCGGTCACGCCGTCGGATACGCCGAGTCCCACGTCGGCGACCAGCCCTTCGCGGTGCTGCTCGGCGACGAGTTCGTCAAGATGGACGAGCCGCTGCTGCCGGCCATGCTGGAGCTTCAGGCCCGCACCGGCGGCATCGTGCTGGCGTTCTTCGAGGTCGACCCGGCCGAGACCAAGCGGTACGGCATCGCCTCGGTCGAGCCGGCCGAGCCGGAGTACAACGACATCGCCGACATCGTCAGGGTCACCGGCATGGTGGAGAAGCCCAAGCCGGAGGACGCCCCGAGCAACCTCGCCGTCCTCGGCCGGTACGTGCTCCCGGGGCGGATCTTCGACGCGATCCGGCGTACCGAGCCGGGCAGTGGCGGGGAGATCCAGCTGACCGACGCGATGGAGATCCTGCGCACCGAGGGGGTGCCGGTGCACGCCATCGTCTACCGGGGCACCCGCTACGACACCGGCATGCCGCTCGGCTATCTCCAGACCGTCGTCCAGATCGCCGCCGAGCGGGAGGACCTGGGCGCCGAGTTCCGCAAGTGGCTGGCCGAGTTCGTCAACCAGGGCGACGAGACCGTCACCTCGGCGATCCTGGACCGGGTGCGCGACGCGTCGGGCGGTCCCAATACATGACCGCGACGGCCGACGCCGAGGCGGCCGCGAACGAGCTGACGCCGCTCGCCGACTACCTGGGCAGCGTGCTGCGCAGGTTACGCGCGCTGCCTCCGCTCGACCTCGACCTCACCCAGGCCTACGGCAACGTCCTCGCCGAGGATGTCGTCGCGCCGCACTCGTTCCCCGCCTTCGACCAGGCGGCGGTGGACGGGTACGCCGCGCGCTGGGAGGACATCTCCGGAGGAAGCCGGGGGCCGGGCTACGTCCCGGCCCCCTCCGGTACGCGTGGTGGGCGCAGCATCCGCCTGAACGTGGTCGGCGACCTGGGCGCGGCGAGCTGGCGGCCGGTCCGGCTGACCCCCGGCTCGTGTTTCTCGGTGGCGGCCGGTGCGCCGCTGCCCATCGGCGCCGACGTGGTGGTCCCGGTGGAGTGGACCGACCAGGGCATGGCCGCCGTGGAGATCTTCCGCGCCCCCAAGCGCGGGTACGGCGTCCGCCGCGCCGGTGAGGAACTCCCCGCCGGCACTCTGCTCGCCCGCGCCGGCACGTACGTCTCGCCGGCCCTGGTCGCCGTCTTCGCCGCCACCGGCATCGGGCACGTGGTGGTCCGGCCCAGCCCGCGGGTGGTCATCGTGGCCACCGGCGACGAACTGGTCGACGTCGGCCGGGGCAGCCAGCCCGGCCAGGTGGTGGATACCAACTCGCACGCGCTGACCGCCGCCGCGGCCGAGGCGGGCGCGCTCGCGTACCGGGTGGGGATCTGCGACGACGACCCGGAAGGGCTGCGCGGCCTGCTGGAGGACCAGACCCTGCGGGCCGACCTGATCATCACCACCGGCGGCACCGGCACCGGCCCCGGCGACATGGTCCGCCGGATCATGTCCCGCCGCGAGGGCGGCCGCGCCGGACCGGTGACCTTCACAGAGGTGGCCCTCTATCCCGGAACGGCCCTCGGATTCGGTACGGTCGGCGCCGAGGAGGTGCCGGTGGTCTGTCTTCCCGGTGAGCCCGGCGCGGCGCTGATCGGCTTCGAGGTGCTGGCCCGCCCGGCCATCCAGCTGCTCGCCGGCGCCGAGCCGGTGTTCCGGCCCAGCGTCCGGGCCCACCTGCTGGAGACGGTCTCGTCCCCGGGTGGGCTGCGCGAATTCCGCCCCGCCCACGTGGCCGAGCGGCGCGGCGGCGGCTACACGGTCCAGCCGCTGGCCGGCGGGCCGTTCACCCTCTCCGGCCTGGCCGAGGCGAACGGCCTGCTGGTCCTCGGCGAGCGGGTCACCACCGCCGCCGCGGGCTCCACGGTGGACGTCCTCCTGCTGGATCGCCGTAGGTGAGCGCGAGGAGTGAGCTTGCGAGCCCCGCGATCGCGAGCGCAAGGCTAGCCCGGTGAGCCTGTTTCGGCGGTCGCCCGGGTGGCCGGCGGTGCTGGTGGACGGTCCGGTGGTGCTGCGGCCCTACCGGCGTTCCGACGCGACCGCCTGGTCGGAGATCCGGCGCGCCAACCGGGCCTGGCTGTCCCCGTGGGAGTCCCACCTGCCGGGAAGCTGGGACGAGATGAACTCGCCGGCCGCGTTCCGCCTGGTCCATGCCGACCAGCGCCGTTCGGCGCGGATCGGCGAGGGCATGCCGTTCGCGGTCTGCCTGCGCGAGGACGGGCAGGAGCGGCTGGTCGGCCACCTCAACGTGGGCAGCATCGTACGCCGCGCGTTCTGCTCCGGCTACGTCGGCTACTGGGTGGACTCCCGGGTGGCCGGTCGCGGCGTGATCCCCACGGCGGTGGCGCTGGCCGTGGACCACGCGTTCGGGCCCGGCGGGCTGCACCGGATCGAGGTGAACATCCGGCCGGAGAACCGGCCGTCCCGGCGGGTGGTGGAGAAGCTGGGCTTCCGCGAGGAGGCGTACCACGTCCGCTACATGCACATCGACGGCGCCTGGCGGGACCACATCGGATACGCGATGACCAGCGAGGAAGTGGCGGCCGAGGGTGGGCTGCTGGTCCGCTGGCACCGCGTACGTGACAGCCGCGGGTGAAGCGTCCCACCCGGCGCGCCCGGCGCGGCGCACGGTCAACTCGGTCGGCGGCCCGTAACCTCAAGTAACTGCAAGCTGTGGGCAAGCGCGGCGGGCCTCGCACGATCTGCGTCGTGAACGACGTACGGCGGAACAAGGTGCGGTCGAGTGGCGCTCGCCTCGAATCTGGTGACGGGAGGGGTGAGGGTGCCGACCTCGGTGCTCCTCGCCGTCCTCGCCGCCGCCGGCCTGCTCGCCCTCGCGCCGGCGCTGGTCCGTCGGTACGACGCCACCGAGCGGTTGGTGGCGGAGCGGGCGCAGTCGACGGCGCGGGTGCTCCAGCGCCGCCGGCGGCAGCGCACCGTGCCCGGGCGGCGGCCCATCCACCCGCCCCGACACCTCGTCGTCACACTCAGTGAGAATGCCGACACGGGGAGTCTGACCAAGCCGGTCTCCGCGCCGCCCGCTCCGCGCCGGTCGAGCCGGCTCCGGTCGGTGCCGCCCGCCCCGGCGAAGTCCCGCCGGCGGCACCCCCCGAAGCGTCGCCGGCACACCCCGGCGATCTACCGCCGGCGCCGGGTGCTGGCCGCGCTGCTGCTGCTCAACTTCGTCGAGCTGATCGGCGTGGTGGCGGTCGGCCCCGGGTTCTGGATCAGCTTCTCGGTGACCGGCACCCTGCTCGTGACGTACGTCGTACACCTGCGGAAGCTCGCCCTGGCCGACCAGCGGCGGCGGCGCCGGGAGGCCCGGGAGGCGGCCTGGCTGGCCGCCCGCCAGGCCGAGGTGCGCCGCGAGCAGGCGAGGCGCGCCGCGGCCCGCCGGGAGGCGCAGCGGCGCCTGGCCGCCCAGCGCGAGGCGGTCCGGCGTACGGCGATGGGGCTGGACCGACCGACGGACCTGCCGCCGGCGGCCAGCGGCGGCTCGGTCTCCTACCGCCGGGCGGGCGGCCTCCGGGGCCGCGCCTACGAGGCCGGCCGCGGCTCGCACAGCGCCTGATCCCCTTCGGCCCCCACCTCGGGGGCGATGGTCGGCCCCACTTCGGGGGCGATGTTTGCCCCACTTCGGGGACGTTGCGGTATCCGGGTGGCCGGGACACCGCAACTTCCCCGACCTGGAGCGGAAAATCTTGGACCGGGTTGTCGAATCCGGCGGGGGTCGTCCGACGGGATGGTGAAGGCCGGCACAGGGCCGGCTGCCACCGACGCACAGGAGCGCCCATCATGGCCAAGATCGTGTCGAACTTCTTCATCTCGCTGGACGGCGTCGTGGAGCGGCCCGACCAGTGGCACTTCCCCTACTTCGACGACGACATGGGTGCCGCCGTCAGCCGTGGGGTGGATCAGGCGAGGGCGTTCCTGATGGGGCGCCGGCAGTACCAGGAGTGGGCGGAATACTGGCCGAACCACTCCGGCGACGGCTTCGACGCCGACTTCGCGAACTTCATCAACTCGGTGCCGAAGTACGTGCTGTCCAACACCCTCACCGAGGCGACCTGGCAGAACTCGACCCTGCTGTCGGGCGACTCGTCGCAGGTCGCCGCCCGGCTGCGGGAGGTCAAGGAGCAGACCGACGGGGAGATCGCCATGTCGGGCAGCCCCACCACCGTCCGATGGCTGCTGGCCAACGGGCTGCTGGACGAGTTGCGGCTGCTGGTCCACCCGATCGCCGTGGGACGCGGGCAGCGGCTGTTCGAGGAGACGCCGACGTACCCGTTGCGGCTGCTGAGCCAGGAGACGTTCAAGAGCGGAGTGCTGAACCTGGCATACGCCCCGGCCTAGCTCGCCGGTCGCGGCCGGCATGGAGATCTTGGTAGGTTTCGGCCCCTCTGAGGGCCTCTTCCTGCCAAGATCTCCTCGTCCCGTGGGGCGATTCGCACCGGGGGCCGGTGACCTGTTAGCCTTGTCGCCGGCCCGCCCGGTGCAAGCCGGGTGGGACCGACGCTGGTACGCCAGCGGAGGGGCTGTGGCGCAGACCGGTAGCGCACCTCGTTCGCATCGAGGGGGTCAGGGGTTCAAATCCCCTCAGCTCCACCCCAGATCAAAGGCCGTTTCCCGTAGTGGGAGACGGCCTTTTCCAATCTTGCGCAGGATTTGGTTGCAGGGGACCTGCTCCGGCTCACATGGAGAGCTGGGCGTACAAGTCGAGGGCGTTGCGGACGAACCTGGCACCCATCCGTTCCGCCACTGGACCATCCAAGCTCTGGGTAGCTAGATTGGACGAGGGTAGGTGCTCCCCTCCCGTGATGCGGGATGGTGAGCTACTCGGCGACGAAGACGCCCACACCTGGCAGGGTTTCGGTCATCCCCTTGATCCGTAGGACCTGCATGGCTCGGTCGATCACCGGCTCGGTGACCCCGTAATGCTCGATCAGTTCTCGCCGGCTGGGCAGCTTGGAACCGGGCGGGAACTCCCCTGACGCGATGCGTCCGGCGAGGTCATCGGCGATCTGCTCGTAGCGGTAACGCGGTGGCACTGGGTTCCCCTCGGTTGGCAACACGAGTAGACCACCTATGCCAGCCCTTGACTACCCAACGGTACCTATGGGAGGTTGCCGAGGAGGTCGATTCCCTCGGTTGGCGCTGTTGGGTCGTCCTCGCCGGCGTGGATGTTCGACGCATCCCCTTGATCGGGCATCCACGCCTCCGGACAGCTGTGGCACGAGGAGGAAGCAGTGCGGCAAGCGCGGCGGGCTCTCGACTCAGTCAGCACCGGTGGGCCGATGAAGCGCGTCTCGTATGCGGAGTACCTCCTGGCGGTCGCGCTCACTTTCGCTCGGCGGCACCGGCCGGTCTGGTGCTGGCGGCGCTGGCGGCGGGTCTGCCGGTGTGGCGCCGACCTGCCCTGCCGTGCCCGCCACCGCATCCCGATCCGGCGCGACCACTGGCCGAGCGAGCCGGTCGAGTCGACAGGAGCGGACGAGTGAGCCAGGAGCAGCGCATCCTCGGCGTACATCGGCGTGGGCCGGACGGGATGTGCACAGGGTGCCGGGTGTGGTGGGCGCTGCTGCTGCCGTACCCGTGCTGGCAGGTGGAGTGGGCGACGAGCCGGCAGGCCCGGACGCGGACCGCGCGCTTCCTGGGCGATGGGCGGTGACCACACACGGGCCGGTGTTGCCGATCTGGATCTGCGGCGGCTGCGGCGGGCCGTGGCCGTGCGGGACGCGGCGGCGGGAGCTGAGGGCGGAGTACGCGGACGCGCCGGTGTCACTGGCGCTGTATCTGGGGGCGCAGTTGGTGCGCGCCTCCGCGGATCTGCACTGGGTGCCGGCTGGCGCGCTCCACCGCCGGTTCCTCGGTTGGCTGCGGTGAGCATCCTGCGGGCCGGGGACGAGAAGTTTCACTACAGCGACGGCTCGCACCGGTGGATCCCGCCGGACCCGGACTACGAACAGGAGGTCTGGGACGAGCAGGTACGCCAGCACAAGCATCAGCATCTGCGGAACGAGCGACCCAAGGTGCGGCTGCGGCGCCTCGTCTGACGACAGCAGTCAGGCCGAGTGGCGGCGCACACCTTGATGCCCATACCCCCTAGGGGTATGGTGAGGTCGACTCAGGGAGGTGCGGACATGGATCTTCACAATCACCAGCAGCACGACCCGGCGGGCGTGAGCCCCGCGGTGACAGCGGGCCACCCACACGCTCACCACGGCCAGCGCGAGAAGACGACTGCGACGTGGGCGATGGCGGCGGCGGCGACGCTGCACTGCCTCACCGGCTGCGCGATCGGTGAGGTGCTCGGCATGGTCATCGGCACCAGCCTGGGACTGCACAACGCCGCCACCGTGGTGCTGTCGATCGCCTTGGCTTTCGTGTTCGGTTACGGGCTGACCATGCGTGGGGTGCTGCGCGCCGGGGTCGGCGTTCGTACCGCGCTGAAGGTCGCCCTGGCCGCCGACACGATCTCCATCGCCGTGATGGAGTTGCTGGACAACGCGTTCATGGTGGCCGTGCCCGGCGCCATGGATGCCGGCCTGACCAGCCTGCTGTTCTGGACCGCGCTGGCCGCGTCACTGCTGGTCGCGTTCCTGCTCACCACCCCGATCAACCGGTGGTTGATCTCGCGGGGCAAGGGCCACGCCGTGGTGCACCACTACCACCACGCCCACTGACCGCTACCCCAAAGGCGGCCGGGCGTCGCCGCGCTCGTGGCGCCCGGCCGGAATCGGCGTCTGCACGGGTGCCGTCATCGTGGCGGGGATGGCCGAGAGCGGCCGGGGTCTGGAAGCATCATCCGGGTCAGGTGGTCGCGATTGACGTCGCCGGTTGGGCAGCGCTGCTGTTGATCGGCACCAGGGCTGCAACTCCAGAAGGGCTGGCCAGCATGAACGGCTCACTCTTGGTGCGTGAGGCCACGCTCGCGGATCTCGACGTCGTCGTAGCTGTGCACAGCCAGGCCCGCGCCGCCTACTACGGTGCCGGAGGCATCGCGCTCGACGTCATCAGGGATCCGGCCGTCGAGCAGCAGCAGCGGTCGGGGTGGACCACATCGCTGCAGTCGTCGGAGAAGCGGGTGCTGTGCGCGGTCACTGACGATCAGGTCGTGGGTACCGCTGCCATGGGCCCTCCGCTGTCATCCGACGTGGACGCGCGGGCAGTGGGCCAGCTCTACCAGATCCACGTGGTCCCCAACAGGTGGCGCAGTGGCATCGGGAGCGCCTTGCACTCTGCCTTCGTGATTTTTCTGGCGGACGCATCTCTTCGCACTGGCTTGCTCGAAGTCTGGGAGCGCAACACGCGGGCCCGGGCCTTTTATGCGAAGCATGGCTGGAAGCCTGATGGGCAGCGCCGAGCCGGCGGCCCGGACAATTCCGATTACCTCTACTTCCGGCTTGAGGCAGAACCCTCTACGGTGACCAGTCGGACCACAGCGCCTCGGTGATGTCCGGCCGGTTGAGCGCCGCCGCGCACCAGGCGAAATGCCCGTCCTTTCCCTCCGCGTCGTAGGAGTTGCTGGTCAGCAGCGCGTAGATCGCGCGATAGACGAGCAGCTCGTGAGGGGTGTGGCCGAACAGCCGGCACAGGGTCTCGACCCATTCGTCGTCCAGGCTGCGGGCGGCCGGCCCGTACATGTCGAAGACGCCCGCGGCGATGCTCGCCTCGAAGGCCGGGTCCGCCTCGGTGGACAGGAAGCCCCAGTCGAGCAGGGCCGCCGGCTCGCCGGCCGGCGTGACCAGGACGTTTGCCGGTACCAGATCGCCGTGGATGGTGATGGTGCGGGACGGACGGAGGCCGTCGATCAGGTGGCGGACGCGGGCGACCTTCTCGTCGAACCGGTCGACGGCGTCCCGCAGGTAGGGGTGGGAATTGGCGACCCGTCGGTCCACGAGGGCGCGTAGCGCAGCGGCCCAGGTGTCGTGGCCGTGCCACATCGACGCGGGCTCGTCGAGTACGGTCAGCCGGCGGGCCTTCTCGCTGCCCGTCGTCTCCGCTAGCGCCGTGACCACCGCCAGCATGCAGGTGGCCGCTGTGTCGACCGAGACGGCACCCGCCCCCACGGCCTCCCTCAGGTTGCGGCCGGCCAGCTCCCGCTCGATGGTCACCCCGCGGCCGTGCAGCTCGTCCACGTCGACCATCCGGGGTACGGCGAAGGGGAGGCCCTGCGACCCGAGGTGCTCGTAGAAGTCTTTGATGACCAGCAACTCGGCCGGCTGTCGGCGGAACCACAGCTTGCCGACGTGCCCGTCGCCGAGGGCGAAAACGACCCCTTCCATGCCCTCGCCGAGCAGGTCGAACCGGCGGTAGCCCAGCTTCGCGACGTGGTCCTTCAGCTGGTCGGTCGTCATGGGCGGCAACTCTGACCTCGACAGGTGATCGTCATGCGACTCAACGCGGGAGTTGTTCGCACATTCCATTGAATGCGAACTGCCAGGGCGTGGCTGCCATTCTGGAGGTGACCTGACGGGTCGTTCCGTCCTCGGTGCGGACCGATATCACGACCGGGACCGGTTCGTTCGGCACTCTGGCCGTGCAATTTAGCGTCAGCCGCACGCTGAAGGATTGTGCCCCTGGCCGCACCACATCGGGTCTGACCGAGGAGAGGCCGAGGTCGCCCTTCGACGCGCGAATGTCGGTGACCTCCACCGGCAAGGGGCCGTGGTTCACCACGATCACCGATGATTCCGCCCGGACCTGAGAACCCTCGCGCTCGCCGCCCGCCACCTCGTTCTTCCCGAGCACCAGCACCGCGGCAGCCGACTCATCCGCCAGGCGTTGTTGCCGCGCCTGCCACTGGTAGGTGCCGACGCCAGCCACGGCTCCCGCGCCGGCAAGCAGCGCCAGGACCAGTGGCAGCGGGACATGCGCCGATCGGAAGCTGTGCCAGGGGTGCCGTAGCCGGTCCTGGCGGGAAAGCGGAGGCTGCGCCTGCCTGGACGGCGCGTCCAGGTCGATCACGGGCGCGTCGCCCGTGCCGGGCGGCTGGCCGGCCGACCCAGACACCTGCTGCCCGCCCGTCTCCTCGCGCACGATGCGCACGCTACCGGTGTCCGGCAATCTTCGCGGTCCCGGTCGCGGATGCCCGCTATCCCTGGCTGCAATGCCGGGCGATTGCGGGCGGGGTCGGTGAGCTGCCGGCCGGCTAGGCCGCGCAGAGTTGGCGGTGCAGGGTGAGGCCGCTGACGGGTACGGCGGTGGGATGGCGGTGGGATTGGGCCGCCCGGACGGGGGCGGCCGCCGCGGAGGAATTCCGCTGCTATGAACTCAAGCGGCGCTCCAGCGCAGCCGGCCGTCCTTGGCCGACCTCTGGCACCGCATCAGCCTGCCCTTGTCGGTGAGCCCGTAAGCGCCCTCGGGACTGCAGAACGCGCCGGAACGGACGCCGACTTGAATTGGTGGCGTCGTCGGCTTGGTCGTGCGGGACGTGCTGGGGGTCGGCGTCGGCGCCGGTTTGGGGCTGCTCCGCGTCGGCTTCGGCGTCGGGCTGGGCTTGCTGGTCGTAGCCCTGGGGCTCGGCGACCTGGTGGTGGCCGTCGGGCTCGGCGACTCGGTCGTGGGCGCGGCGCTCAGCGAGTCGGACACAGCAGGGTCAACCATGGCCTGCTCGGCCGAAGCGGACGGCTTCGTGGCTGGCTTGTCGTCGCCGGGACTGCCGATGGTGGCCAGGCCGCCACCGCAGCAGCACAGCAGGGCCAGCCCGAGGAAGCCCAAGGCGACCTTCTGCCCGGAGGTGACGCGTCGCTTCGGCCCGTTGTCAGGAACGGCCTCGGTCGGACCTGGGGCCGCTAGCCAGCCCTGCTGCTCGTTCCCGCCAGCAGCCGGATGCTGCGCCGTCGGGTCAGGCGGGATTGCCTCGAACTGGGCGGTTGGCGCCTGGTAGGGCGGGGGCGGCGGCAGTTGCCGGTACCCGGGGTCCTGCGGGGGTTGGTGCGTCACCGACTCAGTGTGCTTGCGGACGAAACAATCGGCAGCGGCCGATCGGACAGCATCTGCGTTCGCGCTCCGACCGGAGCGGCATGCCGGCCAGCCGGCTGCGCGTCGCGGTGGGCCTGACTCAGGCCGGGCGCGATGCGGAGTTCACGCTCCACGGCTACACCTTCACCGACCATGCCTGTCTGGAGACGGTGCTGACCGACGTGGCGGGCGACGATCCGGCCTGGTTGTTCGCGGCCTGGCGATCGGTGACCCGGTCTGAATGACGAAAGAGGCCGTCCCCTAACGGGAACGGCCTCCGTAAACGAAACCGGACTCTGCACAGCTCAGGCGGCACGCCAGCGCAGCCGGCTGTCCGTGGCCGACGTCTTGCACTGCATCAGTTTTCCGGTGCTGGTATACCCGTATGCGCCGGCTGGCTTGCAGAAAGCGCCGGGATGGACGCCCTTCTGGGTTGATGACGTCGTCGGCTTGGTGGTGCGCGGGGCGCTGGTGGTGCGCTTCGGCGTCGGCTTGGGGCTGCTCCGCGTCGGTTTCGGCGCCGGGCTCGGCCGGCTGGTCGTGGCCGTGGGACTCGGCGATCCGGTCGTGGGCGCCACGCTCGGCGACTCGGTCGAGGGCAGGGGGCTTTCCGGCTGGGAGACGGCGGGCTCGGCCAGCGCTCGCGCCGCTGCTGCCGACTCCTTGGCGGCCGGCTTGTCGTCACCGGAGCTGCCGACGGCGGCGAGGCCGCCACCGCAGCAGCAGAGCAGGACCAGTCCCAGGACGCCACCGGCGATCTTCTGCCCACGGGTGACGCGTCGCTTCGGACCGTTGCCAGGAGCGCCGTTGACGCCAACCGGAACCGTTGCCCAGCCGTGCACCTCGTGCCGGCCGGCAGCCGAGGTCTGCGCCGTCGGGCGCGGCGGAACCGGTCCGAACTGGGCGGTCGGCTGCCACGGTGAGGGAGGCGGCGGCGGGGGAGGCGGCACCGGTTGCCAGGGGTCCTGCGGGGGCTGGTAGGTCACCCCTCTCAGTGTGCTTGCGGCCTCAATTATTGCCAGAGGCTAATCGGACACCACCTGTGTCGGCGCTTCGGCGCCGGGTGATATCCGGATTGCCAGATGAGCTGACCGACCGTGGGAGTGCCGGTCGGGCAGCGGGAGGAACGATCGGCAGGCCGAGCCGATCTACGACGGCTTCCAGCCGAGCAGGCGTTCGTCGTGCTGGAAGCCCAGGCGCTCGTAGAAGCGCACCGCCCGGTCACTCGCGTGGACGGTCACGTGCTCCAGCGCCAACCCGCCCGCCTCGGCCAGCACGGCCTCCAGCAGCGCCGCACCGATCCCGCTGTCGCGCAGCTCAGGCACCACGTACACCGACTGGACATCGCCGCTGCGCCGATGTCGCCGCGCCGGAGTGGGTACCCGGTCGGCCACCATCAGCCAGGCCATACCCACCGCCTCATCGTCCACTTCGGCGAGGAACGGCCGGTGGGCCGACAGATGATCGGCGATCCAGGCGGAGAACGCCGCCAGGAACGCCCGTACGAGCAGTGGTACCGCTCCCTGGTCCGTTCCGCTCCCAGCGCCCGTGCGAATAGAGAGCCTTTGGTCGCGCTGACCACGCATTCGTCGCCGCCGACGGAACACGACAGCGGAACCAGCACGTCCTCCTCCGCCAGGCCGGCCACGTCGGTGGCGAACTCGGTGACCGCCAACTGCATCCCGCCGCAGGTGCCCAGCAGGGGGATGCCGGCCCGGCGGGCGATGCCGGCGGCGGCCGTGATCCCGGTCTCGCTCTGGTAGGGACTGCCAGTCAGCCACACCCCGTCGAAGCCCGCCAGGGACTCGTCGACCCTGGTGGTCGGGATCCAGGTTGCCTCGACGTCCGGCCCGAGCCCGGCGATGGCGCGGGCGACCGGAGCCTGTCCCGCGGCATCGAGCAGGTGATCTCCGACCAGCGCGAGACGAGCGGGGGAAGCCATTCGGCAATCATGCTCGAATCGGACGCACCCACTGCCCCGCCGGCCGCCTGTTCGTCACGTGTGCCTGACGGCCCGCAGTGCCGCGACGCAGGCAGCCACCGCGGGGTGGCCGCCCGCGCCCCTCCGGTACGCGACCCGGGTGCGTCGTTTGATGGCGAGGGGTACGAGGCGGACCCCGGCGGGCGGTTGCCCGACGGCGAGCTGGGGCACCAGCCCGACGCCCTGGCCGGCGGCCACCAGGGCGAGCATGGCGGCGAAGTCGTCGGCGTGGTGGCGCACGGTCGGGTGGAAGCCGGCCAGCTCGCAGGCGTGCAGGGCAAGCGAGTGGCACAGCGTTCCCTGGCTACCCACGATCCACTCCGCGTCGCGCACCGAGTGCATCGGGTCGCCGTCCGGGTCGCGGTCCATTTCGGCCGGTAGGGCGAGGAACACCAGCTCGTCGAGGAGCGGCGCCGAATCCAGCGCCGGGTCCGGCTCGACCGGCACGATGTCGTAGTCGTGCAGGAGGGCCACGTCGAGGCGGCGGTCGCGCAGCGCGTCGGGCACGGCGACCGGGTCCAGCTCGGTGACCATCAGGTCGAGCGCGGGATGGTCGCGGGCCAGCGCGACCAGGGCCGGCAGCAGCAGAGTACGCACGGCGCTCGGATACGCGCCGATGCGTACCGTGCCGGAGAGCCCGCCGCGGGCGGCAGCGAGGGTGGCGTCGGCCGCCTCGAGAGCGGCGAGGACAACCTCGGTGTGCCGGACCAGCGCCTCGCCGGTCGGGGTGAGGTTGACCCGGCGGCCGGCGCGTTCCAGCAGCTGGACGCCGGTCTCCCGTTGCAGCGTGGCGAGCTGCTGGGAGACGGCCGACGGCGTGTAGGTGTGCGCCTCCGCGACGGCGGCGATCGTGCCGAGCCGGGCCAGGTCACGCAGCAGGCGCAGGCGGCGGACGTCGAGCATAAGCTCAGCTTACGTATCCGTTGAGTAACCGGAACTGGTTCTTCACTGTCCACGGTCGCACGCTGGAGGCATGAGACCGACGGGACTGTACGTACCGCTGATCACGCCGTTCGACGAGCGAGGCGCCGTCGCCGTCGACGTGCTGACCGCCCTCGCCCACGAGGTGCTGGCAGCCGGGGCCGCCGGCCTCGTCGCCCTGGGCACCACCGGCGAGCCGCACGCGCTCGATGACGCCGAACGGCGTCGCGTGGTCGACGCCGTCGCCGCGGTCTGCCGGGAGCGCCCGGCCGGCCTCCTCGTCGGCGCGCACACCATCGACGCGCTGCGGGCGCTCGCCGAACGGCCCGAGGTCACGGCGGCGCTCTGCCTGGTGCCACCGTTCCTGCGGCCCGGCGAGGAGGCCGTGCTCGCCCACCTCGCCCGGCTGGCCGAGGCGTCCCCGCTGCCGCTGGTCGTCTACCACGTCCCGTACCGCACCGGGCAGCAGCTCTCCGCCGGCGTGCTGCACCGGCTGGCCGGACTGCCCGGGGTGGTGGGGATCAAGCATGCGGTCGGCGGCATCGACGCGGACACCGTCGCCTTCCTCGCCGACGTACCGCCGGGCTGCGCGGTGCTCGGCGGCGAGGACGCGTACATCTCGCCGTTGCTCGCCCTCGGCGGACACGGCGGCATCCTCGCCTCGGCGCACGTCGCCACCGCCGACTACGCCGCGCTGATCGCGGCCTGGCAGGCCGGGGACGTCGCCCGCGCCCGGCCGCTCGGCCACCGGCTCGCCACCCTCTCGGCGGCGCTCTTCGCCGAACCCAACCCGTCGGTGATCAAGGCGGTACTGCACGCCCGAGGACGCATCCCGACGCCGGCGGTCCGCCCGCCGCTGCTGCCGGCGACGCCGGCGGCCACGGCGCGGGCCCTGCGGTGCGTGGACGAGCTGACCGGGGTGCCGGCGTGACCGCGATCGACGGCACCGGCGCTGGTCCGGGCCCTGGTGCGCCGGATTGCCGACGAGGCGGCGGTCGTGCTCAGCGGGCTGGCTCCCGCCCGGCTGGACGTGCCGCGGGGGGACGGCGACGGGGGCCGGTCCCAGGATGGGACCGGCCCCCGTGCGGGGCGTCGCGGCTTAGGGCTTCCAGGAGCCGGCCGTCTCCAGCCGGTGCTCGTACTCCAGGGTGCCGTTCTTGTCCTTGACGTCGAAGACGAGCTGGCCGGTGCGCTTGCTGCCGCTCGCCAGGTCGTTGCCCGAGCCGAGCAGCTTGCCGCACCCGGAGAGCGCCCCCGCCACGCCGTTCGCCTCGCTGCCGTCGGCGCCGATCCACTTGAAGTAGAACGGGTTGATCGAGCCGGTGCCCTTGGTGACCTCGGCGGTCACGTCGGCGATCAGGTACATGCCGTTCTTCGGCCCCGGCATGTACGCCTGGCAGGCCTTGTCCTTGGTCCGGAAGTTGCTGACAGTGATCTCGACCGTGCCGTCGTCGTCGTTGATGATCAGTGTGTCGCCCGGCTTCATGTTGAACGTCTCGCCGTCGGTCTGCCCGGCCTCCGGCGTCGGCTCCGACCCACGCGTGGGCGCGTCGTAGGACACCGCCGGGGTGGGCAGGCTCTCGACCGCGTCCTGGGCCTTCTTGGCGCCGCTGTAGATCGCGAAGATGCCGCCGCCGCAGCAGAGCAGCAACAGGACCGCCGCGATGATGCCGACGATGATCCAGACGTTCTTGTTGGACTTCTTGGCCGGCGGCGCGCCGAACGGCTGGCCGGGCGCCGGCGGGTACGCCCCACCCGCCGGGTAGGCCCCACCCGGCGGGTACGGCGTCCCGGAGCCCGGCGGCTGCGGCGGGTAGGGCGTCCCGGAGGTCGGCGGGTACGGCGGTTGCGGCGTGCCGGCGACCGGCGGGAACGGCGTGGTCGGCGGCTGCGGGGCGGCCGGCGGCGGGTACGGTGCCCCCGACATCGGCGGCTGTGGTGCCCCGGAGACGGGCGGCTGCGGTGCTCCGGAGACCGGCGGCTGTTGTGCCCACGGGCTGTCCGGCGCGGGCGGGGGCGCGTACGGGCTGTCCGGCACCGGCGGCATCGGCGCGGTGGGGAACGGCTGGGTCGGCGGTTCCGGGGGCTGCTGGTTCGGGTCGTGCGGCCCGAACGGAGGCTGAGGGTGGCTCACCGGTCTCCTTGGCGCCTTCGAAGCTCTTCAGTCGGGAAGACGGTACAAGCCGCCGCCAAGCTGTCCGTCAGGACGTCACCGGGGTCCCAGGACGGCGGCGCTGCGGACCAGTTCGGCGTCCACCGCGAACCGGCCGGTGACCGATGCCGGTGGATCGGTGGCCGGGGCCGCGGCGAGCCGCGCCGGGGCGATCCGGGCGGTGAACGTCCTGGCCTCGGGGTCGATCGTGACCCGGGCGTCGTGGAAGTCCAGCCAGGTCCCGACGACCGGGTGCCAGACCTTGTAGACGGTCTCCTTGATGCTGAACAGCACGGTCGGCCAGGGGACGCCGGCCGGCAGCCGGGCCAGGTCGGCCTCCTCCTCGGGCAGGCAGATCGCCCGGCGTACCCCCGGGTTGAGCTCCCGGTGGCGCTCGGCGTCCATGCCCACCGAGCGGACCTCGGTGGCCCGGGCGGCGGCCGCCGCGCAGTAACCCCGGGTGTGGGTGATGGTGCCGACCACCCCGGCCGGCCACACCGGGGACCGGTCGGGTGCCGACGGGACCGGGGCGGCCGGCAGCCCGAGTCCGGCCAGGGCCCGGCGGGCGCACATCCGGCCGGCGGTGAAGTCCCGGCGCCGGCTCTCCACCGCGTGGTCGCTGAGGCAGGCCGACTCGGCGGGGAGCAGTGTGCCGGACCAGTCCCCGGGGCCGGCCACGGCCACCGCGACCGCCGGTGGCAGGAGGTCACGCATCGTTCGCCCCCGATGCGCGTTGGCACAGGTAGGGAGGGACTTCTGCCCCCTCGGGGAAGTTGACGGCGGCCATGGACGGTGAACGTACCGCAACGATGTAACGCCGGAGCGTCCCGGGACGCTGTAGGGGAGTCAACGGGGCGGGGAACCTCTCAGGAGCAAATACGTCCACATGGGAAGGAACAGCCGATGACGCCTGGTGCGGAGGCGTCGGGACCACAGCCGGACGAGCACACGCCGGTGACCCCCGACTGGACTTGCAACTCCTGCGGCGACGACTGGCCGTGCACCACCAAGCGGAGCCGGCTGCTGGCCGAATACCGGGTGGACCGCGCCTCGTTGACCGTCTATCTCGGCTCCTGCCTGGCCGCCGCCACGCGGGACCTGCGGGCCGTGCCGGTGTCGTCGCTTCAGGACCGGTTCATCGGCTGGGTGCCGCGGAGCCCGCGCACCACCTGACCGTCGCCTCCGGTAGCCGCCGCGTTCGGGTCCGCGGCGGCCACCGGGTGCGGGTCAGGGTCGGCGGGGTCGCCGGGTGAGCGCGAAGCCGACCACGCCCGCCACGGCGGCGAGCACGCCACCGGCGGTGGTCCAGACCCAGCGCGAGCCGGCCTCGGGGAGCCAACCGGTGAGGCTGAGCTCCTCCTCGGCGACCGGCTCGGGTGTCGGCTCGGCGGTGAGCAGCGTCCCGGCCCGGGTGTTGGGCACCAGCGGTGCCGCCAACTTCCCGTCGTCGCCGGACGTGCCGCCATCGCCGTCGACGCTGATCAGCAGGTCCACGTCGATCGGCAGGCCCAGGTCGGGCTCGGGCAGCTCGGTCACGGAGAGCCGGACGTAGTAGGTGCCCGGCAGCGGGTCGCCGGACCACGGCTCGGCCCAGGGCCGGACCCGGCGCAGCGTGCAGCCGAGGGTGACGCCGGTCGCGGTCGCGTCGGCGGTCGGGGTCTGCGCGCCGGCCGTGCAGGCCTGCCTGCGGCGCAGCCCGTCGAAGACCTCGACGGTCCAGGTGGACGGGCCGGTGCGGCCCTTCGGGAAGGCGACGTTGGCGCCGATCTCGTGGGTCTGCCCGGCCTCCGCGCGGAACGACCAGTAGAGGTGGTCGCCGGTCGACGCGCCGACCTGGACCGGCTGGCCGGCGGCGATGGCGGTGGCGGTCAGGAACGAGGTGCCGGCCTTGGTGACCGTGGCGGCGCCCGGCGACGGGGTGGGCTCGGCCGAGGCGGCGGCCGGGGTGAGGGTCAGCCCGATGGCGGCCAGCGCCGCCGCGGAGCGGATCAGGGTACGCATCCTCAGTTCTCCCTCCAGGTGGCGACCCACCAGCGGGTGAGCAGCCCGGCGACCAGCCCGGTGACCAGCCCGGCCAGGGTGAGCAGGAGCAGCAGTGTCCAGCCGCGGCCGAGGTCCGGCCCGTCCGGGGCGGGGGACGCGGCGACCACGTCGACGTTCAGCTCCACCGGCATGCCGGGGGTGACCTGGGTGCCGGGGCGTGCGGCGAAGGAGTTGCTGACCACGAGGCACACCGTCTCGGCGGTCTGCGTACCGCTGGGGCTCGGGGTGGGGGTGTCCTCGGCCGCGGACCAGCGCAGGCCGGTGGAGATCACGTCGGTCCGTCCGCTGCCGGCGTCCACGCCCCGGACGAGTTCCCGTCCGTCCGGGGCGGTGGCCCGCAGCAGTACGCCGTAGTCGGGGTTGACCGGCCGGTCCAGTGCGACGCTGACCGAGGCTCGCAGTTCCTGGCCGGGACGCACCGGCACCCGGTACCAGCGGTGCTCGGAGAACGCCTCCCGGTCGGTGTAGACGCCGGGGCCGAGCAGCGGCGCGTTGGCACACTCGGCCGACCCGCCGACCACCGTCGGGGTGGCGGTGTAGGTGTCCCGGGCCCGGTCCACGAGCTGCTTGATCCGGCCGGTCAGTTCGTCCGCGCTCTGCGCCGCCGTGTAGGTGCCGCCGGTCGCGCCGGCGATGCAGAGCAGCTGCCGGCGTACCTTCTCGTCGGGGGCGAGGCCGAGGGTGTCGACGACCAGCTTGGTGCCTTGGGCGGCCAGCTCGCGGGCCACCTCGCAGGGGTCGGGCGGGGCGCAGGTGTCCTCGCCGTCGGTGATCAGCACGATCCGGCGGGCGGTGCTGCCGGTGCCGAGGTCCTGCGCGGCGGAGCGGAGCGCCAGCCCGACCGGGGTGAAGCCGGTCGGCCGGAGGGTGGCCACGGCCGCCTTGGCCTGCGTACGGTCCACCGGGCCGACCGGCACGATCTGTTGGGTGTCCAGGCAGCCCTGCTTCTTGTCCTTGCCCCGGTAGGTGGCCCCGAGCACCCGGATGCCGAGCTGGGTCTCGTCCGGCAGCGCGTCCACGACTTCGTTGAACGCCTGCTGGGCGACCGAGATCCGGCTGCGCCCGTCGATGTCGCGGGCCCGCATCGAGCCGCTGACGTCGAGGACCAGCTCGACCTTGGGCGGCTCGGCGGGGGTTTCGGGGGTGTCGTCGCCGGCCCGGGCGGGCGCCGGACCGATCAGCGCGGTCGTCGCAAGCAGTCCAATGAGGACAGCTGCCGATCTGCTCTTGTTGATCACCGGCCGAAGTGTAGTGAGATCCACTTTGGATGATCATCCGGGTGGTGGCACCCGGATGATCACCCAGCTGGTCATTGGCTGTCGGTCATCGCTGGGACATCACCCCTCCCGTGGCTGGCCGACGACGAATATTTCATCATTCGCATATCCGGATTGCAGGCCATAGAGCCGACTTAACAGACAAGCGGGAAGTTTCAGCCCTATAAGCCGTCAACGATGACGAAAGCTCCGGAGATCAACACCGGCCACGGGCCCGAGCGGTCTGGAAAGCGCTCCCCTCGGCGGGTCGGCCGGGCGGGCGCCCCCTCGGCCGGCGCGGAACGAAGCCGTAAGGCTCTCGTAAGGTCTTCGCGCCAGGCCCGTCGGCGCCACCTGCGGGCGAATCATCCTCGTGGGGGCTCGCCGGTCGGGAATCTGACCGGAGACGACCAGTTGTGCCGCTGATCCGGGGTGGTTAAGCTTCTTCTGCGCGCCCCAATCGCCCGCTTCCCCCGTGGCAGGCGATCGGGGCGCGCTTCTTTGTGTTCTCCAGCCCACCGCCGGTAGCGCCAGGGCGTCAGATCCAGCGCCCGTCCAGCCACATCCGGGCGGACCAGTCCGCGTATGTGATCAGGCGGCCCACGAAGACCGGGTAGAAGTAGGCGAAGCAGAGGCCCACCAGCAGCACGTACGCGCCCGCGATGATCCCGCCCACCAGCCGGCGGTCGGCGACGTCCGGCCCGCCCGGTGGCGCCCCCGTGCTCAGGGCGGCGGCCGGTGCCGGCGAGATGATCGCGCCCAGCACGTAGGTCACCGCCAGCACCAGGAACGGCAGCGCCGGCGCGGCGTAGAAGGAGAACATCGTCCGGCCGTCCAGCGCGAACCAGAACCAGGGCAGCAGGCCGGCGGCCACGCTCAGCAGGATCGCCCCGGCCCGCCAGTCCCGCCGGGCCAGTCCGAGCCAGGCCAGCGCCGCCAGCGCGGGCAGGAACGACCACCAGAGCAGCGGGGTGCCCAGCAGCAGGATCTCGCTCGCGCACTGCGGCGCGCCGCAGTTGCCGTCGCCGGACCAGTAGAAGGCCACCGGCCGGCCCAGCAGCAGCCACTGCCACGGCCAGGACTGGTACTTGTGCGGCTCGTCGAGCTGGGTGTGGAAGCCGTACGCGGCCTTGTGGTATTCCCACAGGTTGATCAGCGGCCCGATCACCGGGGTGTCGCTCAGCCCCGGCGTGTTCGGGTAGCGGCTGGCGAGCCGGTAGTAGCCGTCGTCGGTGAACAGCCAGCCTGACCACGTGGCGACGTAGGTGGCCACCATCAGCACCCCGGCCAGCAGCAGCCAGGGCAGCTCGTCCAGCAGGGCGTCCCGCCACGGGTGGCGTACCCCCGCCGAGCGCCGGACGCCGACCTCCCAGAAGATCACCAGCAGCGCGAAGGCCGGCACGAAGTACACGCCGCTCCACTTGACCGCGCAGGCGCAGCCGAGCAGCACCCCGGCGGCCAGCCGCCACCACGGCCAGTTCCGCCAGCCCGACGGCGGCCGGCCGGCCCGCCCCGGTGTCGACGGGTCGAGCCCCGCCGCCAGCGCCCGGGCCCAGCGGCGGCGCCGGGCGTCCCGGTCCAGCACCAGCGCGCCGAACGCGGCCAGCACGAACAGCAGCAGGAAGATGTCGAGCAGCGCGGTGCGGGAGAGCACCAGGTGGAAGCCGTCCAGGGCGAGCAGCAGGCCGGCCGCGCAGCCCAGCGCGGTGGAGCGGAACATCCGCCGGGCGATCCGGACCAGCAGCAGCACCGACAGAGTGCCGGCGACGGCCGCCGCGATCCGCCAGCCGAACTCGGGGGCGGTGGTGGTCAGGTGCCCCGGCACGGAGATCTTCGTCTCCGCGTCCTGATAGCCGAAGGCCCACTCACCGAACCCGATCAGCCACTTGCCCAGCGGCGGATGCACCACGTACGACGGGCCGTTGTCCTTGTAGTTCCACTCGACGCCCTTGTCGACCAGCCCGTAGGCGTCCCGGGCGTAGTAGATCTCGTCGAAGATCTTGCCCTTGGGGCCGCTCAGCCCGACGAGGCGCAGGATTGCCGCGATCGCCACCACGACGGCGGTGGCCAGCCAGGCGTGCCCGTCGAGGCGGGCGTCGACGGTGGCGAGCCGCCGCCGGACGACGGCCGGGACCCCACCGCCACCGGTCGTCGCTGCGGCCTGATCGGTGGCCGGCTGACCGGCGGCCGTCCGGTCCGATCCGGCCCGGCCGGCGTCCGCGCTCTGTGCTGTCGAGGCACTCGTCACCCGGCGATCGTAGGCTGCGAAGGTGCCCGGTGGCGCCCGTCGTCCCCGAGATTGGTACGGCTGTCGATGAAGGAGCGCACTCCGTGGGTGAAATGTCCGAGGTCGGACGGGTCGTGCTGCTCGGCGCCCCGCTGGGCAACCCGGCCGACGCGTCGGCCCGGTTCCGCGAGGTGCTCGCCACCGCCGACGTGGTCGCCGCCGAGGACACCCGGCGGCTCACCCGGTTGGCCCGGGACCTCGGCGTCACCGTGGCCGGCCGGATCGTCTCCTACTTCGAGGGGAACGAGGAACGGCGTACCCCGGAGCTGGTCGAGGTGCTCGCCGCCGGCTACACCGTCGCGCTGGTCACCGACGGCGGCATGCCCAGCGTCTCCGACCCCGGCTACCGGCTGGTCCGGGCCGCCCTCGACGCCGGCTTCCCGGTCACCGCGGCCCCCGGGCCGAGCGCGGTGACCACCGCACTGGCGCTCTCCGGGCTGCCCTGCGACCGGTTCTGCTTCGAAGGCTTCCTGCCCCGCACACCGGCCGCCCGCCGGTCCCGGCTGCGCGCTCTCGCCGCCGAGGAGCGCACCCTGGTCCTCTTCGAGGCCCCGCACCGGATCGCCGGCGCGCTGGCCGACCTGGCCGCCGCGTTCGGCCCGGACCGGCCGGCCGCGCTCTGCCGCGAGCTGACCAAGACCTACGAGGAGGTGGTCCGCCGGCCGCTGGGCGAGCTGGCCGAGTGGGCCGCGGCGGGCGAGCCGCGCGGCGAGATCACCCTGGTCGTGGCGGGTGCGCCGCCGGCCGCTGCGGTCCGCCCCGACGACGACACGCTGCGCGCCGCGGTGGCCGCGCGGGAGGCGGCCGGCCTGTCCCGGCGGGACGCCATCACCGAGGTGGCCGCCGAGTACGGGCTGCGCCGGCGCGAGGTCTACACCGTCGTGCACAGCTGACGGAGCCCGGTGTCTGAGTCGATGCGTGGGACGCGTCCTATTGGTTCGCGGCTGCCCTCGGGCACTCACTAGGCTTGCTGCTCATGAGTCACGTTCTCGCCGCGGTCGCCTGGCCCTACGCCAACGGTCCGCGCCACATCGGCCACGTATCCGGATTCGGCGTTCCCTCCGACGTCTTCGCCCGGTACATGCGAATGGCCGGTCACGACGTGCTCATGGTCTCCGGCACCGACGAGCACGGCACCCCGATCCAGGTGCAGGCCGACGCCGAGGGGGTCACCCCGCGCGAGCTGGCCGACCGGTACAACCGGGTGATCGCCGAGGACCTGCGGGCGCTGGGGCTGTCGTACGACCTGTTCACCCGTACCACCACCCGCAACCACTACGCCGTGGTGCAGGAGCTGTTCCTCGGGCTGCACCGTAACGGCTACATCGTCCCGGAGGTCACCACCGGGGCGATTTCCCCGTCCACCGGCCGCACCCTGCCCGACCGCTACATCGAGGGCACCTGCCCGATCTGCGGGTACGACAGCGCCCGCGGCGACCAGTGCGACAACTGCGGCAACCAGCTCGACCCGATCGACCTGATCAACCCCCGCTCGAAGATCAACGGCGAGACGCCGGAGTTCGTCGAGACCGAGCACTTCTTCCTCGACCTGCCCGCCCTGGCCGAGGCGCTGCGGCAGTGGCTGGACACCCGGGAGGGCTGGCGCCCCAACGTGCTCCGGTTCTCCCGGAACCTGCTGGACGACCTGCAGCCCCGGGCCATCACCCGGGACCTGGAGTGGGGCGTGCCGATCCCGCTCGACGGCTGGCGCGACCGGGCCGACAAGCGGATCTACGTCTGGTTCGACGCGGTCATCGGCTACCTGTCCGCCTCCATCGAGTGGGCCCGCCGCACCGGCGACCCCGAGGCCTGGCGGAAGTGGTGGTCCGCCGACGCGGAGGGCAAGGACGCCCGCGGCTACTACTTCATGGGCAAGGACAACATCGTCTTCCACTCGGTGATCTGGCCGGCGCTGCTCGGCGGCTACTCCGGCGAGGGGTCGCGCGACGGCGAGCCGGGCGAGCTGGGCCGGCTCAACCTGCCCACCGAGGTGGTCTCCAGCGAATACCTGACCATGGAGGGCCGGAAGTTCTCCTCCTCCCGCAAGGTGGTCATCTACGTCCGGGACTTCCTCGAGCGGTACGACGCCGACGCGCTGCGCTACTTCATCGCGGTCGCCGGCCCGGAGAGCAACGACACCGACTTCACCTGGTCGGAGTTCCTCCGCCGCAACAACGACGAGTTGGTCGCCGGCTGGGGCAACCTGGTCAACCGGTCCGTCTCGATGGCGGCGAAGAACTTCGGGGCGATCCCACCGGTCGACCCGGCCGGCCTCACCGAGGCCGACGAGGCGCTGCTCGCCACCGCCCGGGCCGGCTTCGCCGTCGTCGGTGACCTGATCGCCAAGCACCGGCAGAAGCAGGCCATCGGCGAGGCGATGAAGGTGGTCGCCGAGGCCAACAAGTACCTCTCCGAGCAGGCCCCGTGGAAGCTCAAGGGCGAGGACGACAAGCCCCGGATGGGCACCATCCTGCACGTCGCCCTCCAGGTGGTCAGCGACGCCAACACGCTGCTCACCCCGTTCCTGCCGCACGCCGCCCAGAAGATCCACGAGCTGCTCGGCGGCACCGGCGTGCACGCGCCGATGCCGGTGATCGAGGAGGTGCGGGACCTCGACGGTGGGCCGGCGTACCCGGTGCTGACCGGCGACTACACGGTCGGTGCGCGCTGGGAGTCCGTACCCCTGGCGGTGGGTCGGCCGCTCGCGGCGCCGAAGCCGGTGTTCCGCAAGCTCGACCCGTCCATCGTCGACGAGGAACTGGCCCGCCTCGCCGGCTGAGCCCGACGGACGACCGCGGCCCCGGGGACACCTCCCCGGGGCCGCGCCGTCCGCGCCGGTCAGGCGCGCGCCATCGACGGCGCGCCGATGAACTCCATGATCGCCTTGTTCACCTCGGCGGCGTTGGTCCACGGAATGCCGTGCGGGGCGCCCCGCAGAGTGATCAACTGGCTGCCCGGCAGCATCGGCTGCAACCGCTGCCCGGTCACCGGATACGGCAGCACCGCGTCCTTGTCGCCCTGCACGATCAGCACCGGCACGTCGATCCGGCCCAGGTCGCCCCGGAAGTCCGTCAGCCAGGCGTCGACACAGTCGTGGGTGCCCTTCGCCGACGCCCGGGTGCCGATCTCCCAGTGCGCCCGGAACGCCTCCTCGCTGACCGACTTCCCCTTGTTCTCGTCGTAGTTGAAGAAGCTGTTGCAGAACTGGGTCAGGTAGGCGAAGCGGTCGTTGAGGATGGCCTGCTGGAAACCGTCGAAGAGGCTCTTGTCCACGCCCTCCGGGTTGTCCGGCGTCTTCAGCAGGAACGGCGCGATCGGGGCCAGCAGCACCGCCCGGTCCACCCGGCTCGACCCGTACGTGCCCAGGTAGCGGGTCACCTCGCCGGTGCCCATCGAGTGTCCGACCAGGATCGCGTTGCGCAGGTCGAGCTCCGTCATCAGCACGTCCAGGTCGGCCGCGAAGGTGTCGTAGTCGTACCCTGCGGTCGGTTGGGCGGAACTGCCGAAACCGCGCCGGTCGTAGGTGATCGTCCGGTATCCGGCGTTCAGCAGTGGGATGGACACCTTCTCCCAGGTCGCCCCGTTGAACGGGAAACCGTGGATGAGCACGACCGGCTGCCCGGTGCCGTGGTCCTCGTAGTACAGGTCGATGGGCGCGGAGTTTTCCGTGCCGACGGTGATGAAGGGCATCTCGGGTCTCCTGAGCTGGGGTGCATCGGACCCCGGCGGATTCCCGCGCCGACGGCGGTTATGCCGTGCGGTACGGCAGGTCGACCACCCGGTCGTCGGTCACCTCGGTGCCCGGTGCCCACGCCTCGTAGACGCCCCGCTCGTGGCACTGCGCCCCGGTGGTGGCCACCGTGTCCGGATCCGGCCGGCACAGCCGCAGCCGCAGCCAGCCCGACTCCTCGCGCAGCACCAGGCAGGGCACCCCGCGCCAGGTGGCGTACCGCAGCCGCCGGGCCGCCGACTCCACCGGGTACCGGGCCGCCCGGGTCATCGCCAGGACGCGGAAGCCGCCCGGCTGGTCGGCCACCGCCTCGTACTCGTTGCCGCCGTACGCGCCGACGAGCCGGGTGGAGCGCGGCGCGTCACCGGTCGGCACGTACTCCTGGTCGGGGGAGAGCCCGGGCACCGCCGCGAGCAGGTGCCGCCACTGCCGGCCGACCAGGCGCAGCCAGCCCCGCTGCTCCGCCTGGTAGGTGTAGAGCACCACCTCCACCCCGTCCGCCGGATAGGCGAGCAGGGTGGCGTTCGCCGGCATCGGCAGGTCGGCGAAGTCCCGGGTAACGAACTCCGGGACGAGTTGGCCGTTGCTCGGCACGAAGCCGGTACCCAGCACCGGCGGCCCCAGCCGGTCCCGCGGCGGCAGCGCGGTGAGCCCCTGGTGCGCCGGGCCGACCGGCACGTCGAAGTCGGTAGGGTCGGCGGCCCGCCAGCGCAGCGCGTAGGCCACGTCGCCGCCCTCGCCGTCGCCGCGCAGCACCGCCATCCCGCCCGGGGTACGCAGGTGCGCCACGTCGTGCTCCCGGTAGCAGAAGCCGTGCGGCAGCCAACCCCGCACATAGCCGGCGAGCTGGCGGGCGGAGAGCACCTTCACCATCCGGGTGCCCGGCCGGATCACCGCCGAGGCGCGTACCGCGGCGAGCGTCGGGTCGCCGGCCGCGGCCGGCTGCTGGCTGAGCTGGTGCAGGTGGGCCCAGCCGTGCGTGCGGTGCACCGGCATCAGCAGCGGCGGGTCCGCGTCCTCGGTCGGCTCGGCCGCCCCGTGCACCGCGCTCACCTCGCTGACGTGCACGAACTTCCGCCACGGGTACGCCACACCCGGCCGGGGCGCCCACTCGAAGCCGGGCACCTCCTCGGCGCTGAACAGCTCGTACGCCGCGCCCCGCGCGATCTCCTCCGCCGGGTGCACCCGGCCCTCGTACGTGACGTGCAGGCCGGTCCGCTCGGAGGCGGCCCCGCCAGCCTGAGGGGTCACACTCATGGCGTCACGATCGCTGCACGGATCGTCCGCCCGCTCCGGTGCCCGATGGTTCGCGCGTTCCGCTCAGTCACGCTGCGACGGTAGGTTCGCGCTGGGTAGTGGAGATGAACACGAGGTGGCGGGCGGGTGGACCCGGCCAGTGTGTGATCCTCTGGTTGATGACCGAGCCAACCGAACAGCTGAGCGAGCGGACCGAGACCCGCAAGCAACGGGCCGCCCGCCGGGCCGGGGAGTTCCCGCCCGCCCCCGAGGCGCTGCCCCGTCCCGTGCTGGACAGCCACACCCACCTCGACATCACCGTCAGCGAGGCCGGCGTACCCGGGGGTGGACCCGCCGACGACCCGGTCGGCGCGGTCATCGCGGTGGCCGCGGGCGTCGGCGTGGACCGGCTGGTCCAGGTCGGCGTGGACGTCGAGTCGTCCCGTTGGGGCGCCGACGTCGCCGAGCGCTACGGAGCCGTGCTGGCCACCGTCGCGCTGCACCCGAACGAGGCGCCCCGCCTGGCCGACCTGGACGAGGCGCTGCGCGAGATCGAGGCCCTGGCCGCCCGCGACCGGGTACGCGGCGTCGGCGAGACCGGGATGGACTTCTTCCGTACCGGGGACGAGGGGCGGGCCGCCCAGGAGGAGAGCTTCCGCGCGCACATCGCCATCGCCAAGCGGTACGGCAAGGCCCTCGTCATCCACGACCGGGACGCGCACGCCGACGTGCTGCGCATCCTCGACGACGAGGGCGCCCCGGACACGGTGGTGCTGCACTGCTTCTCCGGCGACGCCGACTTCGCCCGCGAGTGTGTCCGCCGGGGCTACCTGCTCAGCTTCGCCGGCACGGTCACCTTCGGCAGTGCCGGCGCGCTGCGCGAGGCCGCCACGGTGACCCCGGTCGACCAGCTGCTGGTGGAGACCGACGCCCCGTACCTGACCCCGATGCCGCATCGGGGGCGGCCGAACGCGTCGTACCTGATCCCGCTGACGGTCCGGTTCCTGGCCGCGACCACCGAGACCGACGTCGACGAGCTCTGCGCCGCGATCTCCGCGACCGGCGATCGCGTCTTCGGCCCGTGGTGACCGGAGGGGCCCGTTCTTGACCGGGGCCCCTCCTTGCCACCCGGCCGGGCCGCATACGCTACGGGGCGTGACCGGCCTCCTCGGCCCGGCGGAGATCCGGGAGCTCGCCGCGCGCCTCGGCGTGACGCCGACCAAGAAGCTCGGCCAGAATTTCGTGCACGATCCGAACACCGTCCGCCGGATCGTCACCACCGCCGGGCTCGCCCCGGACGACGTGGCGCTGGAGGTCGGCCCCGGGCTCGGCTCGCTCACCCTGGCCCTGCTCCCGGTCGCCGCGCACGTGCACGTCGTGGAGATCGACCCGGCGCTGGCCGCCGCGCTGCCGGAGACCGCCGCCCGGTTCGCCGGCCCGGACGCCGCCCGGCTCACCGTCCACCCCGCCGACGCGCTCCGGGTCAGCGCCGCCGACCTGGCGGAACCCGCCCCCACCGCGCTGGTGGCGAACCTGCCGTACAACGTCGCCGTGCCGGTGGTGCTGCACCTGCTCGCCGAGCTGCCCACCCTGCGGCACGGCCTGGTCATGGTGCAGAAGGAGGTCGCCGACCGGCTCGTCGCCGGTCCCGGCTCCAAGGTGTACGGCGTCCCGTCGGTCAAGCTCGCCTGGTACGCCAGGGCCCGGGCCGCCGGCAAGGTCCCGCCGAACGTGTTCTGGCCGGTGCCGAACGTCGACTCCGGGCTGGTCGCCTTCACCCGCCGGGAGCCGCCCCGCGCCGACGTCCGCCGGGAGGCGGTCTTCGCGGTGGTCGACGCGGCGTTCGCGCAGCGCCGCAAGACTCTGCGCGCCGCCCTGGCCGGCTGGGCCGGCGGCGCCGACCGGGCGGCCGCGGTGCTCACCGCCGCCGGCGTCGACCCGGGTGCCCGTGGCGAGTCGCTGACCGTGGAGCAGTTCGCCGCCATCGCCGCGTCGGCCCCGGCCGTCCCCGCCGTCGCCCAGTAGGCTGGGCGCCGTTGCCCGACCCGCCGAGGAGTTGATCGTGGAGAAGCCGTTCGACATCCGCCTGCGCCCACGGGACATCGCCCCGTGACCGAGGCCTGGCGACCGGACGACGAGGACGGGCAGCGGCGCGGGGCCAGCGGGCCGGTGAAGGTCCGGGTGCCCGCCAAGATCAACCTGCATCTCGGGGTGGGGCCGCTGCGCCGGGACGGCTTCCACGAGCTGAACACCGTCTACCACGCGATCTCGATCCACGACGAGTTGACCGCCCGCCGGGGCGACACGCTCACCCTCACCATGGAGGGCGAGGGCGCCGGCGAGCTGGCCCTGGACGACACGAATCTGGTGATCCGAGCCGCCCACGCCCTCGCCGGGTACGCGGGCGTCCCGCCGCACGCCCGGCTGCACCTGCGCAAGCAGATCCCGCTCGCCGGCGGGCTGGCCGGCGGCAGCGCCGACGCGGCGGCCACCCTGGTCGCCTGCGACGCGCTCTGGGGCACCGGGCTGTCCCGCGACGAGCTGGCCGGCATCGCCGCCGACCTCGGCTCGGACGTGCCGTTCCTGATCCACGGCGGCACCGCGCTGGGCACCGGTCGGGGCGAGGCGGTCAGCCCGGTGCTGGCCCGCCCCACGTCGTGGCACTGGGTGGTGGCGATCGCCGAGGGCGGCCTCTCCACCCCCGCCGCCTACCGGGAACTGGACCGGCTGCGCGACACCGGCAGCGCCGGGGAGCCGCTGGGCAGCACCGACACGCTGCTCGCCGCGCTGCGCCAGCGCGACCCCCGGGTGCTGGCCGCCGCGCTCGGCAACGACCTTCAGGCCGCCGCGCTCACCATGCGCCCCACGCTCGCCGAGACCCTCAAGGCCGGCGAGGCGGCCGGCGCGCTCGCCGGAATCGTCTCCGGCTCCGGGCCGACCTGCGTCTTCCTCACCGCGAACGAGACCGACGCCGGGCGGATCGCCGCCGAGCTGGCGGCCGCCGGGGTCTGCCGGGAGGCCCGGGTGGCCCACGGCCCGGTGGCCGGCGCCCGCACCGTCTGAACCTGCCGGACGTCCGACCCGGCCTGGCCCGACCCGGCCTGGCCCGACCCGGCCTGGCCAGGTCCGGCCCGTTCGGTTCGGCCCGTTCGGTCCGGCCCGCCCGGTCGAGCAAGATCGACTTGGCGTCGCCGATGTGGCGGTGTCCCGGCGGCCCGGACACCGCCGGGTCGGCGACCTCGTGCACCGGACCATCCGGCGGCCGGAACAAACCGGGCGGCAGCGGTCGTTGACCCGCGTCGGGGCCTGACGTCCGTCGGGCGGACCCGCGTACCCTGAGGGGCCAGGCGTCCCGAGGTGCCCGCCCGCACCGGGACGCCTTGATCATGGAAGGTGGGGAAGTGGCCAACATCGTCAACCTGGACCGGGTGTCCAAGGGGTACGGCGCTGCCGGGCCGCTGCTCACCGACGTCTCGCTCGGTCTCGACGACGCCGACCGGGTCGGCGTGGTCGGCCTCAACGGGGCCGGCAAGTCCACCCTGCTGCGGCTGCTCACCCGCACCGAGGAACCCGACGACGGCCGGGTCACCCACCGTCGCGACCTGCGCGTGTCCTGGCTGCCGCAGAGCCTGAACCTGGCCCCCGAGGCCACCGTCCGGGACGTCGTCCTCGGCACCGCCTGGCTCGGCGAGAGCATGGGCGCCGAGCACGAGTGGGCCGGCGACGCCGGCGTGCGGGCCATCCTCGACGGCCTCGGCATGCCCCACCTCGGCCTCGACGCGCCCGTCGGCCCGATGTCCGGCGGCGAGCGCCGCCGCGTCGCGCTCGCCGCGCTGCTGGTCCGCGACGCCGACCTGCTCATCCTCGACGAGCCCACCAACCACCTCGACGTCGGCGGCGTCGACTGGCTGGCCCGGCACCTGGTCACCCGCAAGGGCGCCCTCGTCGTGGTCACCCACGACCGGTGGTTCCTCGACGCCGTCTGCACCACCACCTGGGAGGTCGCCGACCAGACCGTCCGGGCGTACGAGGGCGGCTTCGCCGCCTGGATCCTCGCCCGGGCCGAGCGGCAGCGGGTCGCCGCCGCCACCGAGGCCCGCCGGCAGAACCTGCTCCGCAAGGAGATCGCCTGGCTGCGCCGCGGCGCGCCCGCCCGGACCTCCAAGCCGAAGTTCCGGATCGACGCGGCCAACGCGCTCATCGCCGACGTCCCGCCGCCGCGCGACACCATGTCGCTGCAACGGCTCGCCACCGCCCGGCTCGGCAAGCAGGTGTACGACCTGGACCAGGTCACCCTGCACGCCGGCCCGAAGGAGATCCTGCACGACGCCACCTGGCAGGTCGGCCCCGGCGACCGGATCGCCATCCTCGGCCGCAACGGCGCCGGCAAGACCACCCTGCTGCGGATGCTGGCCGGCGTCACCCGGCCCGACGGCGGGCGCCTCACCACCGGGCAGACCGTGCGGCCCGCCTTCCTCTCCCAGGAACTCGCCGAACTCCCCGGTCACCTGCGCGTCCTCGAGGCCGTCGAGGAGGTGGCCCGGCGCGTCCAGTTCGGCGACCGGGAGATCAGCGCCGCCCAGCTCGCCGAGATCTTCGGCTTCGACGACCGCCGGCTCTGGACCCCGGTCAGCGACCTCTCCGGCGGTGAGCGCCGCCGCCTGCAGATGCTCCGCCTGCTCGCCGGGGAACCCAATGTGCTCCTCTTCGACGAGCCCACCAACGACCTGGACACCGACACCCTCGCCGCGCTGGAGGATCTGCTCGACTCCTGGCCCGGCACGATCGTGGTGGCCAGCCACGACCGGTACCTGATCGAGCGGGTCGCCGACGTCGCGTACGGGATGTTCGGCGACGGGCGGCTCGTGCACCTGCCCGGCGGGGTCGACGAGTATCTGGCCCGGGCCGCCGCGGGCAACGGACCGGCCCCCGCCGACCTCACCCCGGCCGGGGCCGCCCCAGCCCGCGAGGGCATGTCGGCCGCGGAGGTGCGCACCGCGAAGAAGGAACTCGGCAAGCTGGAACGGCAGATCGCCAAGCTGGAGCAGAAGGAGGCCGACCTGCTCGACCAACTCGCCGCGCACGCCACCGACTACGCCCGGGTCGCCGACCTGGACGCCCAGCTGAAGGAGCTGCGGGCCGAGCGGGAACGCACCGAGGAGGCCTGGCTGACCCTCGCCGAGGAACTGCCGACCGGCTGACCTCGACACGGGTGGGGGGTGTGCGGCGTCACAGTTCGCCGTGCGGGACAATCACCCCCGACCCCTTTTCCGTTCGGTCTTGGAGACGCAGAGATGGCCCACACCCCCGTCAACCACCCCGCGCGGCCGATCTACCGGGCGATCGGCGGGCTCGTTGGTCTGTACTTCGTCGTCTTCGGCGGGCTCGGCGTCATCGTCAGCCTCGGCAACGACTTCCTCGCCCAGGACGACACCACGGTCCTCGGCCAGGGCACCAACCTCGGCTTCTCGCTCGTCTCGATCATCGTCGGCGCGCTGATCCTGCTCGGCACGGTGATCGGCCGGAACCTCGACGTGATGATCAACCAGTGGCTGTCGTACGCCCTGATGGCCCTCGGCCTGGCCGCACTGGCGTTCCTGCGCACCGACGCGAACATCCTCAACTTCAGCGTCGCGACGGTCATCGTGGTGCTGGTCCTCGCCCTGGTGCTGCTGATGGCCGGCATGTACGGCAAGGTCGGCACCGACGAGGAGCGGGAGGCCTTCGAGAAGGCTCGGCTCGTGCTCTGAGCCCCACCTGTGAAAAGGCCCGGCTCCGGCCGGGCCTTTTGCGTTTCCGGGGACGAGGTCGAACGGCGCGGGTGACAATTGCCGGAAATCGGTCACCTTGGCGGGAGGATCCCATGCCGCACCTACCGGTGAACCATCCCGCCCGGCAGTTCTACCGGGTCCTCTCCGGGGTCATCGGGCTGTACATCCTGGTCTTCGGCGTGTACGGCGTCTTCCTGACCGCGGGCGAGTCGCTCTTCGCCCGCGGCAGCCACTGGGCGCTCGGACTCCGGACCAACCTCGCGTTCTCGATCGTGTCGGTGCTGTTCGGCGCCTTCCTCCTGATCGGGGCGTCCCGCCGCACCAACCTCGGCCACTACATGAACCTGACCGCCGGGGTGGTCTTCCTGGTCACCAGCATCATCATGATGTCCGTGCTGCAGACCACGGCGAACATCCTCAACTTCTCGATGTCGACCGTCATCGTGTCGATGCTGTTCGGGCTGATCCTGCTCGCCACCGGCCTCTACGACAAGATCGGCCCGCCCGAGCACGCCGAGGCGGAGATGCGCCGCCGCCGCCACGCGGTCGCAGAGGGCAACCACTGACCCCCCGCCGGCTCAGCCCGGCTTGCGGGACGTGATCAGGCCGGGCTTCGCCTCCAGATGCGACAGGCCGTTCCAGGCCAGGTTCACCAGGTGCGCCGCCACCGTCTCCTTGCGCGGCTTGCGCACCTCCAACCACCAGCGGCCGGTCAACGCCACCATCCCCACCAGCGCCTGCGAGTACAACTCGGCCAGCTTCGGGTCGTACCCCCGGCTGGAGAACTCCGCGCCCAGGATGTGCTCCACCTGATGCGCGACGTCGTTCATCACACTGCTGAAGTTGCCCGTCGCCGACATCAGCGGCGACTCCCGGACCAGCACCCGGAACCCGCTGGTCTCCTCCTCGATGTACGTCAGCAGCGTCAACGCCGCCTGCTCCAGCAACTCCCGCGGATGCCCCGCGGTCAACGCCGTGGTGATCCGGTCCAGCAGCGAGCGGACCTCCCGGTCCACCACCACCGCGTACAGCCCCTCCTTGCCGCCGAAGTGCTCGTAGACCACCGGCTTGGAGACCTTGGCCCGGGCGGCCACCTCCTCGATCGAGGTGGCGTCGAAACCGCGCTCCGCGAAGATCTGCCGGGCGATCGAGATCAACTGCTCGCGGCGCTGCGTCGCGGACATCCGTACCCGGGAGGATGGCTTCGCCGCCGGCACCGCCCGCCGCCGGGCGGCGCCGGCGTCCTTGCCGGGAACCTCGGTCATCTCGTCACCTCGCCGGCGCTCGGTGCCGCCCTGGCGGGGGAGTTGCGCGCTCATGTCGTCCCCCCGCGGACCCGCGGCCCGGCGTCGCGGCCGCTGCGGATCCGGCCGCCGGGCGGGCCGGCCGGTCGGCGGCGCTGAAGGTCGGTCATCCGGCCATCCTGCCAGGCCGCGACGCGCCCGACCGACCGGTTATCGCTCCCGCCCCGCCGACCGGGCCCGGATCCGCTCCGGCTCCACCAGCTTCGCCGTGATCCGCTCCGGCTTCGGCCACCGCACCGCCCAGACGACCCCGGCCTTCTCCAGCAGCCAGATCGCCCGCGCCGACGGGTCGAGCTGACCCCGCAGCACCCCGTGCCGCGCGCTGGTCGGATCGGCGTGGTGCAGGTTGTGCCAGCTCTCCCCGAACGACAGCAGTGCCAGCGGCCAGAAGTTCGCCGCCCGGTCACCCTGCCGCACCGCGAACGGGCGCTCCCCGTAGACGTGGCAGACCGAGTTGATCGCCCAGGTGACGTGATGCAGCAGCGCGATCCGGACCAGCCCGCCCCAGAAGAGCGCGGTCAACGCGCCCTGCCACGACCAGGTGAGCAGCCCGCCCATCGCCGCCGGCCCGAGCAACGAGACCGCCACCAGCACCGGGAACAGCCGATCGACGCGGCGGGTGGCCGGATCGGCGAGCAGGTCCGGGGCGAACCGCTCCCGGTTGGACAACTCCCGGTTGAACAGCCAGCCCACGTGCGCGTGGAACAGCCCCCGGGTGAGCCCCCCGACGCTCTCCCCGAACCGCCACGGCGAGTGCGGATCGCCCTCCAGATCCGAGAAGGCGTGGTGCCGGCGGTGGTCGGCCACCCACTGGATGACCTCGCCCTGCACGGCGAACGAACCCGCCACCGCGAGCGCCGTCCGCACCCACGGCTTCGCCTTGAACGAGCCGTGGGTGAAGTAGCGGTGGTAGCCGACGGTGACGCCGAGTCCGGACAGCATGTACCAGAAGCCGGCCACGAGCACGTCACTCCAGCCCAGCCAGCCGCCCCAGGCCATCGGCACGGCAGCGAGCAGAGCGAGGAACGGTACGACCACGAAGGCCCAGAGGGCGATCAGGATGCCCCGGGACTGGTGGCCCTGGGTCAGCGGCTTGGGTCCGGTCTCCGGGCCGGTCAGGGCGGTCGACATGGCACCTCCCAGCGGAACGGGTTACGCCTACGTCACCGTAACCAGCGGCGGCCTAGATCGCAGTGGACAGTTCCGTCTGTGAATGGACTTCCTTGTCGTACGCGCGTTCTAACCTGCGACCGTGACCGATCCGCTCGCCGACGAGGCGCGCCGTCTGCGCGTCCAGGAGCAGCTCTCCGTCCGTGCGATATGCGCCCGCCTGGGTATCGGCCGCGACCGGGCGTCCGCGTTGCTGCGTGGCGTTTCGCCGCCTGAGTGGACCCGGCGCCCGAACGCCAAGGACGCGCTGCGGGCCGAGGCGGTGCGGCTGCGCGCCGACGGGCGATCGGTCAACGAGATCGCGCAGCAGCTCGGCGTGGCGAAATCGACCGCGTACCAGTGGGTGAAGCACCTGCCGTTGGATCCGGACGACGCGGCGGCGCAGCGGCGGCGGGCCCGGTCGAAGCTGATGACCGACGCCCGATGGTCGGCGCACCGCGAGGCGCGCGACGCCGCGCAGGCGGCCGAGCAGGCGCGCGGGGCGGCGGTGGTCCGCACACTTGATGAACGAGACCTTCTGCTCCTTGGGGCGGCGATCTACTGGTGTGAGGGCACCAAGTCGAAGCCCTGGCGGCGGGACGACCACCTCCAGTTCATCAACAGCGATCCCGGCATCGTCGCGCTCTTCCTGCGTTTTTTGGCAGCGTGCGGGATCGATCGGGGAGTGCCCACCTACCGGGTGAGCATCCATGAATCGGCCGACGCTGCGGCGGCGGTCCGATGGTGGATGGAGAGACTCGAGCTTCCCGCCGACCGCATCAAGCGTTCGACCATCAAACGACACCGGATCGCCACGTTACGGCGGAACACGGGTGACGACTACCACGGCTGTCTGGTGATCAATGTGCCGGGCAGTCGCGAGCTGTACTGGCGGATCGAAGGACTGGTTTCCGGAATCTTCGCCGCCACGCACAACGAGTCGACGAGCGATTGAGGATCCGCTGCCACGTGCCGGTTTCGTCGTACGGCTGTTCTAGCCTGCCGAACATGACCGAGTCACTGGCGGCAGAGGTCCGTCGTCTCCGTGCCGTGGAGCAGCTGTCGATCCGTCAGATCTGCTCACGTCTGGGCCTCGGTCGGGTCCGAGTGCAAGCGATGTTGCGGGATGTTCCGCCACCTGCATCTCTCCGACGTCGAAATGCCAAGGACGACCTACATGCGACGGCGCTGCGGCTGCGGGCCGACGGCCACACGGTCAACGAGATCGCGGAGCGGCTGACGGTCGCCAAGTCGACCGCCTACGAGTGGGTCAGACATCTTCCGCTCGACTCATCGTCCGAGGTTGCCGCCGAGCGGCAACAGGCCGCTGACGCGCGCCGAATGCTCAGCCGTGCGGGTCGGCGAGAGCGGCGCGAGGACGCGGAACGTGAAGCGCGCGGACTGGCGGCCAAGTGGGCCGGGGCGCCGGACCTGCGGGAAACACTCCTGATCGGCGCGGTGCTCTACTGGTGTGAGGGCACCAAAAGTAAGCCGGACAATCCTCGTTATGACCTCACCTTTACGAACAGTGACCCTTGTCTGGTCGAACTGTTCATCAGGTTCGTCGAGGCCATGGGCAGGTCCCGGGAGGACCTCCGGTATCGCGTGAGCATTCATGAGAACGCGGACTCCGAGGCTGCTGGCCGGTGGTGGGCTGCGACACTCGGGGTCGGACTCGACTGCTTCCAGCGTCCGACGTTGAAGCGGCACAATCCTACGACGGTGCGGACCAACGTCGGTGAGGACTACCGAGGTTGTCTGGTGGTGCGAGTGCCGAGGTCCCGAGAGCTGTATCTCTGGATAGCCGGCGTGGTGGAGGGCCTCGCGGCCGGTCCGCGGCCCGGTGTGGGCAACCTGGCACCGGACACCAGGCGCTAAGCTGTGAACGATCCTTCGGCCGTGGTGTAATTGGCAACACCCGGGTCTTTGGTACCCGTGTTTCAGGTTCGAACCCTGGCGGCCGAGCAGCTTTATGGTGCGGATGCCCCTTGTCGGGGTATTCGACAGCTTCGGACGCGGTCTGGTTAGCATGGCCGCGAGACTGTCGCCGTCCCGACGGGAGCCACGTCGTGTCCCAGCCCCGCCTCCGCACCGTTGTCGTGCTCGCCGCCGGTGAGGGCAAGCGGATGAAGTCGGCCCTGCCCAAGGTGCTGCACCCGCTGCTCGGTCGTACCCTCCTCGGACACGTGCTGGCGGCGGCCGAGCCGCTGCGCGCGGATCGCACGGTGGTGGTGGTCGGGCACGGTGCCGAGCAGGTCCGGGCGCACCTGGCCGAGATCGCCCCGGAGACCACCCCGGTGCTCCAGGAGCGGCAGCTCGGCACCGGCCACGCGGTACGCATCGCGCTGGACGCCGTCGCCGAGGCCACCGGCACGGTCGTGGTCATCAACGGCGACGTGCCGCTGCTGCGGCCGGAGACCGTGGCGGCCCTGGTCGAGGCGCACGAGAGCGCCGGCGCGGCGGCGACCGTGCTCGCCGCCGAGGTGCCCGACCCGACCGGCCTGGGCCGGATCGTGCGGGACGCCGAGGGGCGGCTGGCGCAGATCGTCGAGGAGCGCGACGCCACCGCGGAGCAGCGCGGGCTGCGGGAGATCAACGCCGGCATCTACGCGTTCGACGTGGCGCGGCTGCGGGAGGCGCTGGGCAAGCTCTCCACCGAAAACGACCAGGGCGAGGAGTACCTGACTGACGTCTTCGGGTTGCTGCGGGACGCCGGGGAGCCGGTGGCGGTGCACTGCGCCCCCGACCATGTGGAGACGCTGGGCTGCAACGACCGGGTCGAGCTGGCCGGGCTGCGCAGGCTGCTGCGGGACCGGGTGAACGAGGGCTGGATGCGCACCGGGGTGAGCATCCTCGACCCGCACACCACCTGGATCGACGTGACGGTGACCGTCGAGCGGGACGCGGTGATCGACCAGAACACCCAGCTCCAGGGTGCGACGGTGGTCGGGGCGGGCGCGCTGGTCGGCCCGGACACGACGCTGGTCGACACCACGGTCGGTGCGGGCGCGAGCGTGGTGCGCAGCCACGCGGTGGGTGCCGAGGTCGGCCCGCAGGCCAGCGTCGGGCCGTACGCGTACCTGCGGCCGCAGTCGAGGCTGGCCCGCAAGGCGAAGGTCGGCACGTTCGTGGAGACCAAGAAGGCCACGATCGGCGAGGGTTCCAAGGTGCCGCACCTGACGTACGTGGGGGACGCGACGATCGGCGAGCACAGCAACATCGGCGCGGCGTCGGTCTTCGTGAACTACGACGGGGTACGCAAGCACCACACGACGATCGGCAGTCACGCGCGTACCGGGGCGGACAACATGTTCGTCGCGCCGGTGCGGGTGGGTGACGGCGCGTACACGGCGGCGGGCTCGGTGATCGTCGCGGACGTGCCGCCGGGCGCGATGGCGGTGGCCCGGGGCCAGCAGCGCAACGTCGAGGGCTGGGTGCTGCGCAAGCGCGCCGGTACGGCGGCCGCGGAGGCGGCGCAGCGGGCCCGCGAGGATGCGTCGGGTTCGGCCTCGCCCGCAAGGGAAGGTGAGCCAATCCACGAGGGGCCGGAGACCGTGGGAGGACCGGTTAACGCGGGGGATACTGCAACCGAATAGTCCCCGGCTCCACCGCCGCCGGGAACCACCGACAAACGGGAGCAGACGGGCCCATGGGCAGCATCGTCGCCGAAAACCGCAAGAGCCTGATGCTCTTCTCCGGACGTGGCTTTCCGGAGCTGGCCAAGGAGATCGGTGAGGTGCTCGGCGTCGCGCCGACGCCCACCGACTCGTACGAGTTCGCCAACGGTGAGCTCTTCGTACGGTACAAGGACTCGGTGCGCGGTTCGGACGCCTTCGTGGTGCAGTCCGTGACGCACGGGGTCAACACCTGGGTCATGGAGACCCTGATCATGGTGGACGCGCTGAAGCGCGGTTCGGCGAAGCGGATCACGGTGGTACTGCCGTACTACCCGTACTCGCGTCAGGACAAGAAGCACCGGGGCCGGGAGCCGATCTCGGCGCGGCTGGTGGCCGACCTGCTGAAGACCGCGGGCGCGAACCGGATCCTGACGGTCGACCTGCACACCGCGCAGATCCAGGGCTTCTTCGACGGTCCGGTGGATCACCTGTTCGCGATGGACGTGCTGGCCGAGTACGTGGAGCACAAGTACGCGGGCCGCCCGATGACGGTGGTGGCGCCGGATTCGGGCCGGGTGCGGGTGGCCGAGCGGTGGACGGACCGGCTGGGTGGCTGCCCGCTGGCGTTCATCCACAAGACGCGGGACCCGCTGAAGCCGAACCAGGTGGTGGCGAACCGGGTGGTCGGTGAGGTCGAGGGTCGGGTCTGCCTGATCGTCGATGACATGATCGACACGGGTGGCACGATCACCAAGGCCGCCGACATCCTGAAGGCGTCCGGTGCGGCGGAGATCGTGGTCGCCTCGACCCACGCGTTGCTGTCGGACCCGGCGACGGAGCGGCTGAAGAACAGCCCGATCAGCGAGGTCGTGGTGACCAACACGCTGCCGCTGCCGCCGGAGAAGCAGCTCGACAAGATCACCGTACTGTCGATCGCGCCGCTGCTGGCCCGGGCGATCCGGGAGGTCTTCGACGACGGGTCGGTGACCACCCTGTTCGGTGGCCTGAGCTGACCCACCGCCGCCGCCCGGCGGTCGTCGCGGACGGTCGCCGGCGGTGTGGCGGTTGTCCTGCGGGCCCGTCTGAACGGTGATATGGGGACTGCCGGATTGCTGGGAAACGGCTCGGGTAGACTGGTGCGGTTGCCACGGCGAGGGTGCCCGGCGGGCCGCTGAAAAGCACCGCACGGAGGCGCCGTCATCGACGCGGTGCTCCGGGCAGTCGACTAGACGCATGAGCCCCAGCGAGCCCCTCGCCCCAGCACCGCAAGACGACAAGCCGCCGCAGCGAAAAGCATCAGGAGTTTCCCCGTGTCCGAGGTAAAGATCAGCGCCGAGCCCCGCACCGAGTTCGGCAAGGGTGGTGCCCGTCGTACCCGCCGGGCCGGCAAGGTGCCCGCCGTGCTGTACGGCCACGGCGAGAAGCCGAAGCACATCGCGCTTCCGGCGCGTGAGTTCGCCGCCGCGATCCGCAAGGGCGGTGCGAACCAGCTCTTCGCGATCGAGGTCAGCGACGGCACTCAGGTGCTGGCGCTGCCGAAGGCGATCCAGCGTGACCCGATCAAGGACACCTTCGAGCACGTCGACCTGCTGCTGGTCCGCCGTGGCGAGAAGGTCACCGTGGAGGTGCCGGTCGAGCTGACCGGTGAGGCCGCGCAGGACACCCTGATCGTGCACGACCACGACACCCTGTCGGTGACCGCCGACGCCACCCGGGTGCCGGACCACCTGGAGGCCTCGATCGAGGGCGCCCAGCCGGGCGTCCAGGTCACCGCCGCCGACGTCAAGCTGCCGGCCGGTGTCGAGCTGGCCGCGGACCCGGAGCTGCCGGTCGCCACGGTGACCGCCGCCCCGACCGCCGAGCAGCTCGAGGCCACCCTGCCCGAGGTCGAGGCGGCCGAGGAGGAGGCTGAGGCTGAGGTCGGCGAGGAGACCGCTGAGGCTCCCGAGGGCGCTCCGGCCGCCGAGGGCGCGGAGGCTCCGGCCGAGGAGCAGCGGACCGAGGCCTGATCGGTCTGCAGGCTGTGCGACAGGCGTCCCCGGTTTCGGGGGCGCCTGTCGCTGTATCGGAGCCGGCCGCCGGGTGGCGGCTTCGCGCGCGACGGCGCCAGGTCGTGGCGCGCTGGCAGACGCGCCGAGTTGGTGTTGTCGCTCGACGGCTCCGGGCGGTGGCGGGTCGGTGGACGCGCCAGGCTGGAGTCGTCGTGGTAGGAGCGGAAGGGACGTGGCGTGACGGACGAGGCGGGGCCGTGGCTGGTGGTCGGCCTGGGCAACCCCGGTCGGGAGTACGCGGGCAACCGGCACAACGTCGGCTTCATGGTGGCGGACCTGCTGGCCGGCCGGCTGGGCGCGAAGTTCGGCCGGCACAAGCGGGCGGTGGCGGAGGCCGCCGAGGGGCGCCTGGGGTTCGGCGGCCCGAAGCTGGTGCTGGTGAAGCCGCTGACGTACATGAATCTCTCCGGCGGGCCGGTGGTCGCGCTGGCGCAGTTCCACAAGATCCCGCCGGGGCGGGTGATCGCCGTGCACGACGAGCTGGACATCCCCTACGGGCAGCTGCGGGTGAAGTGCGGCGGCGGCGAGGGTGGCCACAACGGCCTGCGGTCGATGTCGAAGTCGCTGGGCACGAAGGACTACGTACGGGTGCGGTTCGGCATCGGCCGGCCGCCGGGGCGGCAGGACCCGGCAGACTACGTGTTGTCGGACTTCTCCTCACTGGAACGCAAGGAGTTGGAGTTCCTGGTGGACCGGGCGGCGGACGTGGTGGAGTCGGTGGTCACCCGCGGGGTGGAGCCGACGCAGAACCTCTATCACGGCGCCTGAGTGCCGGGCGGGGCGTACCGGGTTCGGCTTGTCGGGGCCGGTAGTCTGCGCCTTTCTGACGTGGCGGATGCCTGCGACGGGAGCGGGAGAAGATGGCTAATCCTCCGATGATCGACGGTGCCTTCGCCCGGTGGTTGGCGGCGCGGGCCGGGCAGGCGCTGATGAACCTGCGCGCGGAGATGGGCTTCGCCGATCCCGGGGCGTTGAAGTCGGCCGGGGACAAGGTCTCGCACGACCTGATCCGTACCGAGCTGGCGAAGTGGCGCCCGGGCGACGCGGTGCTGTCGGAGGAGGACGAGGGGTCGCGGCTGGCCTGGACGGCGGAGGTGAGCTCCGAGGCGGTGTCCCGGCTGAACGCGGACCGGGTGTGGATCATCGACCCGCTGGACGGCACCCGCGAGTTCTCGGAGGACGGCCGGTCGGACTGGGCGGTGCACGTGGCGCTCTGGGCGCGGAACGCGCCGACGTCGCACGGCCTGGTGGCGGGCGCGGTGGGGCTGCCGGCGCAGCACCGGGTGCTGGCCACGGACTACCCGCCGGCGTACCCGCCGATGACGTTGGAGGCGGCCACGTCGGGCGGCGGGCGGACCATCCGGTTGGCGGCTAGTCGTAGTCGTCCGCCGGTTTTTCTGACCGATCTGGCAGAGGACGTCGGCGCTCATCTCGTTCCGATGGGCTCGGCGGGGGCGAAGATCGCCGCGGTGGTCACGGGGGAGGTCGACGCGTACATCCACGCCGGTGGTCAGTACGAGTGGGACTCTGCTGCTCCGGTCGCTGTGGCGACGGCCACCGGCCTGCACGCTTCCCGGATCGACGGTTCTGCGCTGAAATACAACGAGGCCGACCCGCGCCTGCCCGACCTGCTGGTTTGCCGCAAGGATCTCGCCAGCCGGTTGCTTGCAGCGCTGCAGAGGCATTCCGGGTAGCCTGAGTTCTTCACGAGTCCGACCGGAAAGGTCTGGAATCCCGATGTGCGGATCTGAGCGAATCGAGTTCGTGTCATGACGGCCCCGGCCGCGTACCGGGTCTCCCACCTCGACGCGCTGGAGGCGGAGAGCATCTTCGTGATGCGCGAGGTCGTCGCCGAGATGGAGCGGCCGGTGCTGCTCTTCTCCGGCGGCAAGGATTCGATCGTGATGCTCCGGTTGGCCCAGAAGGCGTTCGCCCCGGCCCACATCCCGTTCCCGGTGATGCACGTGGACACCGGGCACAACTTCCCCGAGGTCCTGGAATACCGGGACCAGCGGGTCGCCGAGCTCGGCCTGCAGCTCATCGTGGCCAGCGTGCCCGAGGCGCTGGCCAAGGGGCTGGTCCGTGAGTCGGCGGACGGGATGCGCAACCGGATCCAGACGCCGGTGCTGCTCGACGCGGTGGAGAAGCACCGCTTCGACGCGCTCTTCGGCGGTGCCCGCCGGGACGAGGAGAAGGCCCGGGCCAAGGAGCGCGTGTTCAGCTTCCGCGACGAATTCGGCCAGTGGGATCCGAAGAACCAGCGCCCGGAGTTGTGGGCGCTCTACAACGGTCGGCACCACCCGGGCGAGTCGATCCGGGTGTTCCCGTTGTCCAACTGGACCGAGCTGGACGTCTGGCACTACATCGCCCGGGAGCGGATCCCGCTGCCGTCGATCTACTACGCGCACGAGCGTGAGGTGATCGAGCGGGACGGCATGCTCTACGCGGTCAACGAGTTCTTCCGGGCACGCGCCGGTGAGGATTCGTTCAAGGCCCAGGTGCGCTACCGGACCGTGGGTGACGCCTCCTGCACCGCGGCGGTCCGCTCAGAGGCGGACACGGTGGAGAAGGTGATCGAGGAGGTGGCCGCCACCCGGATCACCGAGCGCGGTGCGACCCGCGGCGACGACCGGGTCAGCGAGGCCGCCATGGAGGACCGCAAGCGGGAGGGCTACTTCTGATGAGCGCGGAGACGCTGGCGCCGGACGCGACGGCCTCCGGGCCGGAGGTCCGGCAGATGGACCTGCTGCGGTTCGCCACCGCGGGCAGCGTCGACGACGGCAAGTCGACCCTGATCGGCCGCCTGCTGTACGACACGAAGTCGCTCTTCACCGACCAGCTCGCCGCGGTCGAGGCGGTCAGCGCGGCCCGGGGCGACGAATACACCAACCTGGCGCTGCTCACCGACGGCCTGCGGGCCGAGCGGGAGCAGGGCATCACCATCGACGTGGCGTACCGCTACTTCGCCACGCCGCGGCGGAAGTTCATCATCGCCGACACCCCGGGGCACATCCAGTACACCCGGAACATGGTCACCGGCGCCTCCACCGCCGACCTGGCGCTGATCCTGGTGGACGCGCGCAAGGGCCTGGTCGAGCAGTCCCGCCGGCACGCGTTCCTCTGCTCGCTGCTGCGGGTGCCGCACCTGGTTCTCTGCGTCAACAAGATGGACCTGGTCGACTGGTCGCAGGAGGTGTTCGAGCGGATCGCCGACGAGTTCACCGCGTTCGCCGCGAAGCTCGACGTGCCGGACCTGACCGTGGTGCCGATCTCCGCGCTGAAGGGCGACAACATCGTCGCCCGCTCGGAGAACATGCCCTGGTACGAGGGGTCGTCGCTGCTGCACCACCTGGAGCGGGTGCACATCGCCTCCGACCGCAACCTGGTCGATGTGCGCTTCCCGGTGCAGTACGTGATCCGGCCACAGTCCACCACCGTCACCGACTACCGCGGCTACGCGGGTCAGGTGGCCTCCGGGGTGCTCAAGCCCGGCGACGAGGTGATGGTGTTGCCGTCCGGCTTCACCAGCCGGATCGCTTCGGTGGAGACGGCCGACGGCCCGGTGAACGAGGCGTTCCCGCCGATGTCGGTGACGGTCCGGCTGACCGACGAGATCGACATCTCGCGCGGCGACATGATCTGCCGGCCGAACAACGCCCCGGCGGTCGCGCAGGACATCGAGGCGATGGTCTGCTGGATGGACGAGACCCGCCCGCTGCAGGTCGGCGGCAAGTACGCCATCAAGCACACCACCCGCTCGGCGCGGGCGATCGTGCGTGGGCTGCACTACCGGTTGGACATCAACTCGTTGCACCGCGACGAGGCGGCCGGCGAGCTGAAGCTCAACGAGATCGGCCGGGTGCGGCTGCGCACCACGGTGCCGCTGCTCGCCGACGAGTACCGCCGCAACCGCACCACCGGCGGCTTCGTCATCATCGACGAGACCACCAACCGGACCGTCGGCGCCGGCATGATCGTCGAAGCCACCTGACCCCACCCCACCCCCGCCCCCACCCGGCCGGCCCCCATTCGCCAGGTTGATCAATTTGCGTCAAAGTCGATCTTCGCTTGAGGCGCAAACTTCTTGATCAACGCTGTGTCGGCGCGGCGGCGGAGCTGCCACCAGAGCCGGAACGCCAGCACCGCGCCCGCCGGGATCAGCAGCAGGGTGGCCACGCCGCCGGCCGGACTCTCCTCAATCGAGGCGGGTGGCGCCGCCGACCGGGAGGGCGGTCAGGGTGCCGGGGGCGGCGAAGCCGCGCTCGGCGTACGCGGCGGTGACGGCGTCGGCGACCGCCGGTGCGCGGTCGGCGTCGACCAGGGCGAGCACGCAGCCGCCGAAGCCGCCGCCGGTCATCCGGGCGCCGTACGCCCCGGCGGCGAGGGCCGCCTCGACCGCGGTGTCCACCTCCGGCACGGTGATCTCGAAATCGTCGCGCATCGAGGCGTGCGAGGCGGTCAGCAGGGGGCCGATGTCGCGTACCCGGCCGGCGCGCAGCAGCGCGACCGTGTCGAGCACCCGCTGGTCCTCGGTGACCACGTGCCGGACCCGGCGTCGGGTCTCCTCGTCGGGCAGCCTCGCCAGCGCCGCGTCGAGGTCGGCGACGGCCACGTCGCGCAGGGCCGGCACCCCGAGGATCCGCGCCGCCCGCTCGCACGACGCGCGGCGGGCGGCGTACTCGCCGTCGGCGTGCCGGTGCGGGGCCCGGCTGTCCACCACCAGCATGGCCAGCCCGGCCGCCGCCAGGTCGAAGGGGATCTGTTCGACGTCCTCGGTGCGACAGTCCAGGAAGAGGGTGTGCCCCGGGCGCCCGCGGATCACGGCGGACTGGTCCATGATCCCGGTGGGCGCCCCGACGTAGTCGTTCTCGGCCCGCTGGGCCAGCCGCGGCCACCGGTCGGCCGGCAGGTCCAGCCCGCCCAGCTCGACCAGGGCGGCCAGCACCGCCGCCTCGACGGCCGCCGACGAGGAGAGCCCGGAGCCGACCGGCACGTCGGAGGCGACGGCGAGCCGGGCCCCCGGCACCCGGTGCCCGGCGGCCCGCAGCGCCCAGACCACCCCGGCCACATAGGCGGCCCAGCCGGTGACCCGGCCGGGCTCGTCGGCCTCGGCCGGGCCGAACTCGACCGGCTCGTCGGCCAGCTCCGACCAGACCGTCCAGCGTTCGTCGTCCCGCGGGGCGGCGGCGACCACGGTACGCAGCGGCAGCGCGAACGGGAGCACGAAGCCCTCGTTGTAGTCGGTGTGCTCGCCGATCAGGTTGACCCGACCGGGTGCCGCCCAGCGGCCGGCCGGCTCCCCGTCGTACCGCTGCCGGAAGCCGGCGGTGGCGCGGGCGGCGACGTCGCCGGACGGCGCGGTGGCGGTGGTGGGGGCCGCGGTGGTCACCGCTGTCCCAGGACGTGCGCCTGGTAGAAGGCCCAGGCGTCGCCGACCATGTCGTGCAGGGTGGGCTTCTGCGGCACCCAGCCCAGTTCCTCGCGGGCCAGCGCGGAGGAGGCGACCAGCTCGGCCGGGTCACCCTCGCGGCGGGGGGCCACCTCGACCGGTACGGGTTGGCCGGTGACCTCACGGACCACCTCGATCACCTGGCGGTTGGTGAAGCCGTTGCCGTTGCCGAGGTTGTAGATCAGGTGCCGGCCGGGGACGGCGGCGGTCAGCGCCAGCAGGTGCGCCCGGGCCAGGTCCTCGACGTGGATGTAGTCCCGGATGCAGGTGCCGTCGACGGTGGGGTAGTCGTCGCCGAAGAGCTGGAGCTTCTCGCGCCGGCCGGCCGCCACGTCGAGGGCGAGCGGGATGAGGTGGGTCTCCGGGTCATGCCGTTCGCCGATGGCCTGCCCGTCGTGCAGGTACGCCCCGGCGACGTTGAAGTAGCGCAGCGAGACGGCGGCCAGGTTGTGCGCGATCGCCTCGGAGGTGAGCGCCATGTCGACGGCCAGCTTGGTCGCCCCGTACGTGTTGGTGGGGGCCTTCACGGCGGTCTCCGGGATGGGCACCTCGCTCGGGTTGCCGTAGACGGCGGCGGTGGAGGAGAAGACCAGCCGGGGCACCCGGGCGGCGCGGGCCGCGTCGATCAGGGCGAGCGAGCCGACGGTGTTGGTCGCCCAGTAGAGCTCCGGCTTGACCATCGACTCGCCGGCGGCGATCAGCGCGGCGAAGTGCAGCACGCCGTCGAAGCCGGCGTCCGGGGTGAGCACCCGGGCGACCTCGTGGACCGGCAGGTCGACGTGGGTGGCCTCGGGGGCGAGGGCTGCTCGGTGGCCGGTGCGCAGGTCGTCCAGGACGGTCACCTCGTGGCCGTGGTCCAGCAGCATCCGGGTCACCACGCTGCCGATGTAGCCGGCGCCGCCGGTGACGAGCAGTTTCACGTCGGGTCCTCCTGCCTGGCCGCGCCCCGTGGCGGCCGTCCGTGGTCACCCTAAGGCCGCCGGTTGGGCCGTGGCTGTGCATGGCTTCCTGCCATTCCACCATGACTCGCCATGATTGAACAGATCCGAACATTGCCCGCCGCCCGGTTGCCCGCTGTCTACCATCCTTGTCATGCGGGAGGCAGGCGGCCGCGGGCCCCGGCGACGACCTCCGGGGCGACCGCGACGCGAGCCCGGCCCCCTCGCGCGCACCGTGGCCCGGCTCGTGGTCCGCGCCGCCGACGGCGCCACCCGCCTGGTCACCGACCTGCTCGGGGCCAGTCCGACGGCCGGCCGCGAGCGGATCAGCGAGGCCGAACTGCGTGACCTGGTCGCCGCCAACACGGTGCTCGACCCGGACGAGCGGCGGATCATCGACGAGGTGCTGGTGGCCGGGGCGCGCCTGGTCCGCGAGGTGATGGTGCCGCGCACCGAGGTGGTGTTCCTGTCCGCCGGGCTCACCGTTGCCGAGGCGGAGCGGTTGGTCCGGGTCGCGACCCACACCCGCTACCCGGTGGTCGACGGCACCCACGACGACGTGGTCGGCTTCGTGCACCTGCGCGACGTGCTGCTCCGCCCCGAGCGCGAGCGCCACGGCACGGTCGGTGAGCTGATCCGCGAGGTGAAGCGGTTGCCGGGCAGCAAGCGGGTGCTGGCCGCGCTCACCGAGATGCGCCGGGAGGGGCACCACCTGGCCGTGGTGGTCGACGAGTACGGCGGCACCGCCGGCATCGTCACCTGCGAGGACCTGGTGGAGGAGCTGGTCGGGGAGATCCACGACGAGTACGACGGCCCACCCGACCCGGCTCACGCCGGCCTGCCCGCCGTGGTCGACGGCCGGCTCAACCTGGCCGACTTCGCCGAGCGCACCGGGGTGCCGCTGCCCGCCGGGCCGTACGAGACGGTCGGCGGGTTCGTGATGGCCGCCCTGGGCCGGCTGCCGGTGGCCGGGGACGAGGTGCCGGTGGCCCCGGGCGGGCCCGACCCGGACGACCCGCCGGGCGGCTGGCTGCTGCGGGTGCTCGCGCTGGACGGGCGGCGGGTGTCCCGGCTCGCGGTCGCCGCCGCGCGGCTGCCCGAGCAGCGGCGTGAGGTCCCGACCCCGGTCGCGCCCGCCGAGCGCCGACCCGCCGGCCCGTCATGACGTACGCCGGGCCTTGCTGACAGAATTGCCGGCATGCCCGACGTACCCGCCCGCCCCCGCGTCTTCTCCGGCATCCAGCCGACGGCCGACTCGTTCCACCTCGGCAACTATCTGGGTGCGGTGCGGCACTGGGTGGCCCTGCAGGACAGCCACGACGCCTTCTACTGCGTGGTCGACCTGCACGCGATCACCGCCGGGCACGACCCGAAGGTGCTCAAGCAGCGCTCCCGGATCGCCGCCGCGCAGCTCTTCGCCGTCGGGATCGACCCGGAGCGCAGCACCCTCTTCGTCCAGTCGCAGGTGCCCGAGCACCCGCAGCTGGCCTGGGTGCTCGGCTGCATCACCGGCTTCGGCGAGGCCAGCCGGATGACCCAGTTCAAGGACAAGTCGCAGAAGCAGGGCAACGAGCGGGCCAGCGTCGGCCTCTTCACGTATCCGATCCTCCAGGCCGCCGACATCCTGCTCTACCAGGCGCACGCGGTGCCGGTCGGCGAGGACCAGCGGCAGCACCTGGAACTCTCCCGCGACCTGGCGCAGCGGTTCAACACGCTGTTCGGCCCCACCTTCACGGTGCCCGCGCCGCACATCGTCAAGGACACCGCGAAGATCACCGACCTGCAGGACCCGACGGCCAAGATGTCGAAGTCTTCCTCCTCGCCGGCCGGCATCATCGACCTGCTGGAGGATCCGGCCCGCTCGGCCAAGAAGATCCGCTCCGCGGTCACCGACACCGGCCGCGAGATCGTCTTCGACGCCGAGGGCAAGCCGGGCATCGCCAACCTGCTCTCCATCTACTCGGCGCTCTCCGGTCGCAGCATCGACGATCTGGTCGCCGCCTACGACGGCAAGGGCTACGGCGACCTCAAGAAGGACCTGGCCGAGGTGGTCCGGGAGTTCGTCACTCCGATCCAGGAGCGCACCCGCGGCTACCTGGACGACCCGGCGCAGCTCGACAAGCTGCTCGCCCAGGGCGCCGAGAAGGCCCGGGCGGTCGCCGCCGCGACGCTGCGGACGGCGTACGAGCGGATCGGGTTCTTCCCCCCGGTCCGCTTCGAGTAGCGGCCCGGGCGCGACGGGAACGGGTGGACGCAGTCGGTGGCCGGAGGGGTGGCGCGGAGCGTGGATCGCAGGGACGGGGCGCCGGACGCCGACGACTCCATCCAGATCGGGATCGCGGTGGACATCCCCGAGCCGTGGGGTGGGATGCTCACCCGCCGCCGGGTCGAGGCCGGTGACCCGCAGGCCGTCCCGGCCCACGTCACCCTGCTCGGGCCGACCGAGATCCCGGTACGCGCGCTGCCCGCGGTCGAGGCGCACCTGGCCCGGGTGGCCACCACCCACCTGCCGTTCACCCTGCACCTGCGGGGCACCGGCACCTTCCGCCCGGTCACCCAGGTGGTCTTCGTGGCGGTGGCGGCCGGGATCAGCGAGTGCGAGCTGCTCGCCGCCGCCATCAACGCGGCCCCCGAGCTGCACCGGGAGGCCCGCTTCCCGTACCACCCGCACGTCACGGTGGCCCAGGACGTTTCGCCCGAGGTGCTCGACAAGGTGTACGAGGATCTGGCCGACTTCTCGGCGCTGTTCGAGGTGGAGGGGTTCACCCTCTTCTCGCACAGCGGGGCCACCCGGTGGCAGCCCCGCCGCGACTTCCGGTTGGGCGGTTGAGCTGAGCGCGTGGCCGGCCCGCGGTCGGGCGGGGAATCGGTGAGGATGACGTGGTGAACGTGCTCGGCCGGATCGAGGCCGCGGTGGGGCGCCGGATCGACGTGGCCCGGCACCGGTCGGCGGCCTTCGACCACCTGTGGCGGGCCGGGGCACTCTACGCCGAGGTGCTCGGCGGCCGGCTCGCGGCCGCGATCGCCTACTACGGCTTCTTCGCGGTCTTCGCGCTGGCCCTGGTCGGATACTGGGTCCTCGGCGCGATCATCGAGGACAACGACGAGGTCAGCAGGGCGGCGGCGGATTTCCTCCGGGAGAACCTGCCGTTCCTCAAGCCGGACCAGATCGAGCAAAGCAGCGGCACGGTCGGGGTGGTCGGCCTGGTCATCCTGGTCATCACCGGGATCGGCTGGGTGGAGGCGATCCGCTCCTCGCAGCGGCTGATGTACGGCTTCAACCAGCAGCCCGGCAATCTGGTGGTCCGCCGGCTGGTCGACCTGGGCGTGCTGGTGGTGGTCTTCCTGATGCTCGGCATCTCGGTCGCCGCCGTCGACGCGCTGGAGTCGCTGCTGCGCTTCCTGCTGCGCAGCACCGGGTCGGTCGGACTGACCACGGTGAGCGCCGTGCTCAGCGTCGTGATCAACGCGGTGCTGGCGGTGGCGCTGCTGGTGGCGGTGCCCCGGCTGCGGATGAGCCGTCGCCGGCTGCGGCCGGTGGTGCTGGTGGTCGCCGTCGGCATCACCCTGCTGAACACGGTCGGTCGCTACTACGTGATGCGCACCGAGCGGAATCCGGCGTACACGGTGGTGGCCACCGCGGTGGGGCTGCTGCTCTACCTCTACCTGCTCAACCAGTTGGTGCTCTTCGGCGCGGCGCTGGCCGCCACCAGCCGGTACGGCCGGGTGGTGGACCTGGCCGAGGGCGGCGCGGCCCGCGAGGTGGACGTGGAGGCCGACGAGGTGCCCGAGCCGGGTACGCCGGGAGGAGCGGGCTGAGATGCGGATCCGGATCGACCCGGGCTCGGCGGTGCCCCCGTACGAGCAGGTGCGCGGGCAGCTCGCCCAGATGATCGGTGACGGCCGGTTGCCGGTCGGCACCCGGCTGCCCGCGGTCAGGCAGCTCGCCGGCGACCTGGGCCTGGCGGTGAACACCGTCGCCCGGGCGTACCGGGAGCTGGAGGGGGCCGGGCTGGTGGAAACCCGGGGGCGGCACGGGACCGTGGTGGCACCGGGGCGCGACGACGCCGCCGACCGCCTGCACCGCGCCGCCACCGAGTACGCCGCCGAGGCGGTCCGACTGGGCGTCCCACCGGACCGCGCGCTCGCCCTGGTCCGCGCCGCCCTCGACGCCACCCGTCCGGCCTGACGTCGGCGGACCCCCGGGCAGGGCCGCCGCGGGCTCGACCGGGTCCGCTCGCTCCCGGGAAATGGGCCTCCCGACATGCGGAGACCACACTTTCCGTGAATCTGCGCGGATCTGCCGGGCGGGAGCGACCATGATGGGCCGGTGGGCGCACTCGTGACACTCGACCTGCCGGACGACTCGCCGATGCTCGGCCTGCCGTGGATCATCACCTTCGGCCCGCTCGGTGACGCCGACGAGTGGGAACCGGTGGTCTGCGGCCCGTACGAGCGGCCACACGCGCTGGCGCTGGCCGAGGCGGTGGTGGCCGAGGAGCAGCTGATGGCGGTGGTCGAACCGCTGCTGCCGGCGCTGACCGCCGAGGAGATCCGCGGCGAGATCGCGGCGTCCCAGCTCGCCGCCGAGGAAGAGACGGCCCAGGTCGACCAGGCGGACCTCTACGGCGACTTCGAGGACACCATCGACGAGGAGTTGGAGCTCGCCGCCGAGCAGGAGCCGGCGGCCGAGCCGGTGACCCCGCCCAGCCGGGACGAGGTGCGGGCCGGTTTCGCCCGGATCGCCGAGCTGCTCACCAGCAAGGGGGACTGACCTCGCTGGACCGGCGCTGAACGTGGCGTCCCAGATGGACACCGACGCCTCGGGGAGCGGACTCCCCGAGGCGCCGGCGCCACCTCACCCCCCACCACAAGGGGTCGGTAGCCCAGCCGCCCGTCGGCGCGGAGCACAACGGACGACCAGGTCAATGGCGGGTTACCCGGCTCAGCGCCGTTCGAACCACGCAGCCGCGTCCACCGGCAGGACGTGCCCGTCGCCCTGCTCGGTGAGGTCGGCGCTGGCGACGATCGGCCGGCCGTGGCCGGCGACCGTGACCTCGGCGCCGCTGATGTTGATCACACAGGTGAACTCGGCGTCCCCGGCGGTACGGCGAAACGCCAGCACCCCGGGCTCGGTCTCCAGCCAGGTGATGCCGTCGGTGCCGGCCAGCGCCGGGTGCTCGTGCCGGATCCGCAGGGCCGCCCGGTAGAGCTCCAGCGTCGAGCCGGGCACCCCGGTCTGGGCGGCCACCGACAGGGCCCGCCAGGTCGTCGGCGCCGGCAGCCAGCTCAGCTCGCTGCCGGCCGGCCCGAAGCCGTACGGGGCCAGCTCGCCGCTCCACGGGATCGGCACCCGGCAACCGTCCCGGCTCTCGCCGGTGCGCAGGAACGCCGGGTCCTGGCGCAGCTCGTCGGGGAGGTCCAGCACCTCGGGCAGGCCCAGTTCCTCGCCCTGGTAGACGTACGCGCAGCCGGGCAGGGAGAGCATCAGCAGGGCGGCGGCCCGAGCGCGGCGCAGGCCGACCTCGCCGTCGCCGTACCGGGTGACGTGCCGCTGCCGGTCGTGGTTGGAGAGGACCCAGGTGGTCGGCGCGCCGACGATGGTCGACTCGGCGAGCGCGGTGTCGATCACCTTGCGGAACGAGTCGGCCGACCAGGTGGCGTCGAGGAAGTCGAAGCTGAACGCCTGGTGCAGCTCGTCCGGGCCGATGTAGCGGGCGAGGCGCTGCGGGGTCTCCGCCCACGCCTCGGCCACCGCCATCCGGCCGCCCGGGTAGCTGTCCAGGATCGGCCGCCAGGCGCGGTAGATGTCGTGCACCTCGTCCTGGTCGAAGTACGGCAGCCGGCCCTTGCCCAGCAGCTCGGACTGGCGCTGGCCGGTGGTCATCGAGTTGAAGCCGACGTCCGGCAGCCCCTCGGCCTTGATCATCCCGTGCGCCACGTCGATCCGGAAGCCGTCCACACCCCGGTCGAGCCAGAACCGCAGGATGTCCTCGAACTCGGCGCGTACCTCGGGGTGGCGCCAGTTCAGGTCGGGCTGGGCCGGGTCGAACAGGTGCAGGTACCACTGGCCGTCGGCGACCCGGGTCCAGGCGGGACCGCCGAAGATGCTCTCCCAGTCGTTCGGCGGCAGCTCACCCGCCTTGCCCTGGCCCTCGGCGAACAGGTAGCGCTCGCGCTCGGTCGAACCGGGGCCGGCCGCGAGCGCCGCCTGGAACCACGGGTGCGCGCTGGACGTGTGGTTGGGTACCAGGTCCGCGATGATGCGCAGGCCCAGGGCGTGCGCGTCGGTGATCATCGCGTCGAAGTCGGTGAGGGTGCCGAAGAGCCGGTCCACGTCCCGGTAGTCGGCCACGTCGTAGCCGGCATCCACCTGCGGCGAGGTGTAGAACGGCGTCAGCCAGAGCGCGTCGACGCCGAGGTCGCGCAGGTACGGCAGGCGCTCCCGGATGCCCTGGAGGTCGCCCACGCCGTCGCCGTTGGCGTCTGCGAAGCTGCGGACGTAGACCTGATAGACGACCGCGGATCGCCACCAGTCGTCGTCGGAGGTCAGCGGCGTGGGGTTGGTGGCGGCGGTCATCGGTGACGATCCCCGTTCTCTGTCGCGGGAGGGCAACACCCCGCGCGGTGTGGGTGACGGCGCGGTGTCTGAGCAGGATGCCGCCCGAGCGCTGCAAGAGTCAAGCATTCCTTGCGCAAGAAATGACAGCAGGAGCGCGGATCGGACCCATCTCCCACCCCCACCCGTCCCACCAAACGGGACCCACCAACCCGCACGCCACCCGAGCCGTGGACCGCGACGGCAGGCCCGCGCGGGTCCGCCTGCCGTGATCCACTCCGGTTCGCCGAAGTGACGGTGTTCGCCGGCCGGGACCGCGCCCCCTCGCCGACCTGGTGGCGTCGAACCACCGCCGCTCGCTCGGCGGGTCAGGCCGGAACGGCGAGGGAGGAGGCCGCCGGACGCTGGCGCCCGGGTCCGCCGCCCGGGTCGGCGTCGGCCGGGCGGACCACGGCGGTGGAGCCGCGTACCACCAGCTCGGGGCGGAACAGGTATTCGGAGTGCGGGGCGGGATGCCCGTTGATCTCGTCGACCAGGGCCCGGACCGCGGCCACCGCCATGGCGGCGACCGGCTGGCGCATGGTCGTCAGTGGCGGGTCGGTGAAGGCCATCAGCGGGGAGTCGTCGTAACCGACCACGGAGACGTCGTCGGGGACGGCGAGCCCGCGCTGGCGGGCGGCCCGGATCGCGCCGAGCGCCATCAGGTCGGAGCCGCAGACGATGCCGGTCACCCCGCGCTCGATCAGCCGGCCGGCGGCGGCCTCCCCGCCCTCGACGCCGAAGAGGGAGAGTTCGGCCAGTTCCCCGACCTCCACCTCGGTCGCGCCGGCCAGCCGGGTCAGGGCCGTCCGGAAGCGGGCCACCCGGCGCTGCACCGGCACGAAGCGGTCCGGGCCGGTGATCAGGCCGATCCGCCGGTGGCCGAGCGCGACCAGGTGGGCGATGGCCAGCTCGGTGGCCTCCCCGTCGTCGCATGAGACGAAGGGTGCCGCGATGCCGGGCGCGTACCCGTTGATCATGACGATCGGCAGCGGTCGGGCGATCAGCGCGCGGTACCGATCGTGGTTGGCGGCGGTGTCGGCGTGCAGGCCGGAGACGAAGACGATCCCGGACACCTGCCGGTCCAGCAGCATCTCGACGTACTCGTCCTCGGTGACGCCGCCGGGGGTCTGGGTGCAGAGCACCGGGGTGAAGCCGCTCTGCGCCAGAGTGGACTCGATGATCTGGGCGAAGGCCGGGAAGATCGGGTTGTCCAGCTCCGGCACGACCAGGCCGACCAGGCCGGCGCTGCGCTTGCGCAGCCGGGCGGGGCGCTCGTACCCGAGCACGTCGAGGGCGGTGAGGACGGCCTGCCGGGTCTCCGGGGCCACTCCCGGGCGGTCGTTGAGCACCCGCGACACCGTGGCCTCGCTGACTTCGGCCTGTTGGGCGATGTCGGACAGTCGAGCGCGCATGGCGGCACTTTAGCTCACGGGAAAGTTCTTGCGTACACTCCTGCAATACCTTCCATTCTCTGCAACGCCTTGCTAACGTCCCCGCAACACGCGAGAGCAGCGGCGCGGCACCCAGCGCCGGTCAGCAAGAAATTTCAGAGGTTTCCACTGGCGGGCCGCCCTTCCCCCGGCGGGCCGCCATGACGACAGGAGTACCGATGCGCATCCGTACCGCGGGTGTGGTCGCTGTCCTCGGCCTGGCGCTCGCCGCCTCGGGCTGCGGTGGCAGCGACAGCGACAAGCCGGCCGCCAAGGAGTCCGCCAAGGCGGCGGGCGGCAAGCTGGTCATCTGGGCCGACGACAAGCGGACCGCGGCGCTCAAGCCGTTCGCCGAGGAGTTCGGCAAGGAGAATGGCGTCACCGTCGAGGTCAACGCCGTCTCCAAGGACCTGCAGACCAACTTCGTCACCGCCTCGCAGCAGGGCAGCGGCCCGGACGTCGTCGTCGGCGCGCACGATTGGATCGGCAACCTGGTCCAGAACGGTGCCATCGACCCGGTGCAGCTCGCGGCCGACCAGAAGGGCGGGTTCAGCGAGGTCGCCGTCAAGGCCGTCACCTTCAACGGCCAGCTCTACGGCGTGCCCTACGCGCAGGAGAACCTGGCGCTGATCCGTAACACCGAGCTGGCCCCCGAGGCCCCGAAGACGATCGAGGACCTGGTCGCCGCCGGCAAGAAGCTCAAGGCCGAGAAGAAGGTCAGCGAGATCCTCTGCCTTCAGGTCGGCCAGAACGGCGACGCGTACCACATCTACCCGCTGTACACCTCGGCCGGCGGCTACCTCTTCGGCACCGCGGCCAACGGCGACTACGACCCGAAGGACCTGGGCGTGGGCAAGCCGGAGTCGATCGCGGCCTTCCAGAAGATCGGGAAGCTCGGCGAGAAGGGCGAGGGCGTGCTGAAGCGCTCCATCGCCGACACCAACTCGATCGCCAACTTCACCGGCAAGAAGTGCGCCTACCTGGTCTCCGGTCCGTGGGCGACCGCCGACGTGAAGAAGGCTGGCGTCAAGTACGACATCTCCCCGGTCCCCGGCTTCGCCGGCGGCAAGGAGGCCCAGCCGTTCGTGGGCGTGCAGGCCTTCTACGTAGCCGCCAAGGGCAAGAACAAGGCCCTGGCCCAGGAGTTCGTGGCGAACTACGTCACCAAGCCCGATCTGGCCGTGGCCCTGTACCAGGCCGAGCCGCGCCCGCCGGCGCTGACCGCAGCGCTGGACCAGGTCAAGGGCACCGACCCGGACCTGGCCAAGTTCCAGGAGGCCGGTAAGAACGGCCAGGTGCTTCCGGCGATCCCGGCCATGGCCGCGATCTGGGACCCGTTCGCCAAGGCGGAGGCCGCCGTCATCGGCGGTGCCGACCCGGCCACCACGATCACCGCCGCCGGCAAGACCATCGCGGGTCAGATCAAGTAATGAGCACGTCGCTGTCCGGCCCGGGGTCTGCCAAGCAGGCCCCGGGCCGGGAGCCCGTTCGCCGCGGGCTCCCGCCCAAGTCCCGTACCACGCGGAACCACGCGCCGATCACCGCGACCGGCCTCCTCGTCAAGGTGATCCTGCTCGGCCTGGTGGCCGGGATCGCGATCTGGGCGGCGTTCCCGCTGATCGAGGCCGAGCACTGGATCGGGCTGGCGATCCTGGCGATCACCACCGCCGGTCTGTTCTACCTCTACCTCGGCCGCCGGCACGTCCCGGCCAAGTACCTGGTCCCCGGCACGCTCTTCCTGATCGCCTTCCAGGTCTTTCCGGTGCTCTACACCGCGAGCACCGCGTTCACGAACTTCGGCGACGGCCACCGCGGCAGCAAGGACGACGCGATCGTCGCCATCCAGAGCTCCTCCGTGCAGCAGGTCCCCGGCTCCACCGAATACTCCCTCTCCATCGCCACCACGGGCGATCCGGCCGCCGACCCGCTGGTCTTCCTGTTGACCGACCCGAAGACCAAGGAGGTCTCGGTCGGCGACGCGGGCGGGCTGCGCAAGCTCGACGCCGGCCAGGTCACCGTCAGCCCGACCGGCAAGGTCACCGCCGCCGACGGCTACACGGTGCTCAACTTCGGTCAGGCCAGCGTCCGGAGCAGGGAGATCACTGACCTGATCGTGCCGACCTCCGGCGGCGCCATCCGCTCCAACGGCCTGTCCCGCGCCTATGAGGGCAAGGCAATCCGGGCGTACGACACGGGCTGCGACTGCATCAAGGACGGCGAAACCGGTAAGACCTGGACCGCGGACGAGGCGACGGGCTCCTTCGTCGCTGCCGACGGCGAGCGCCTCGCCCAGGGCTGGAAGGTCAATGTCGGCCTGGCGAACTTCACCCGGGTGCTCACCGACGACAACATCTCCGGGCCGTTCCTCGGCACACTGATCTGGAACTTCGCCTTCGCGATCGCCTCCACCGGCGGGACGTTCGTCCTCGGCCTGCTCATCGCACTGGCGCTGCACTCGCCCCGGATGCGGGGCACCAACCTCTACCGGGTGCTGCTGATCCTGCCGTACGCCATGCCGTCGTTCGCGATGCTGATGGTCTGGCGGGACATGTTCAACACCGACTTCGGACTGCTCAACAACCTGTTCGGGCTGGGCGTCGACTGGTTCGGCGGAAGCTGGACCGCCCGCTTCGCGGTGATCCTCGTGCAGCTGTGGCTCGGCTACCCGTACATGTTCCTGGTCACCACGGGAGCGCTGCAGGCGATCCCGCGCGAGCTGACCGAGGCGACCTCGGTCGACGGCGCGTCCCCCTGGCAGTCGTTCCGCGCGGTCACCCTGCCGCTGCTGCTGGTCGCGCTCTCTCCGTTGCTGATCTCGTCGTTCGCGTACAACTTCAACAACTTCAACGCGATCTACCTGACCACAGAAGGGGCGCCGTTCCCGGCGGACAACCCGACGAACGGCGCGACCGACCTGCTGATCACGTACACGTACCGGCTCGCGTTCGGCGCGCAGGGCGCGGAGTTCGGGTTCGCGGCAGCGATCTCGCTGTTCATCTTCACCATCGTCGCGGTGGTGTCCGCGGTGAGCTTCCGGCGCACTCGCAAGCAGGAGGAGGTGTACTCGTGACCACGTCCACCGCCGTCCCGGCCACGCGGAACCCGGCCGGCACCGCCCGCCGGCGGGGCAACCGCTGGCTGACCCAGGTCGGCTGGCGGCACCTCGTCGGCGTGCTCGGGGTGCTGTTCAGCCTCTTTCCGATCGTGTTCGTGCTCTCCGCCGCGCTCAACCCGCTGGGCACGCTGTCGTCCACCGAGCTGGTGCCGACTGCGGGGGTGACGTTCGACAACTTCGGCGAGCTGTTCCAGCGCACCGCGTTCGCGCGCTGGTTCCTCAACTCGCTGCTGATCGCCGGGGTCGCGTCCTTCGCGTCGGTCTTCCTCTCGGCGCTGGCCGCGTACGCCTTCTCCCGGATGCGCTTCCGGGGCCGGCGGGTCGGGCTGCTCTCGCTGCTGCTGATTCAGATGTTCCCGCAGTTCCTGGCGATCGTGGCGATCTTCCTGATCTTCGGCACCATCACCGAGCTGTGGCCCGGGATCGGCTTCAACACCCCGTGGGGCCTGCTGCTGCTCTACATGGGTGGCGCGCTGGGCGTGAACACCTGGCTGACGAAGGGCTTCTTCGACACCCTTCCCCGGGAGTTGGACGAGTCGGCCACCATGGACGGCGCCAGCCACTCCCAGGTGTTCTTCCGGATCATGCTGCCGCTGGTGGCCCCGATCCTGGCAGTGACGGGCCTGCTGGCGTTCATCGGCACGATCAACGAGTTCCTGATGGCGAACGTGTTCCTCACCAGCACCAACTCGAAGACCCTCGCCGTCGGCATGTACGGCATGCTTCAGGGCAACGAGCGCAACGTCAACTTCGGGATCTTCGCGGCGGCGACCCTGCTCACCGCGATCCCCACGGTGCTGGTGTTCCAGTACCTCCAGCGCTACATCGTCTCCGGCCTCACCGCCGGAGCGGTCAAAGGCTGAGCCTCCTCGGCTCACGCTGCGGCAAGGGCGTCGGGTGGACGTACACCGGAGCGGTTCACGGGCTGACCGCCGCGGTTGGAGAGACCGGCCGCGGCGGGCGACCCTTCCCCTCCCCGTCCGGACGACGCGAAAGGTCTTGCCATGTCCCTCCAGCCGCACCACGACGGATCCGCCACCTACGTGCCGGAGCAGGAGCCCGCGCTCGGGCAGCGCGTCCCGGTATTCGTCCGGGTGCCGGCCGGCATCGACGTCCACCAGGTGCACGTGCGGACCACCGGCGACGGCGAGCCGCGGTTCGCCGAGGCCGTGGTCGACCGCACCGAGGGCGGTGACGTGTGGTGGCGGGCCGACGTCGAGGTCCGCAATCCGGTCAGCAACTACCGGTTCCTGCTCGACGGGCGGGCGGGCTACCGCTGGCTCAACGCCGCCGGCCTGGTCGACCACGACGTGCCGGACCACGGCGACTTCAAGCTGGTCAGCTACGCTCCGCCGCCGGCCTGGGCCCGGGACGCGGTGATCTACCAGATCTTCCCGGACCGGTTCGCCCGGTCCGCCGCCGCCGACGGCCGGACCCCACCGGAGTGGGCGATCCCCTGCGACTGGGACACCCCCGTCGTCGGGCGCGGGCCGGAGACGCCGCGCCAGTTCTACGGCGGTGACCTGGATGGCGTCACCGAGCACCTGGACCACCTGGACCGGCTCGGCGTCAACACCGTCTACCTCACCCCGATCTTCCCGGCCCGCTCCAACCACCGGTACGACGCGTCCAGCTTCGACACCGTCGACCCGCTGCTCGGCGGGGACGTCGCCCTCGCCCGGCTGGCCGACGCCGTGCGCGCCCGGGGCTGGCGGCTGCTCGGCGACATCACCAGCAACCACACCGGCGACGCCCACCACTGGTTCACCGCCGCCGCCTCCGACGTCACCGCGCCGGAGCGGGAGCTGTACTACTTCGACGAGGCCACCGGTGACTACGAGTCCTGGAACGGGGTCAAGTCGCTGCCGAAGCTCAACTGGGGCAGCGCCGAGCTGCGCCGCCGCTTCGCCACCGCCGAGGACTCGCTGCTGCGCCGCTGGCTGCGCCCGCCGTACGGGCTGGACGGCTGGCGGGTGGACGTGGCGAACATGACCGGCCGGCGAGGTGCCGACGCGTACACCCACGAGGTGGCGCGCCTGCTGCGCGAGGTGGTGGCCGAGACCCGGGCGGACGGGCTGCTGCTGGCCGAGCACGGCCACGACCACACCGGCGACCTGGACCGGGACGGCTGGCACGGCACGATGAACTACGTCGGCTTCACCGACCCGGTCTGGTCCTGGCTGCGCCACGGCGACGACCCGCTGCCGAACTTCCTCGGCACGCCGGGCGGGGTGCGGCGGCGGGACGCGGGCACCGTGCTCGCCACCATGAACAGCTACCGGTCGCTGATCTCCTGGCGGTCGTACGTGCACTCGTGGCAGCTGCTCGGCTCGCACGACTCGGCCCGGATCCGGACGGTGGTCGGTGACGCGGCCCGGCAGGAGGTGGCCGCCGGGCTGCTCGCCACCATGCCGGGCACCCCGGTGGTCTTCGCCGGCGACGAGCTGGGGCTGACCGGCACGAACGGGGAGGGGTCGCGTACCCCGATGCCGTGGCACCGGCCGGAGAGCTGGGACCGGCGCACGTTCGAGGCGTACCGGTCGTTGCTGGCGCTGCGCCGCGGCGAGCCGGCGCTGCGGCACGGCGGCCTGCGCTGGCTGCACGCGGACGCCGACACCCTGGTCTTCCTGCGCGAGGCGCCCACCGGCACGGTGCTGGTGCTGGCCCGCCGCGCGGCCGGCACCCCGGTGCGGCTGGCCGGCCTGCCGGCCGGGGAGAACGCGTACGGCGGCGCGCCCGCCCTGCGGCCCGCCACCGACGGCGTGGTGGCGCTGCCCGCCGACGGCCCCACCTTCCAGGTCTGGCGGCTGAACGGCTGACGGAATCCTCCATCACTCATGGTTGCCACGTCGTCGCTCATTGACACAATCGATCGACGGCTGCGAGTATCGACTTCTGTGATAGCTCTGGCTCGCGGGGGAGTCGAGATCTGTCGGCCGGACAGCGGGGCCGGCCCGTTCCCGGAACGGTCCGGCCCGACCATCCCCCGGGCCACAAGGGGATGGAGACCTTATGGCTGCACCCATCGCAGACCTGTCTCAACTCGCTATCGTCCTGGCCGTCCTCGCGTTGCTGATCGTCCGGGCGCGACGACGCGGCTCCCGATTCCGCCAGGCGTTGTTCGTCGTGGGGGCCGGCCTCTGGCTGGCCCTCGCAGCGGGGAGCATGTGGACAGTCAGCCAGGCCACCGCGGCACAGACGGTCGCCGTGGTCGACCCCGGGAATCCCTGCGCCAGCGGGCAGACCCCGAAGCGGTTCAACGTCTCGCTGATCAACATCCCGATCTTCCTGAACCGGTTCGGGGATGTGGTGCCAGAGGGGCGGATGTACGTACTGGACGGCGACATCTCCGCGGTCCGGTCGTCGTTCACGCAGGCCGCCAACCCCGCCAAGGCGGGGGAGACGGACCTGATCGAACCGCTGACCCTGCGGGTCAACCAGGGCGACTGTGTGGAGGTCCGGTTCACCAACCGGCTCAACGAGGCGGCACCCTCATACACCCGGAACAACTCGATCTTCACCTTGCCGGGCGAGGTGCTCAGCGCGCCCGGCACCGTGACGCCGAACCCCCGGGAGTTCGCGCCGGCCGCCACCACGCCGGACAACGACTTCGACCCGAGCGCCGCGCCGAACGCCTCGATGCACTTCGACGGGCTCGACTACGACGTCACCGGCTCCGATGGCACGGTCGTCGGCAACAACCCGGACTCCACGGCGGCGCCCGGGCAGACCGTGATGTACCGGCTCTTCGCACAGACCGAGGGGGAGTTCCAGTTCAAGGACGGGGCGGACTTCTCGTCCCAGCAGACCCGACCGGTGGACGCCAACGGCAAGGTGCGGTTCATCGGCTCGCACTCGTTCGGGGCGTTCGGCGCGATCGTCGTCGAACCGCCCGGCGCCACCTGGGTGGACGCCCGCACCGGGGAGCCGCTCGCATCCGGTACCCGGGCCGTGATCAAGCAGCCGGACGCACCGGATTTCCGCGAGCACGTCGTTTTCATGCACGACGAGGTGGAGGCCGAGCCCGGCATCCTAACCCGGTTCTGCCGTACCGAGTCTGGTGGCGAGCAGGGCGGCAACGAGTGCGTCGCGCCGAGCGCGGCGCAACTGGAGAAGCTGACCAAGGGCACCCTACCCGGCCTCGGCGGCGGCGACGCGGACGCTCTGGTGCAGGGCGAGATTCCGGTGAAGCCCGGCATCCTAACCCGGTTCTGCCGTACCGAGTCTGGTGGCGAGCAGGGCGGCAACGAGTGCGTCGCGCCGAGCGCGGCGCAACTGGAGAAGCT